>JABWCH010000064.1 GCA_013359215.1 Candidatus Brocadiia bacterium | reverse complement strand
GTTTCAGGATACGATGTGATGTCTTCTCCACAGCAAGTGCGACAGAATATTGGTTTTATATCTAACAGCACAGGCATATATGAAAAGCTTACTCCCATAGAGATGGTGGAGTATTTCGGAAAATTGTATGGAATGAGCAAGGAAAGAATCGCACAAAGGACAGAAGAGATATTTTCCTTGCTTGAGATGAAAGATTTTGCTTATACTCTAAACTCCAAGCTTTCTTCAGGCATGAGACAAAAGGTATCCATTGCTCGCACTATTGTTCATGATCCCCCTGTGCTTATCTTTGATGAACCGACCGTAAGCCTGGATATTTTTGTTGCTAAAACGGTTGTGGACTTCATTGCTTTATGCCGCGAACAAAAGAAATGCATTCTCCTATCAACTCATATCATGAGCGAAGCAGAAAAGCTTTGCGATAGGATCGCCATTTTGCATAAAGGAAAAATTCTTGTGATGGGTACATTGGAAGAATTAAAAGAAAAAACAGGAAAAGCCAATCTGGAAAGCATTTTCTTTTCTATTGTTGGGGAGAAAAATCTATGATTTCTTTTTTGCATCATATACAAAATATCATAGCCATTTACCAAAAAGAAATTCGGGAAACTTTGAGGGACAAGCGAACCCTTTTTCTTACCCTTTTTTTGCCTGTGCTGCTTTATCCGCTTTTGATGCTAGGGATGAGCCAGGCTGTGGTTTTGCAGTTGGGTAACCTGGAAAAGAAAAAAAGCAAAATTGGCTTTTGCGGTGAATACCCTCTTTTGAAAGAAATCCTGATCAAAGACGAGCGATTTGAAATTATCAGCGTAAAAAAAGAAGAAATTTCTGATTGGATACGAACCGAAAAAATAGAGCTGGCTTTGGAAGTTCCAGAATCTTTTTTAGCAACAATGCAATCAGAAGAAAGCAATCCATTGCCCAAGGTTTCTGTATACTACATAAGAACAAAAGAAAAGTCGCAGCTCACTGTAAAAAAAATTACAGCCCTTTTAGAACGCATCCATTTTCAGGAAATGCAAACACGCCTGGAAAAAATCCAAAAGCCCACATCTTTTGTTATGCCTTTCCAGATTTCCCTCAAAAATATAAGCAAGGCAGAGGAAGAAGGGGGCTTTGAATTTGGGAAAGTCCTCTCTCTTCTTTTAGTTTTAATGGCAGTATCCTTTACCCTTCATCCTGCTATTGATATGGGCGCAGGCGAAAAAGAACGCGGAACAATGGAAACGCTTTTGATCTCCTCTGCTCGCCGATATGAAATCGTTTTAGGAAAATACCTTGCTGTTTTTACCATTGGAATGGCAGGATCTATCTTGAATCTGGCAAGCATGGGCTTAACCTTTGAGCAATTTGCTGGTATCGCCAGCCGCCAGGAAGTTTCCATGCCAGCCCAGACACAAAAAAACCTAGAAAAGCCCGTTCAGGATTTACAAAAGACTATTGTTTATGAATCCGATGAAACATCAGACCAAAAAGGCTCAAGCATTTCTTTTAGCATCTCTTTTTCCACAATCTTTATGATTATGGCGATTCTAGTCCCTATGCTTGGATTGTTCTCGGCTATATCCCTCGCTTTATCTGTTTTTGCACGCACATACAAGGAAGCCCAATACTACCTCACTCCGCTTATGGTTATTGTAATGCCACTGGCAATGGTTTCCATCATACCAGCCATGAAGCTCGATATGACAAAAAGCCTGATTCCCATTGTTGGAGTTGTTTTGCTTTACAAAGAGCTATTTATGGGACAAATCCCCTGGATTTACATAACCACAGTCTTCTTGTCTACTCTATTGTATGCTGGCCTTGCCTTGCTCTGGGCAGTCAAACTCTTTGAAAAGGAAGAAGTATTTTGCAGGGAAGGCGATTCCCTAAAAATGGAGTTTTGGAATGTAAAGGAAAAAAGACAAACTGTACTCACCTTTTCCCAAGGCATGATCCTATTCCTCTTGGTCATGGTGCTTTACTATTTCATTGGCAAGTACTTCGCAGGCTGGAATTTCCTTAAAGGCCAAATCTTTACGCAACTGGTTTTTCTTGTTCTTCTGCCTTTGTTGGTTTGCTTATCATACCAGCTCAATATCTTTGAATCTTTCCATTTCAAGAAGCCCAAGACAATCCATTTCCTTGCTGCTACACTGATTGCTTTATCGGGCTTGGTTTTAGCAAGGGAAGTAAGCATATTTCAAAGAAAATTCCTCTTTGGAGATGTAAGCGCGTTAGAAGAATTTGCCAAAATGCTAAAACCCATGCTCGAAGATTCCTCTCCTCTCCTTCTGTTTTTCGCCTTTGCCCTTACACCTGGGATTTGCGAAGAATTCTTTTTCAGAGGATTGCTCTTTTCTTCCTTTAAAAAGCAACAAAAGCCTATGCTTGCAATTTTCTGGACAGCAGCCCTTTTTGCCATCATGCACCTGAATTTCTCCAACTTCACCTTTTATCTGGTCATGGGCATTCTTTTGGGACTCATAGTATATCATACAGGCTCTATTTTCCCTGCCATGTTTGCTCATGTTTTAAACAACAGCCTCGGACTTTTCGGCGAACCATGCTTTAAAACTCTAGGCTTATGGGAAACCTTCAGCCAAAATGACGCTAACATGCCTATTCCTATTACTCTTATTTGCATTGCAGTTTTAGCATCAGGGCTATGGATTCTCAAACTATCGAAAAAAAGCTTTACCCAGGGCGTTGCTAGTATATAAAACTCTTTCAGGGAAAAGAGTTGCATAGAAAAGTTAACATTGATAAGGTTTAGGTTTAGGTTTAGGTTTAGGATTTGCGTAGCGTTACAATCCAGATTTAACATTGTCAAAATAGAAAGGATATTACTATGAAAGTAGGAATAGGATTTGTAACGGGTAGAAAGGGGTTTCGTAATCTATTAAGAACGTACATAAATAATTGGAATGAGCATGGGCTTATCGAAGATAAGTCTATACTCATTCAATTATTTATAGCTTATGATTTGAAATATCATAAGACAAATATAAACGATTATAAAAACATTCCATCTGAATTGATAAAGCTTATTGATGGTATTAATTATTACGGCGTTAATAAAATCAAGGAAGAGTCTAAAATTTTGGTAAATAATGGTGTTTTAACCTTGAAAGAAGCTGATCTTTTATTTGGATCTGGCTACGGCAAAAAGCGTAATGCAGTTTTATATGCTGCAATCAGAAATGGAATGGATGCCCTTTTATTTATCGATGACGATGAGTATCCGATTGCATCTTGCGTGCATAACAAACTTTGCTGGATGGGTCAAGGAGTCGTTAGTACGCATTTAAAACATATTAATGATTGCGATATAACACATGGGAGGCATTGTGGGTATATATCGCCAATACCATTTATTGAGTTTTCCGAAAAATTACCTGAAAAAGTATTTAAGAAATTTATAATTGCACTGTCGAATGACATTATTAGTTGGGATTCTGTAAAAAATACCATGATTCAAAATAACGGTGTTACATATGCAGACATGGATATTTTAATGAATCAGCCAATATTCGAAGTTCAAGAAGAACATGGAATGAAATTTATATCGGGAGCAAATCTTTGTTTCAATTTAAATAAAATTAATAGTATTGCACCATTTTACAATCCCCCAGGTGCAAGAGGAGAGGATACATTTTTATCAACATGTTTATCTAAAAATAAAGTAATTAGAGTACCATGCTATACATTTCATGATGGTTTTCTCTTTTATAAAAATATACTGAATGGCGTTTTACCTGTAGAACTTTCTCCAATTACTGCAAATAGTAAAATAATTATAAATAGATTTGTTAATGCTTCTCGTGGATGGATGAGATATAAACCACTACTTACATATATAACTAAAAATAAAGATTACGATTCCATAATGAAGGAGATAAAAGAATCATTAGATATCTCAATACCTTTTATGTGTGATTTTTTTAAAACGCAGGAGTTTGATAAAATATTTTCTGATTTCGATATCTACCAAAAAAATGTGAGACTTCATTATGATACATTTGAAAAAACTAAAATTGCATGGGCTAAGGCCGTCACTTGGGCTCAATTGAATAAATATAATAGATGAAATCTAACAACTGCTTTGGCGTAGACCAAAATAATCTTATCTACAAATTTTTAATCCTGTCAAAACAAACGGACAATATGATGTTACTTTTAGTAACGTGTATGTAGAAATTACCAAGTCTTGCTCACAAAGTGCTACTTTTTAACACTACATAAAAATAATCTTGGTGCTTGTGTAAAAGACCAAAATAAAAATTGGACTATCAAAAAATAGCCTTTTGAGAAAGAGAGACTGCTCTCGCTGCGACTTTTTACACAAGTATCCCTCTTGATATTAAACCATCCCCCTCTTTCTTTTTGTTCTTCCCATTTCCCATGTCTTTAAGATGAAATCTTAAAAAAAAAAGAATGGCATTTTATTTGCTATAACAACTGCATATATCGTTATATGCTTTTACATTTATGGTTAGAAAGGACAAACAATGAACAAGCTTTATTTATCTTTATTTTTATTGATTCTTGCGCCTTTTGCTTTTGCTCAATGGAATGAAACAGAACTAAAAGCCGACCACCAGGTATGGCTGAATAACACAAAAAATACAGAATTATTGAAGGGCGAACATGCTTATGTGAGCTGCTTTGTTCCTTCTGTGGAAATGCTAGTAGATACAGTAAATAATAGACAATGCGACCAAAAATGGACATTTTCATGCCCTAAATGCGGCAATAGCACATACCAACATTCTTACGATCCAAATTGTGGAAAATGTAAACAATGCACACGATGCACCTATAAATATCAGTGCTCTTCTCCAGGAGATAGAAAATCTGCAACAGAAGAGACTAGAGGATGCGATCAAAAATGGACATTTTCATGCCCCAAATGCAACCATGGTTTCTATCAACATTCCTATGATCCAGTTTGCGGCCAATGCAAACAATGCACACGATGTACCTATAAATACCAGTGTTCTTCTTCAGGAGATAGAGAAGACTCTATTACTTATTCCTTTTCTTTATGGACATTAAAAAATAAATTTTCGCTATACAAAGCTAATGATGGCAATATAATGCACACGACTGGTTTATTTGCCAATGCTAATGATACTGTCAATGTTTTAATAAAAACAGACATTTATACAGGAGAGGTACTAGACACACTGCACTATTCTTTTAGCTATAAAATTTCTGGAAATTCCAAAATATCTGTAGAAGCAGCCAGCAATGCAGATAAAAGCAGAATCAAAATAGACGCAGACCAACTCTCTGATTGGGCGGGTTCTCTAACTGCTGAGATTTTGAATAGCCAAAAAACACAAAATTGGCTTAATGTAATTAATGCTATTGCAGAAAAACAAAGCCAAATTTGGTTTTCTATAGTAGAGCTAAATAATGATAGAAGCGATAAATGGCAAGTGGATTTCAATGCTGGATATCAATGCCACAATGGTCAATGCGGATATGATCTTGGAAGTAAAGTAGTATATGCAACTCAAAAAATGCAAGCAGAATTGAATGCAAAATATGAAGTACAAAAAGACTTCAATTCTGAGCAAAAAACCATGAAATCTTGGGAAGTCAGGGCTTCTTTCAAATTGCAATGGAGAGAAAAGAGCGAGACAGCCCCAAAAACATCGGAAGAAGTCGTAACCCAGAACGCCAGAGTTGATAGGGCTAAAGCACTTTACAACCAAGGAAAAGTATACAGCCAAGGCTGTAGCGGATTTGTTTCTGAAGTTTTAGGAATATCCTGGGACAATGCAAATAACTTGATGGGATCAAATCCTATTTATGTTGGTACAAACAATAATTATTCTGGCTTGAAACCAGGAGATGTAATCGGATGGAAATCGTCCAGTGGCTCTGGTCATGTTGCTATTTACATTGGCGATGGCGAAGCCAAAATCATAGATGTTCCTGGCAGTGGACAAAGACCAAGAAAAATTATGGGCGGATATGGTGGACAAGCTTTATATAAAAGCTCCCGATATTAATCGCCTAAAAATTTAAAATCTTACCATGAAAAAAAGCACGAAGAGAATATAAAATTAAAGCTTGCACAAGCCGCAAAATTATATTTCCCCTTCGTGCTTTTTCATTTTATTGCCTCAATTTTTCTGCACAATACATTGCATCGCTTTTTGTTTTTTTGGCAAATCGTAGTATACTTTGTAAGACCTCTTTTCCTCGTATTGTTTTTTATTTCTCCTGAATTTCTCTGCTCTCAGAAAAAACACTTTGAGCAGAGAAATCCAGTTTTTTTGGAAAGGATGATGTATGATGCGATTTTTTTTAGGGAGTTTGATTATTATGTTGATACTCTCGTCAGGACAGGCACAGGAGGCAAAAGAAATAGAAAATAAGCTTGCTTTGGATTTAAATCAGGCCATGCGCCTGATGGACTACAAGCAGGCTGTTTCCATTGCCCAGGAAGGCTTAGAAAAAGCGCAAGACAAGGACTATTTCCTCTATATGAAAGCCTTAGCGCAGTACCATCAGGAAAGCCTTGCAGAAAGCGAAGAAAGCATTAAGCTTTTGTTAAAAAAAGAAAACCCATGGCAATACAAAGGACGTTTTCTTTTGGGGCGCATCTTTTTAAAAAGAAAAGACTACAAATCGCTGGAGAACATTTATTCTCAGGAAGCGACTCGCCTTCATGCCCAAGATAGAAAGGATCACATTGCCAGGGTATATATCCAGTTTGCCGAAGCTCTTGAAAAAAAACCTGAACCAGAAGATTTACAGGCAAGCGAGCCTGATTACAATAAAGCGTATTTTTTATACCAAAAGGCTTTGGACTTAAAACCAGGCGATGCCCTGAGCGAAGAAATCCGTATGAGGCTAGGCAAAACTTCTTTGCAAGCCAAAAACTACTATCAGGCAATCGATGAATTCCGCAGATACCTGGAAGCCTACGATTCTTTATGGCAAGGAATGCCAGGCAATCCCCTTTCTTCCCATCCCTCATTTACAACAAACGGCAAATATTCCCACCAGGTTCGTTACTTCCTGAGCCAATCTTTGATTTATTGCCAGAGATTCGCTGAAGCTAGAGAGATTCTCGAAGATCTTTCTGGGATTCTCCTGTCTCAGAAAGAATCCAGCAAGGATCTTATTAGAGATACACTCTGGGAAATCTGTACAACCTATAGAATTCCCGATGTCCAGGAACAAGAACTCGGCCAGGCTGTAGCATCGCTAAAGTCCTATTTAAAGGAATTTCCAGAAAGCCTTTATAGCGTAGAGGCAGCCTATTCTATAGCGGCTGTTTATAGTAAGCTGAACAGAACAGAAGAAGCCATAGCCGCTTTCCGCAACTTTCTGAATGGAGTAGGGTATAAGGTAATGGCAAGCGCTGTTGTCGAGCAGGGAAAGGAAACCCCTCAGCAGGTTCATGAACGGCTTCGCAAAGAGGCTACGTACAACCTGGGCAAGCTTTATGCTGGTCAAAAAGCCTATAAAGAAGCTATGGAAATCTGGAAACAATATACTGCCCAATTCCCCGATGGCCCTCACTGGTCTGATTCGCAACAAGGCATCTTGAATGCAGAGTACCAGATGGGAGAAGATCTGGTTGCTTCCCAGAAATACGATGAAGCAAGGGCTGTATGGGAAAGCTTCATGGTGAAATATCCTTTGGATGAAAGAACCCACAGAATCCTTTACACTTTTGGTGCTATCCAGTACGCTCTTGCTTGTGAAGCTAGAGAAAAAAAGGATGCTTCTTCCAAAAATCTATTCCAAAAAGCCATTCAGGATTGGGAAAAGCTCATTTCCAAATATCCCAATAGTACGGAAACGCCCAATGCTCTTTTTATGACAGGGCGCATTTATGAAGAAGAGCTTGGCGATTTGAAAAAAGCTCTCGAAAGCTATCGTAAAGTAAATAGTGGCAAATGGTATCAAAATGCACAGCAAAGAATACAGCAAATGACGCTTAAGCATCTTTCTTTGTCCACAGAAAGGATCTACCGAGGGGAAGAAATCCCTAAGGTCAAGGTCAGCCTGCGCAATGTAAAGAAGCTTAATGTCAGGATGTATAAGCTGAACATGGAAGAATATTTCCGCAAAGAACATACTATCCGCGAAATTGAGAAGCTAGACATTGCCTTGATCGAACCCGACCGCCTCTGGGAATTCCCTGTAGAAAAATACGCTCCTTATCTTCCTCTCCAGGAAGAAATTCCTCTTCCTGTCAAAGGGCCTGGAGTGTATGCTGTCCACGTAAGCGATGATGAACTGGAAGCCACGACTCTTGTGCTATCTAGCAATCTGGATATAATCATCAAATCCTCGCGAAAAGAAATTTTGGTCTATGTGCAAAATATGCAACAGGAAAGACCAGAGAATGAAGCCAGAGTTATGATAAGCGATGGAGAAAAGATTTTCCTCCAGGGAAAGACCAATGCTGATGGTGTATTTTTGCAACAGTCGGATAAACTAAAAGACGCAAGCAAAATCAGCGTTTTTGTAGAAAAAGAAGGACACATTGCATCGAATCTTCTTTCTTTGCAAGGACTTGGATTTAGTTTAGGGCTATCGCCTAAAGGCTATATCTTTAGCGACCGTACAGCATACAAACCAGGCGAAAGCGTTGGCATAAAAGCGATTGTAAGAGATGTGATGGAAGGATCTTATATTGTACCTCAAAAAGGCGAGTATCGTATCCATGTTTTTGATCCTGCGGGAAAATGCCTTTTTGGTGAAGAAGTGAAGCTCAATGGTTTTGGCTCTGGCAATGTTTCCTTTGTCTTGCCTGAAAATGCAGCGTTGGGAACATACAGAATGGAAGTCTACAGAAAAGACAGAGAAGAGCGTTTTCAGGGAAACTTTGTTGTTTCTGCTTTCCAACTACAAAAAATAAAACTTTCGCTTTCTTTTCCTCATCGTGTTTATTTCCGTGGAGAAAGCATTGAAGCTACCTTCCAGGCTTCCTATTACTATGGAACGCCCTTGTCAGAAAAGCCACTCCGCTATACTTTACCAGATGGCAGATCTTTTGTTGTGAATACTGATAATAAAGGGCAAGCCAAAGTAACCTTTGATACATCCAGGATGCAACCAGGAGCTAGTCTGAGATTCACTGGTTCTTTGGAATCCGAAGGCGTTTTTGTAGAAGAACAGATCTTTTTAGCCCAACAAGGTTTCAGCATTCAGGTATCTTCTCTACGGTCTATTGTACTTTCTGGCGAATCTGTGGAAATGACAGTAAAGACAACGGATTCAGCAGGAAAGCCATCCAGTGAAACCCTGGTTTTAGCTGCCTATCGTCAGGTAGAAAACAAAGCCAGTTCTGTCTTGGATTCCTTGCCATGGAAAGAAACCAGAGTTGCCTCTATGAGCGAGGTAAAAGCAGAAGAAAAGAGCATTACAACCGACAAGGCTACAGGCATAGCTAGAGTGACTTTCTCTCTGGAAGCTGGCGGAAACTATATTTTCCGAGCTACAGGGAAAGACCGATTTGGGAATGTCGTAGAAGGAAAAGCAACCCTCTTTGTTTCTGATTCTCAAGACAAAACAAAACTACGCATCTTCAGCCAAAGGCAAAACCTGAAAGTCGGAGAGAGCTTAGAAATTCAGTTGCATTCTCGATTAGAAAAGGGTCTTGCTCTGGTGACTTATGAAGGCGAAACCATTCTGGGATATAAGATTCTTTCCCTTGTGCCTGATCTGAATCCTTTGAAGATTGCTGTGGGCCATGAGCATTTTCCTAATTTCAATGCTACAGTAAGCATGATGAGCGGCAAGAATTTTTATGAAGCCAGGGAAAACTTTACTGTAGAGCGAGAGCTAAAGCTTCAGATTGCTTTTGATAAAAAACAGTACCAACCTGGCGAAAAGGCTAAGCTTACTGCTACTGCTACAAACAATTTAGATCATCCCGTGGTTGCAGAAATAGCTATGGCTCTTGTAGATGAAGCACTATTCGCCATCTATCCTGAAGCAAGAACTTCGATTGTCGATTATTTCCAGAAGGGCGCAACAAGAGTTTCCCAGATGAGAACCCAGACAAGCTGCACCTTTGCTTACCAGGGAAAGACAAAGAAGGTAGACCAATCGCTCCTGGCAGAAAGCAAACGCATTATTTCCATGGAAAAGAAAAAAGAAGCAGCTTCTGCTCCCAAACCAATCATGATGCCTTCTAAGAGTGTTCCGATACAAGGGCCACAGAGTAAAAGAAGGGCAAAGTATGGTGATGGTGAAAAGGATAAAATCATTTCTCAGTCAGCCGAAATGGAAGAATCTCTCGATATGCCTCAAGAAGAAATTGCAGCAGAGCCTGATTCCTCGATCCGAAAAGAAATCGCGGCTTTAGGATGGTGGTCGCCTTGTGTTGTAACCCAAGAAGATGGCAAGGCAACCGTAGAAATCACCATGCCTGAGAAAATCACCCAATGGAGACTTACTGCTATTGGATGCACAGCCGAAACGCTCGTGGGCGAAACCAAAGATACCATGGTCACCTCCAAAAATTTCTTTGTGGACATCAAATCTCCTGAAGCTTTGAGAGAAGGCGACAAGGTACGAATTTTTTCTCGCATCCACAACCTGAGCGATGTGTCTGGCACAGCCAATCTTGTTTTGGAAATCCAGGCAGGCGAAAGCCGTATTGTTCAGCCTAAGCATATTTTTGTTCCTGCAAACCAAACCATAGAGTTTGTTTTTGATGCAGAGACGATTCCAGCAGCTTTGGACTGCAAAATCAAAGTATTTGCGGAAATCAAAGACAAAGGGATTTCCGATGCCATAAGCAGCGTAATTCCCGTGATCCCCTGGGGGATGGAATATGCAAGCTATAAAAGTGGCGTAGCAAAAGACAGCGTGTCTTTCTATCTTGCTTTGCCTGAACCGCAGAAATACCTGAGCCGATGGATGAATGTCGTGGTGTCTCCCACAATGTCAAAAACCATACTTGACCTTGTTCTGAACGATGATGCCTACTGCTCTTATTTCGCTGACAGATATGCTTTTGGAATGGAAGCCAGCCGTATTCTATCTTATTCTGCTGCTTTGGAATATGCAGCCAAAGTGCAGACCAATCCAGGAGAATACCAGCGAATTCTATCTATGGCAAAAACCTCTATTTCCTCTGTGGTTGCTTCCCAGAAAGAAGATGGAGGATGGAGACTATCCCCTAAAGAAAGCTACTCTCATGTAGTTTTATCAGCCCGAATTCTGTGGGGTCTTGCTCTTCTCAAACGCCAGGGGCTTATGGTCGAAGAAGATACTATGGCAAAAGCCGTAGCCTATCTGAAACAAGCCTTTAGCCAGATCGAAACCAACGATGAAGAAACTAAGGCTCTGGTTCAGTATGTCCTGAGCTTGCTTAAAGAAAGCAACTTTACTTATGCCAACCGTTTGCATCGTCAGAGAAATTCTATGGGGACTGCTGGTCTTTCTTACACTGCTTTGCTTTTGCATTCTTTGGACAAAAAGGAAATGGCAGAAGAAGTTCTGGATACACTGGAAAAGCATAAAATCAACAGCAAGGAAGGCTCTCTATGGTCTAAAAATGGAAATTCTTCCTGGACATCGAACGACACAGAAAGCACGGCTCTTGTTACTCTTGCTTTTGCACAGATTCGCCCTCAATCGCCCAGAGTCAAAGAAGGCGTAGATCGATTGCTTGCTTTACGCTATGGATGGAGATTCTCTCCAGAACATGCAAAAGGCGTGGCTGTCTATGCGCTCACAAGCTATTTTAAAGATGCTCAGTATGCTCAAAGCGATTACAGGCTTAAAGTCCTTGTCAATGATAAAGAAATCATGAAAATCGAGGGAAAAGACAATTCGCCTATAGAAATGGCAGAAGTTCCTGGCAAGTTCATTACCAAAGGCAGAAACCGCGTAGAGTTCCGTTTCGAAGGAAATGGGACGTACAACTATGCCGTTACTCTGCGCGGCTTTTCTGAAGAAATCCGTGACCCTAATTCCTGGCGATACCCTCATGTAAGTAGTCGAACCTATCGCCATGCCTCTTTGGAATACAAGGGAAATCCAATCTCAGCAGCTAGCACAAGCCCTGTTTATAATGCAGAGCAAGGGCAGAGAGTAAAGGTGAATGTTAGCTTCTATCAGTCAAGCGATTCTAAAAATAGCCAGTATTTCATGGTAGAAGAGCCTCTTCCCTCTGGTATGTTCCTTTTAGCGGATACGATCCAGGGGAACTTCTCTTATTACGAAAGAAATGCAGGCAAAATTTTCTTCTACTTCTCCCCCAATTCCTTGCCTTCTTATATTTCTTATGAAATGGCAGGCTATGCACCAGGAGAGTACAGAATCCTTCCTACGATTTTGCGGGATGCCCACAATCCTTCCCAGATGAGAATAGGCAAAGTAGAAAAGATGACCGTTCTTGCTCCAGGCGAAAAGACTCCTGATCCTTATGAAAAGAACATATCGGAGTTTTATGAATTGGGCAGGCTCTACTTTGAGGACAAAGACTACAAAAATGCTTTGCATAATCTTAGCCATCTCTTCCAAAAAGAACGCAACTATCAGCAGCGAGAAGTGGCAAGGATGCTTTTGTGGATATACACAGAGAAAGAATACTATGATGCGCAAAAAATCGTAGATTTCTTTGAAATCCTGAAAGAAAAATACACAGAGCTTTATATCCCCTTTAACCGCATTCTCATGGTAGGAAAGGCTTACAAAGACATCCGCGAATACGAAAGAGCCTATCTGGTTTATCAGGCAACCCTGGAAGCTTCTTTTGAAGAAGAAGCGAAAGTCGGCGGTATTCTGGAAGATCAGGGACAGTTCCTGGGTTCTGTGGACTATATGAAAAAGCTATGGATGGATTACCATGATAGTGGTTCTGTGATCCAGGCTTACTTTGGGCTTTCACAGGCACTCTACGCCAGGCTCTCCCAGTTGGAAGAACTCAAGAACAACTTCCGTTTGAAAAACAACAGCAAGACAGTAGTGCCTCCCACAAAGCAAGAGATGTTGCAGGAAACCATTGACCTTCTGGAAGCATTCTTGTCTTTCTATTCCCAGTCGCCCCAGGCAGACGATGCAGCCTTTTCTCTCGCTCTGGCCTATCTCTCTCTTGACCATTTTGAAAAGGTTGTGCAGATTGCCAGCCAGTCTCTGGGCATCTACAAAGAAAGCGATTTCCTCTCTAGCTTCCAATATATGGAAGCCCTGGGACATTTTTCCTCTGGCCGATACGAGAAGGCTGTAGAACAAGCTAGAATCGTAGCCGATGGCAAGAGCAAAGATAAAGACTATGCAACCTATATCCTGGGACAAATATACCATGCTCAGGGAAAGGCAACAAACGCAATCGAATTCTATTCTCGTATCCAGAACAACTTCCCAGATGCCAAGGAAGCCATTTCTTATTTTGAAAGACGCTACATCCGTTTGCCTGAAATCGTCAAGATACTGCCAGGAGAAAAGAGCAATCTGGAACTCCAGTATAGCAATATAAAAGAAGCGCAGTTCCTGGTTTACAGAGTGGATTTGATGAAACTGTATCTCCAGCAAAAAAACCTCTCTGGTATAACCAAAGTGCATCTTGCTGGAATTTCCCCTGTACTGGAAAAACGCTTTGTTCTAGGAGATGGAAAAGATTACAAAGACATGAAGCAAACCATAACCCTCTCTCTGGAAAAAGAAGGCGCGTACCTTGTTATTTGCCGTGGAGATGATTTGTTTACAAGCGGCCTCTTGCTGATTACCTCTCTGCAAACCGATGTACAAGAAGATCCCATAAGCGGCAGGGTCAGGGTCAATGTACTAGACGCTGTTAACAAAACAAGACCCAAAGGAATCCATGTTAAGGTTATTGGATCTGCCAGCAACAATTTACTATCAGGCGATACAGACCTTCGTGGAATTTTTGTGGCAGATAACATCCAGGGCAAAGTTACCGTCATTGCCCGACAAGGCAAAGATCTCTATGCTTTCCATAGAGGAGAAACCTGGTTAGGCTCTCAAGTGCCTGCTCCTGTAACATCCACAGAGAATGAATACTATGCACCCGTACAGCAGCAAAAGTCCAAAGCTTATGATTTCCGTTCTAACCTGGAAGAATCCAACCGCAACCTGCAAGAGAAAAACGTAGAAAAACTCCGCAGACAAATGCGCAGCACCATGGAAGGGGTTCAGGTAGATATGGCAAAATA
Organism: Candidatus Brocadiia bacterium; assembly: GCA_013359215.1. Classification (GTDB taxonomy): domain Bacteria; phylum Planctomycetota; class Uabimicrobiia; order Uabimicrobiales; family JABWCH01; genus JABWCH01. The sequence goes on along the minus strand of JABWCH010000064.1, from coordinate 19,672 downwards.
AACCAAATAGGTATGTGTTCAAAAGTTTTTGCACCTATTGTAACATATTGATAAAAAATAATTAATATAATTCTTTTTTTCTTCTCTGCGTTCTCTGTGTCTCTGCGGTGAAATCTTATCTCTTGAGAAGTTCAAGATTAAAGATTAATACAAAGACTTTTGATCTGTTACCTATTACGGTTTATGCCAGGTAAAAAGGCGTTAATCTTTGGCCTGAAAGACCTGCTAAAGTTAACACCATGGAAAGTCTATTCATAAAGCTGCAAAATTTCTATTGCTTCTGAAATTTTGCAGCTTTGTTTTTTTTAGAATACCCCATCGATTGACCAAAATGTGACATTGGCTGAAAATAAGGCGTTTATTGCGGATTACGGGAAACCATTTTTAAGAATTTTTTTTTGGCACAATAATAATTTTTTTTTGCTATAATTAGAATTCAGGATGGACAAGAATTTTTGCTTATCCGAGATTCTTATTTAAGAAGGGTTAAGACATTACAGAATTTATTTTTATGACCAGGAGCACAAAAATGGGGAAAGTTTTCGATAAAGAAATGCAAACTTTGCGTAATTATATTATGGAAATGTCTACTATAGTAGAAAGTATGATATCAGGAACTATAGATGGTTTAGTCTCTCGCGATTCTAAAAACTTCCCAGAAATAAGACAGAAAGAAAAAAGAGTCAATCAAATAGAGATGCAAATTGATGATATTGCTTGGAAAATGATAGCATTGCGCCAGCCCATGGGAATGGATTTAAGATTTATTTTAACAGCGATTAAAGTCAATCCCTTGCTGGAAAGAATTGGAGATGAAGCTATCAATATCCTGAATAAAGCAGAAGATTTGCTGAATGTTCCTCTTTTAAAGCCATTGATTGATACTCCCAGGATGGCAGAAAAAGCAGCAAAAGCACTCCACCTGTCTATTGAAGCTCTTTTTGAAGGCAATACGAATCTGGCAAGAGAGATATGTATTGATGACAAGGAAATCGATGATTTAAGAGACCAGATATATAGAGAACTGCTTACTTATATGCAAGATTCTTATGAAAACATACAAAGGGCTATTAAATTGATTTTCATTGCCAAAAGTCTGGAAAGAATTGGAGATATTGCTACAGATATTGCTGAAGACGCTATTTATCTTCATGAGGGAAAAGACATAAGGCATCATGCAGAAAGCGACGAAGAATTTTTTAAAGCCAAAAAGAAAAAAAAAGCAGACAAATAGTTTGATGCCTTATTGGGGAATTTATTTAATTCTCGTTCCTTAATTTGACAATGTTAAATTCCGGTTTCGGATCAAAGGGGTCCTTTGAGTCTGAACAAAATAAATACCTAAAATTCGATCAAAGCCTTGTAAAACAAGGATCCGAATTTAACATTGTCAAATTAATGTAATATTATCCAAACAAAAATCTCTTAGAAAGGTTTTTTCATGAAAAATGTATGGGGTATGCCTATTATCACAAAGGCAGCATATACATATCCTGATTATATTCTTATGCCAGAGGTACACCAAAATGTCGTTATTGAAGAAGTCGATTTGCGGACACCTCTGGCGAAAAATGTTTTTTTGAATATTCCTATCGTTGGTGCGAACATGGGGCATTTGGGTGGCAGAATGGCAGAAAAGCTTGCCCAGTTGGGAGGGATAGGCATTCTAAGCCAAGATTTCAGCATTGAAGATATTGTAAAAAGGATTCAACGGGTTAAAAATGCAAATCCCTTTTTCCACATGCCCATTGTCCTTTCTCCAGACCACCTTGTTGCTGATGCACTTTTGCTTGTAACCAAAAGGCATTTTGATTGTGTCATTGTAAGCGATAATTCTTTTCCTATTGGCATTATTACTCAAAAAGATTTGATGAAGATACCAGGATGGGAACAAATCAAAAATGTAATGAAAAAAAAACCTCTGGTTGTCAAAGAGGGTATCCCTTTAGAAGAGATGAGCCAGATCATGATAAACAACCAGATCAACCACTTGCCTGTTGTGGATAATGAAGGCAAGCTGTTGGGCTGCGTTACGCCTATGGATATAACCCTGAAGATGAACAACTACAAGCCTGCCCTCGATAAAAACAATCGTCTTTTGATTGGTGTAGCTATGGGAATGAAGCCAAAAGCGGGCATTGCACCTGAAGACTTAGCACAATTTTACATCCAAAAAGGTGCGGATGTTTTGGTTTTGGATATTGCCAATGGCTATCTAAATAATTTTGTGGAGCTAACAGCGCGAATTCGCAAAGCAATTGGAGACGATTTTCCCTTGATTGTCGGGAATGTCGCAGATTATGAAGGTGCAAAAAGATTGATTGATGCAGGTTGTGATACAGTAAAAGTAGGAATTGGTCCTGGCGGTGCTTGCACAACCCGCCGAGAGACAGGAGTAGGTGTTCCCCAGGCAACGGCTGTTGCTGACGCTATGCGGGCATGCGTTCCTGGAAAGCAGTATATTTTAGCCGATGGTGGAATCAAAAATCATTTTGATATTGCTGTGGCACTGCTTCTCGGTGCGCCTTGTGTTATGATAGGCTCTGCTTTTGCAGGGACTTATGAAAGTGCTTTTGAAACGGAAATTTTAAACGGCGAAATCTGGAAAAGATGGAGAGGGAACGCTTCTTCTTCTGCTGCAACCTATCGGCGCAAAGAAATTTATGGCGATAAATATATCATGGAGGAGTTAGAACACTCTGAGGGAGCTGATGGGATTGTCAAAGTAACAGGGTCTATAACCCATAAAGTATTCCAGATGATGGAAGGGCTGAAGCATTGCCTGCTCCAATGCAATTCCAAAAATATTCTACAATTTCAGTCTAAAAGGGATGGAATCCTGCGATTAAGAAAAGATTTCTGTAGCCACATAGAGCATCTTTCTCAACTGGAATTTAGCGATCTTTATATAAAGCCTCAGCCATCCTATATCCCAAGCAGAAAGTTTGTAAAACTCGAGACAAGCCTTTCTGGTTCTCTTTCCTTGCATCTGCCTTATATTGCCCTCCCAGGGGATTTTGTGCAGAAAAAAATTTGCACTATTATGGCACAGTTAGGCGGCATGGGGTTTTTAAGCAGAAAAAAAAGAAACGAGCCAATAGAAAGACTAATTACAAGAGTCCAAAAAGTAAAAGCAAGCCATCCCCACTATTTTTTCCCGTCTATACAAGAACGCAATGAAGAAATTGGAAAAACCATTGACTTCCTGAAAGAAAATGCTTTTTCTTGTGTCATCATCGTCAAGGATTTCCATGATGATTGGACTCCTATTGGAATTGCGACTCCTGATGATTTGTTTGATCGTCCACGCACTGATACCCTGGAAGACGTTCTTAAAAGCAAATTGCTTACAGTACAAGAAGGAACTGATCTCAAAAAGGCAAGCGAGCTGATGCTGCAAAAAGGCATACACCACCTGCCTGTTGTGGATTCCAATGGAAAGCTTCTTGGTTGCATCACTCCGCGCGATATTACCCTGAGAATAGAATATGGACTTATTCCTAATGTTGACGCACAAAATCGGTTAAGAGTCGGTGTCTCTTTAGATTTTGAGCAAGGCCAAGAGCAGAAAATATTGGAAGAAGCCCTGGTTCTTGAAAGGATGGGCGCAGATGCCATACTTCTGGAAACTCCTAATGGCTACTCTGTAAGCTATTTGCGTTGTCTTGATTTGCTGAGATCCAAGATCAAAACCAATTTAGTGGCATCGGGGATCAATACATACCAGGGTGCAAAAGATATTTTTGCAACAGGAGCTGATGTTGCCAAGGTTGGATCAAGATGGATACGAGTTCCTCATATAGAAGCTATCCATGAATGTAGCAGAGCAGCTATGGAAAGTGGTAAAACCATTTTTTCTGAAGATTACAATTCTATAACAGAACCCAGAGATGCCCATTTGTCTTTGCTTATGGGTGCGAGTGCCATTGGACTGCGCAATATGCTGCGATCTACTTATGAAAGCTCTATACAAAATATGCCTGGCTTTTCTAGTCGAGAAAAAAGGTCGAAAATAGTAAAAAAAATGGTTCAAGGGACAGAATATGTAATGGAAGATTTAAATATATCAGAGGAAGCAGAGCAATCCATTGCTAAAATAGATACTTCTGTAATTCATGTTATTGTCCGTCTTGTTAATGGGCTAAGATCTGCCTGCACCTATTCCAATGCAGGCAGTTTATCTGAATACCAGAAAAAGGCTATCATTGGACTCCAAAGTCCATCAGGGTATTGGGAAGGATCGCCTCATGCCTTCCAGGAAAAAAAACATTCTCAGGAAAAATCTCATCAGTCACAAGAGATTTGGGGAGGAACAGTTTGATGAAAGTTCTGGATAAAATCTTTCGATATTTTTCAGCTTGTCTTGTTTTTATGGTTTTGTGCAGTGTTATGTTTCTTGGTAATTTGTTTTTGTTGCCCTATCGGGTTTTACGCATTCGATTTTCTACTTATGTGATTCATATTCTAGGTGCTGTGCTTATAAAAATTTTTCGTATCTATGTTTTGGGAAATCCAACGGAAAGAATCCAAAAATTTTTTCCTGCTATCTATGTTTTGAACCATGCTTCTGCATTGGATGTCGTTCTTAGCATGTTTCTTGCGCCTATCGAAGTTGTATCCATTGCCAAAAAAGAGGTGGCCTGGATTCCTTTTTTGGGATGGGCATACTTTCTCTCAGGGCATCTTCTTATAGATAGGAAAAATAAAGAGAAAGCTATATCTTCTTTGAATAAAAATGCAGAATATGTTAAAAAAAATTCTTTAGGTGTGTGGATTTGGGCAGAAGGGACAAGAAGCCAGGATGGCCGCCTGCAACCTTTTAAAAAAGGCTTTGCCCACATCGCACTTGCCACCAGACTGCCTATTGTTCCTGTTGTTATGCACAACACTCATAAAAAATGGCCCAAGCATGGGCTTATCCATTTAGCCCCCTTTGAAGTTCGTATCCAGGTTCTCGATCCTATTGATACTACATCCTGGACAGAGGAAAACCTCGATAATAGCATCCAGGAAGTAAGAATGAAATTCATAGAAAACCTTGGACCAGAACAAAAACCCTTATAGGAGAAAACATTGGATAAGATATTCAATATCGTCATAGGCACAGCAGGCCATATAGATCATGGAAAATCTTCCTTAGTGAGATCCCTTACAGGCATAGACCCAGACAGACTCAAAGAAGAAAAGGAGAGAGGGCTTACCATAGATTTGGGATTTGCGCCTCTTGAGCTTCCTGATGGACGACTTGTTGGCATCATCGATGTTCCTGGGCATGAAAGGTTCATCAAAAATATGGTAGCAGGTGCTACTAGCATTGACTTTGTAATCCTTGTTGTGGCTGCCAACGATGGTGTCATGCCTCAAACCAGAGAGCATCTGGAAATCATGCAAATCTTAGGCATACAAAAGGGAATGGTCGCTCTTACTAAAATCGATACAGTGGAAAGCGACCTTGTTTTCATGGCACAAGAAGAAATCAAAAATGTCCTCAAGGGAACATTCTTAGAAAACGCGCCGATTGTAGGCTTTTCCAATACAACAGGACAAGGCTTAGATGAATTCAAGAGGATTCTATTTAACGAGATACAAAAAATCACTCCTTCTGCTTCCACAGGCGTTTTTCGTATGCCTATCCAAAGGATTTTTTCAAAGCATGGTTATGGAACAGTGATAACAGGGATTCCTGTTTCAGGTAAAATCAAGATAGGAGAAGAGCTGGAAATTTTGCCAGGAGAATTCATCGGACGAGTCAAAAAAATTCAGGCTTATGGCCAGGAAGTAGAAGAAGCCAGGGAAGGACATAGCACTGCCCTTAATGTTAAAGATCTCGATTATAAAGTTATCGAAAGAGGCCAGGTGGCTGCGTGTCCTGGCTACTTTGAGCCAGTTACTTTGCTGGAGGCCAAATTTGAATATATGCCAGATGCACGCACAACATTAGAATACCTTACGCCCGTAAGATTTCACACTGGGACGCTGGAAGAAATGGGCAAGATAGCCATTTTGGGTAAAGAGCGCATGGAGCCAGGAGAAACAGGGTATGTCCAGATTCGCCTGGATCGTCCTATTCTTGCTGTGGCAGGAGATCGATTTGTTTTGCGACTCTCTTCCCCTATGCTTATGATTGGAGGCGGGGTTATTATCGGAAGCTGTGGTCATAGACTAAAACGCTTTCGCAACAATGTAGAAGAACAGTTGCAGGAAAGAGAAAAATCTTTGGTCACTCCAGAAAGCAAGCTGGAAGTAGAAATCCGAAAGCATTGTTTGCTAAAAGAAGGTGAGCTTTTAAAGCTTTCTCAAAGGAGCAAGGAAGAATTCGATGTAATGATGGGGAATCTTATCAAGGAAGGATCTGTTTTGTCTTTAGGCGGGAATCCTCTGCGCTATATTCATACGCAAGTCTTGGAAGAGATGCAAGTTCGATTCTTCAATAAAATAAAAGAATTCTTCAAACAAAATCCTTACAAAATCTATATAAAAAAAGCCTTTTTAAAAAATGCTCTTTCTTTGGAAAATATTTTGATGGACGAGATTGTTTCTCGGCTTGTGGCTCAAAAATTTTTGGGGGAAAAAGGAGAAAATCTTTTTCTTCCAGAGCGAGAGATTGCATTAAAAGAAAAAGAGCAGCGGCTTTTAGAAAGAATAGAAAAGCGTTTTTTACAAGAGCCTTTTATCCCGCCTTCCTGGGAAGAGCTACCCCAGTTTCTTTCTGCTTCTTCCAAGGAAATAGCACCCTTGTTTGAGCTTCTTTGCGAAAAAGAAAGCATCATAGAAATCGAACGTGGTCTTTTCTTTCATGCGAAAGCAATAGAAGAAGCCAAAAATCGTATTATAGAAACCATACAAAAACAGGGAGAGCTTGTTTCTGCTGACTTCCGTGACCAGCTTAAAACCACTCGTAAGTATATTATCCCTCTTTTGGACTATTTTGACAAAATTGGCCTTACAGTAAGAAAAGAAAGCTCTCGTGTGCTTAAACGATAGAAGCAACGCAAGAAATTTTTGTTTGGGGGGGAGGAAATTTTTGCAAAAATTTTCATCTAAACCCCCTTTAAAATGACTTGATTTCAAAAGCAAATCATTTATAATAACTTTTGGGGTATAGAAATTTTTACGATTCATGAATAAAAACAAATAATCTAAAAAAGGGCATGCCATGAAAAATAAGACTTTTTTCGTACAAGCTATTGTTTGGGGGGTTTTCCTTTTCTGTGGAATTGTAGCGGATGCCCAGGTAAAAGAACTGCCTGAGCTTACTTTTTTCCAAGAAAATGGAAAAGAAGAAGTCCTTTCCCGTCCAATAGCAAAGCTTTTATACTTTTTTGGGGAAAAAGAGCTTTTAAACCAAAGGGCTTTTGACATTCTCAACCAGGTTGCTTACTCTTTTCGCACTAAGGAACTGGAAGTTTTCGCTATCTATGTAGACCATGAAAGCAAAGCAAAAATCCAGGATGTACAGGAAATAGCAAAAAACTGTATCTATCCTTTTCTTTTCGACCCACAAGGCAAAGAATTCCAAAGACTTTCTATGGACAAAATTCCTCTTTTGCTTATAAGCGACGAGCAAGGGACTATAACCTATTCTGAATCTCCCGAATCCTGGAATTATATGCAAATCAGACAGCAAGCTAAATACGCTTTGAAATTCATCACTGTGGAAGAATCCCAACAAGCATCTGCTGCTTCTGATCTTTTTGCCTCTAAAAATTGGGTTGCAGAAACAGAAAAAGCCCCTAAGCTTTTGGTTGTTTCAGAGAATAAACCTGTAGTAAAAGATACAACAGAAAAGCCAGAAAATAAAATTCCTGCTACTATAAAACAAGACAGCGAAAAAATGCAAGAAGCAAAAGCCGTCTTGTCTTGGAAACAGGATCTTGCAGATCCTATCATGACAAAAGTCCCAGTTATAACATCTTTAAACTATAGGCCATTAGGTTCTAGCCATAAAGAAATAGGAATCAGCAATACTCCAGAGAACCATCTTTTTTTCTTCTTTATTGATTTTTTAGTCAAAGTATTTCCTTTAGTACTATGGGGATGGGGAATGCTATATACTTTAGCCAAAGTTTTAAAATACAAAGGAATGCTTTGGTCTTTTTTGGCTTGTTTATTTTTTTTCTCTTTGAACCTGCTATATACGATCATGCAAATCCCCTTTTCTTTAGCCATTCTATATTATCCTCTTTTGGTATGGCAACAAACGTCCTTACAGCATTATGAATGGTTGAAATCTTTTTCCACTGTTTCTATGGAAACGATTCTTCTTATAGTATGCCAGTTTGCGCTTCTTGCAGGGCTTTCTTCCCGCTATAAAAAAGAAAAGGAGTGTTTGGCTTAATGGGTTCTCTACGTCTTTTATTTTTGGGAACAGGCGATTATGCAAACACAGGAGCAAGAGCCAACCAGTCTATCTGGATACAAAGCCAGGATACCAATGTATTATTAGAATGCGGGCCAACAACACTTTTGCGTATGCAACAAGAAAGACTCAACCCCAATGAACTACAGGCAGTGCTGATTACCCATTTTCATGGAGATCACTTTGTTGGTATTGTCTTTTTAGACCTGGCTCTGACACTAGATTGGAATCGCCAAAAAAGCATAGTGTATGCAGGGCCTAGAGGATTACAAAATCATTTTGAGCAAACCTACAAAGTTTGCTATGGAGACTTTTATCCTAACTATCAATTTCCCAGGAACTTTGAAGAATATTCACCTAAGCAAACCTATAATCTGGAAGGAATGCAGATTTTTCCTATACCCATGAAGCATAAAAAAGAATCTTTAGGATATAGAATCCAAACCCAGGGGAAAACGATTGCATTCACGGGGGATACAGCATGGAATGATGATATGATAAACCTAAGCAAAGATGCTGATCTCCTGATCACAGAATGTGTAGATTATCAAAAGACATCCAAAAACCATCTTTCTTACCAAGAGCTTAAAGAACACTCAGCCTTGCTTGGCGCAAAAAAAATCGTTCTGACTCATGTAGGCAAAGATGTCTTAGAGAACCGAAGCTCAATACAATGGGATATTATGGATGATGGTAAAGAAATTCTTTTGTGAGACGCAATATGAATAGCTGGTTATATCCAACCACTGTTTTCTTTAGTGCTTTTGTTGTATGGATTTTAGGCATACTCTTTTTCAAAAAGAGAGCCTTTACTGTATGTCTATTTATTAGCTCTTTCTTAGGGCTTACTGGCCTTGCAATGCTCTTTTTTAATGGCTATGGAGCATTGGCTATTACCTTGTTATGCATTGTATTTTTTCTTTTGCTGCTCCACGTTGGTTTTGATATTTCCTTTTCTAAGGCAAAAACCCAAGGGCCTTTTGCATCTTATTTGCATAAGGAAGGCATTGCCACTACTTATTTAGATCCTAAAGGGGAAGTGGAAGTAGGGGGGCAGAAAATAGCTGCTATCACAGAAGGGCTTATGGTTGCAAAAGGAATGAAGATTCGCGTTATTCGTTGTGCGAATAAATATGTTGTTGTAGAAAAATGGGAATCAGAATAGAGAATGCAGTCTTAATGAGCAGCCGTTATCATTTTGACTAAAACAAATTTTAACAGATAGCTATCATGTGCCAATTAGAAAAAGCAATAAGTATTGTAAAAGAATTAAAAAAGCGTGGACATAAGGCTTACTTCTGCGGTGGCTGCGTAAGAGACTACCTTTTGAAGCGAAAGCCTAAAGACTATGATATTGTCACAGATGCCCATATAGAAGATATCAAGAGGATTTTCACTCATACAATAGCAATAGGAGCAAAATTTGGCATTATGAAAGTATTGTCTGGCAAAGAAAGCTTTGAAGTAGCTACTTTCAGAAAAGACGGCGAATACCAGGATGGAAGGCGGCCTGTCAGTGTTGCTTTTTGTGACGAGAAAGAAGACGCAATGCGTCGCGATTTCACTGTCAATGGGCTTTTTTTAGAGCCTGATTCTTATACGATTATAGACTATGTTGGCGGGCAAAAGGATATAGAGAACAAGCTCATTCGAACCATTGGAAACCCTCATAGCCGATTTTCCGAAGACCATCTTCGGCTTATGCGAGCAGTACGCTTTGCAGCCCAGCTTTCTTTTGAAATTGTGGAAGAAACATGGGAAGCATTGGTATCTATGTCAAAGCTAATTCAAACAGTTTCCCCAGAGAGAATACGCGATGAACTTACCAATATGTTACTTTGCTCACACCCTGATAAGGCTATTTTAAATTTAAAAGAGAGCAAGCTTCTTTATTCTATTTTGCCTGAGATGGAGGGATACCAGGACAATTTTAGTCTTACAACCGAGATGCTGGCCCTGGCATCTCCCCTTCCTGGATTGGATTTGGGATTAGGAATTTTATTATTTCCTTTTCTTTGCTTTCCTGCACAAGGACGTTGTGGCGAAAAAAAGCTGGTAAGCGTTACAAAAAGGCTTTGTCTTTCCAGAAAAACAAGCGACTACCTTGCATCGATCCTAAAAAATTACCATTCTTTTCAGCAAGTTCCTGATATGAGTAAAGCAAGCTTGAAAAGATTTTTCGCTATCCCTGAATTCCCTGATCTTTTAGAGCTACATCGTTTAGAACAAACAGCATGCAAAAAAAATTTGGATATATTTTTCTATTGTCAGAGTAAATTTAAGGAATGGGGCATGGAGAATGTCAAGCCTGTCCCTTTGGTACATGGAGAAGACTTGATGAATTTAGGTTTTATGCCAGGCCCTCTTTTTAAAAAAATTTTATATTTTATAGAAGAGCAACAGTTGGAAGGCAGCATTTCTACACGAAAAGATGCCATCAACTTAATCAAATCTCACTTTGGGGAAGGGGAAAATATTGAAACCAAAAAAATCTGACCAAAAAGAGGTAGGTCTTATTCGCCTTCTTTGTACCTGCGGGAAAAGAGTAAAAGTATCCCCTGAATTTGCAGGAAAAGTTGGTAAATGCCCTAAATGCGGAAATCCTGTGCAAATTCCTCCTTTGGAAGTGATTGAAAAAAAAATGCACGAAATGAAGGGCAAAGAAGAAGGAAACGATATATTTGAATTTCCTAGTCTCCCTGAGCTAAAACAGCTTTCCCTAGGCGGAGAAGAAGATTCTCAAGCAGGAGAGAAAAAAAGACCTGTTTTGCAATTGGGTACGCCAGATGTATTGGAAACTACGGGAGATCTGGAGGCATACTTCCATGATGATGGGAATATTGCTGTTCCCCAGCCTATTGAAATTCCGCCTCCTGTTAAAACAATTCCTGGTATAGGAACGTCAAAGAGCAAGCAGATTCCGCTAAAACAGGAAAAAGCTGTACAGCAGCAAAGCTTTCTGGATGAGAATCTCTTTGAGCCTTTGGAAGAAAAAAGCAAAAAAGAGGAATCCATGTTTTTTGAAAACATACAAGAGCAGCCTGATTTTGGCGATCTCTATCAGAAAGACGACCCAGATGTTCCACAGCCAATATCCATGGAAGAACCTGAAAATTTCGCTGATGCGGTTTCTATGGAAGAGCCTGAAAATTTCGCTGATGCGGTTTCTATGGAAGAGCCTGAAAATTTCGCCAATGCAGTTTCCATAGAAGAGCCTGAAAATTTCGCCAATGCAGTTTCCATGGAAGAAATAGAAGAAGAATTCGTTCAAGCAATCACCATAGATCAAACTGCGGAAAATTTATCTATGGCAGAAGCGATTTTTGTAGATGAAGGCAACAACATTGTAGAGGCACTGGAAATTGTAGAAAGCATTTCTTCTGAAAGCCAGGCACAAGAATTCCAGGAAGAAGATTTTATCAAAGAAGAACAAGTGGATGCTATGGAGGCTGAGTTTATTGAAGAAATTTCTGCTGAAGAAGCTATAGAAGCCGAAATGCATACTTCTTCTGAAACAGAAAAAGCACAATACGCCATAGAAGAAATAGAAGAAATTCAGGAAACAGAATGGAATTCCTCTCCCAAAGAAAAACAATCTCCTAAAAAAGAGTTTAAAGTAAATCTGGATATAAATCTCAAAGAAGAAATGCCAGGATGCGAAAATTTACTGTTAGGGAAAGCCGCCTTAGAAAACAGCAACTTTGAAGAAGCTATGCATCATCTGTCTGTTTGCATTTCTACAGGAGAAGATGCAGGTGCTGCTTATTATTTAAGGGCAGTACTTTATATCAAGAAAAAAATCTGGCAATTGGCTATCGAAGATCTGGAAAACGCAAAAGAATTCGGATACGACGAAATTGGCCTGGAAGATTTGCTTAACCAGGTATATTTTCAAATGGCTACAGAATACAGGAATATAGGTGCTTATGGTGAGGCACTCAACTATCTGGATAAGATAGTAGGCTGTAACATCGCCAGCGAAAAAGGCAAAGTCTACTGGATGAGAGCAAGATACCTCATTCGCGTTGGAGCTTTAGAAGCATCTTTGCGCGATTTGGAAGAGGCCATCTTGAATGAATATTTAAAACCAGAAGTTTTTGAAACCAGAGGTAAAATCTATCTGGAACTTAGAGACTATGAATCAGCTATGCACAATTTCAGCTATAGCATAAGCCGTGGCGGAAAGAATGCAGAGCTATTTAAGGGCAGAAGCGAAGCATACTTTTTTCTCAAAGATTTTGATGCTGCGCTCTCGGACATTCAATATGCGCAACAAATATCTCCTGATGATGCTTGCCTTTATGATCTTGAAGGGCTTATTTTGAATGAAAAAAATATGCATCAGGAGGCAGATATTGCATTCGAAAAGTCATTAGGATTAGATCCGAACAATAGCTTACACTATTTTAACCGCGCCCTTTGCTATATGAGAAGAGGAAGATATGATCGTTCCATAGAGGATTTGACAAGAGTCATCCAAAGCAACCCAAAAGACCAGTTTGCGCATCTAAAAAGAGCTATATGCTATCAGGAAAAATCGAATCCTAATCTTGCCCTTGCAAGACAAGACGTAAAAAAAGTAGAGGAATTAGACCAAAGTTCCTTGTATCGCTCCCATAAGACTAATTTAGGAAAGGAAATCCTTTGAGCGATTCTAAACAAACTTTTCAGCGTCGTAATAAACCTGTGTTTGAAGAAACACAGAGATGGGATACAAGCAATGCGATCAAGGCAACCAATCTTCTTATTGCACTGTTTGAAGACATTCTTTCTGATCAATACATTCGAGTTCCTCATAGCCTTTCTGCCATTCTATGGCAAGAAGACAAGCTCAAAATAGATATGGAAAGAACGTTCGATGAGAATGATCCTTACATAAAAGAAGAAGCCTTGATTGCCCCTATAGAGCACCAAACAGACCGTTTTTGGCGGAGAAAGATTACAAGATTGACATATCTGGCTTGCCAGTTTTTACTAGGTCTTCTCACTGGAAAATTACCAATACATCCACAAATTTTAACAAAAGAAGACTTAATCTCTCCCCACACGGACGACCAGTTTATCATCCTACAGCAATTTTTGTATAAAGGGATATCAGAAGATGTAGCCAGAAGATTCCAAAGTTGGGAAGAATTGAAAAGCCAATTGCAGTATTTAAATAAAGAGCTGTTTCCCCCTTTGGATCTTTCCTGTACAGAAAAAAATTTGCCTCAATATCCTGAATTGATGAACAAATACAAAAAAATGCTTAGTAAGGCAGCATCCTCTCAAACATCGGCTATACCTAAAGTAACAGCAGAGAGCTATGAAGTTTTTTTCTGGATACCTAAATTTGAAAGTGCCTATAAAATTGTTATCAATATCCCCGCAGAAGTAATCATTGGGCGTAAAAGCAATAAAGACAATACCATGAAATATGCTACCCCTATCGATAAAATGCGCATCCATAAAAATTGCCAGGAAAAAGAGGGGAAATACATTTATGAAATCTTGATCGAAGGAGATTCTTGCCTTTCCAGAAAGCACGCAAGGATTGTCTTTCCAGAAAAGATTTCCGAGCCTCCTTTTTGTGAAGATATGGGCAGCACTCACGGAATCATCATGTTTCTGGATAGCCAGAGAAATCTCACGAGCAGTAAAAACATTATAAATCAAAACAGAATGGAATTTTATTGTCCCAAAGACCAATACCTTCAATTGGGAAATACTTCTTTGCGTATTCGCCAACTCATTGGGGCACAAATTTAATCGATGTTGTAAAATGTTAACATCAATGATGGGAGTTTCTTATGCTAAACCGAAAATTACGATATATTGTGCTTCTTGTTATGCTTTTGCCTGCATTGTTAGTAGCGCAAACATTTACCTTTATACAAGTTACAGACTGTCACGTTCCGCATAGCGACAGCCTTAATTTCCTCCGATCTCTCAAGAATCTTGGTTCTGTTTATCTCGCGCCTTATAAGGTTACCTCAGAAGTCCCTTCTTTTGTGGTTTGCACAGGAGATATGACAGAATTTGGAGGCGGCTGGTTTGCTGAATATTTACAAGCATGCAAAGAAACTTCACTTCCCTGGTATAGCATAGCAGGAAATCACGATAATACCTGGTGTTCTATTCGGCCTGATCTAAAAAAACTTTACTCTTCCCCTTTTTATTCTTTTAATTACCAGGGCTGCTACTTTATCATGCTAGATTCTTCTACACCCCAAGACCCAAAGCCATCCTTTGGACGAGAACAAATTGTGTGGCTACAGAAAGAACTCGCCCCTGTTTCCCACGCCACGCCTCTTTTTGTCTTCTGCCACCATCCTCCTGGTACATCGGAATTTTCCAGTCCAGAAGACTCTAAACGCATCTTAGATATTCTTCAGCCATACAATGTGGTTGCCTTTATCGTAGGGCATGGACATAAACCATCCTTAAGCGAATACAATGGATTCCCCGTGATTATGGGAGGCCAGGGCTATGGCGATCTGGCAGGATATAATGTTTTTTACATAAAAGAAGGGCATCTCAAAGTTGCATATCGAAAAGCCAAAGAGAAAGAAGCCACCATTGCTATTTTTGAAAAAGACATTACAAAACAGTCTTTTCAATCCGATTCTGGATCTCGTATCCAGACAAAAGAGAATATTTCAATAAAAGTGTGGGAAAGCCAGGCTGATGGAAGTTTCAAGGCAGGCCCGTCCTTAGGGAAAGACCATGTCTATGCAGGTGCTTTGGATGGAAAAATCTATGCGTTCAGCAAAGAGAATGGAAAGATAGTCTGGACTTTTGCCACTAAAGGCGAAATTTTAAGCCGCGTTTTAGTAACACCATCGCATCTTTTTTCTACTTCTTCTGACGGCAAAGTTTACGCACTGGATCATCAAGGTAACCTATATTGGAGTCAGGACATAGGAACTCCACTGTACGCGCCTGCCGCAATTCATGGGAGTTACCTTTTGGTTGCTGATAGAGAAGGGAGTGTCTTTTGTTTGGAAAAAGAGCGCGGAAAGATTCGATGGAGGCAAAAGCATGCTGAATATACTATAGAATCTATGCCTTGCGTATACCAGGATAGCCTTTATCTCGGTGCCTGGGATGGATACCTTTACCATTATTGTATATCCGATGGCTCTTTGAAATATAAAATCCAAGGCGTTTCCAGCTCCAAGCAATCCGCAAGCCGATACTATAGTCCAGCAGACTGTGGCCCTGTTGCGGTTCATAACAAACTCTATGCAACAGACAGAGGATATATTTTGGGGGAATGGGATATTTCCACACAACAGCTTTTACGCCAATGGCCTAAAGTTGCGGCAATCTCGCTATCAGAAGACCAAAATCATCTATATTTAAGGCAGACAACAGGAGAGCTTGCTAAGATGAATTTTTCTGGTGAGATCCAATGGATTGCAGCCAATGTTTGTGATTCTACACCAACGCCAGCTACAGAATCGCAAGGGCGAATCTATATTTGTTCTGGTGCAGGGAAACTCACTGCTTTGGATTGCATAACAGGTTCTGTTTTGTGGCAATACCAGGTTTCAGGAGGAATCAGAGTCTATGGTGAAATCGCTGTGGATGAAAATTTTCTCTATATTTCCGATATGGATGGAAAAATAAAAGCCTTAGCGACAAAAATTAAATAACTCTCCAATAATATTTCGCCGCAGAGTACGCAGAGAAGAGAGAAAAATAATGAAAAATATTGTAATAGTCAAAATGATTCTGCGCAATTAAATTTTTGCAGAAAAAGTAAAAATTTTTATCACGAATAAGACGAATGGTCGAGTGGCACGAATAGTTTTTATAGAAATTTCATTCGCATAATTTGTATATTCGTTTTATTCGTGATTAGAGTCTATCCGAAAAATAATTTTAGGCGAAAATTTTGAGGCAATCGCCTCAAAATTGTGCAGCCAAAGTATTATGGTATTTTTATTTCTTCTGATCTCGTGTGATCCAGTAGTCGTCTACCAGTTCGCCAGGGGGAAGCTTGGAGTTGGTTTTTATGGCATTTTCTAAAGCAGCTTCCTTTTCTGGATCAATCCACCAATAGGCAGGAATATCGAGGTAATCGCCAATGCGAGTAAAATGTCCTTTGGGATATCCGAATTTGTTCCAATAGAGCATTCTGTTAAAATTGGCATACCAGCCTAAAGCATAAGGATGTTCCTGGAAAATAATGCCATCGATTTCCTGGATGATTTCCATCTGCCGTTTTCGATCAAAGATAATGTTGTACTCTTTGCAAAGTTCGTCTACTCTTGCATTTGCAAAACCAGGAAGGTTGTTGTTGTGCTTTTGCTCTGCCATTTCGCTCATCCATGAGGATTCAGGATTAGGAAAAATAATGGCTGACCAGCTTTGGTAATGGAGCGTAAAGTTTCGCTCTTCGACCTTTTTCAGAAGAGTGCGATAGTCGATCAGCTTGAGATCCATCTTTATGCCTGCTTTTTGGAAGTCTTCCTGTATTACAGTGAAGATTCTTTCCATGCCTTTTTGTCCAAATTCCAAGGTAATCTCAAAGGGATTGCCATCTTTGTCTATTAGCCATCCCTGGCTATTGCGTTCTTTCCATCCTGCTTCTGCTAAGAGTTGGGCTGCTTTTTCGGGATTATAGCGAATTTTCAAATTATTGGGGTTTCCCCATTCGCTTCCAGGATAGTAAGAATCAATAAAATCATATTGATTGAAGAAAAGTTTATCGATTAGCTTTTCTCTGTTGAACAAATAAGCAAAAGCAAGTCGGACATTCTTATCATGGAAGGGAGGCCGTCTCATGTTAAACACAAAGCCAGAAAAACCTTGAGGCTCTTGTGTGAATACTTTTTTCTTGAGAACCCATCCATTCAGAACTTTATCAAAATCACATTCTTGCGCCCAGCCAATAGCTCTGACGACAAAGAAATAGTCAAGATCGCCTTTTTTCAGCTTTTCAAATTGCAAAGATTCATCGCTGATGACGTACCATCTTAGCCTATCAAAGTTATACTTACCAGCACACCATTTCTCTTTTTCACCCCAATAGTTTTGTCTTCGTTCTAAAGTAAGAGATCTCTCTTTTTGCAATTCTTTCAGGGCATAAGGCCCGCTTCCCATCATCATTTTCCATTGATACCATTCTAAATATTTTTCTCCTGGGATCAAAAGAGGAGATTTCCCATCATATGAAACACCATAGTATTTTTGATATTGGGATTCTGGGATTCTCAAATATTTGGCAGGGTAGATTTTCATAGAAACTGCAAAATACAGAAAAAGTCTCCAGTTCAGTTTTTTGGTTTTGATGGAAAAGGTATATTTATCTTCGATGACAGGCTTTTCATAGCTTCCTTCATAAAGGATGTTGTTATAAGGATCTTTTCTATCCTTCATGATGTTGTGTTCCCAGCTTGCCACAACATCGTCTGATGTTATTTCAGAACCATCGGCCCAGCGAGCTTTAGGATTGAGGCGAAAGCGGAAATTTTGCTTGTCTTCTGAAATTTGCCAATATTCTGCGAGCCTGGGAATGTATTCCAGCGTTGTAGGATGCAACTGAAGCAATCGTTCGTACACCAGATCAAAAACTTGTGTGAGCTGTTGCAGATTGGTATTAGGCCCTTCTGTTCTTAGCGTAGGAACAAATTCCATCCAGTAAGATCTTAGAGTGCCTCCTTTTTTGGCATTGGGATCGCCTAAAAATTCATAGTCTTTTGCTGTTTCCCATTCTGATGGATTAAAAGGCTTTTCTTGCGGGAAAACAGGATTGTACGCTTTAGCAAGGCTCTCTCTTTCGTCTTCTACAGGATTCTGCGTGTTTGGGCAGCCTGCGATAAAAAAAACGACTAAAAGAAAGAATAGAATGGGAAATCGTTGGAATTTTTTCATGAAATCCTCCAAAAAATAACTTAGATTACCAGGAACGCTGACAACTTCAGGAACAAAATTTCATTGCATAGGCCACTTTTGTTTAAGTTGACAGCATTATGGCTAAGATTGACATAAATGAATGTATAGCAATGAAAGAATTTTTGTCGGAGTACAACATTCCAAACTATTATAAAAAAATAAAGGCAATAAGGCAATAGAAGAAGCAAGAAAAATAAAGTAATGAAAAAAAATCCTTTCCATTGAATTACTTGCATTCTGAAAAATATTAAGATAAAATCAGATTATAATGGAGTTTATCAGGTAAAAAATCAGCAGCAAAGACGTATTCTTTTGAAAGGCAGGGAATGGCGATACCACTAGCTAAAATCAAAATGCTTGCGCCAGGGACAAAACTTCGCAAGTCGTTGGAAGATATACTCGGCGCAAAATTTGGAGCATTGATTATTTTTATCGATGAAAAAGTCAATTGCGATAATCTTTTCCAGGGAGGATTTCGCTTTGATATTAATTTTGCTCCAGAAAAGCTTTATGAATTAGCCAAAATGGACGGAGGAGTAATTTTAGACCAGGATGGAAGTAAAATTTTGGGAGCAAATTTACATATTGTCCCTGATTCCAACATCCCAACAACAGAAACAGGCATGAGGCATAGAACTGCTGATAGGATTGCAAAACAAACAGGGTTTCTTGTTGTCGCAATCTCTAGCAGGAGAAATGTAATAACGCTTTATTTTGAAAATAGCAAATATGTCATCAATGACATTAAACTTTTGTTGGCAAGAGTAACGCAAGCCTTGTATACTTTGGAAAAATACCGAGTGAATTTAGATAAGATGCTCAACCAAATAGAACTTGCTGAGCTGCATAACAGAGCAGAACTTAGAAATGCAATAGAAATTTTGATTAAGGGTGTGGAAATCCAGAAGATACGAGACCAGGTCGAACCTTATGTGACAGAACTAGGAACAGAAGGCAATCTTTTTAAGATGCAACTGGAAGAAATTGTTGGAGATATAGACGAATTGTTAGGGATGTTCGTAAAAGACTACCATAGCCAGGATCTTTCTTACGAAGATGCGGAAAATATACTCAGTAACCTAAAAAAACTAAAAGAACTCGGCCCTTTAGTTGTTGCAAGAAGTATAGGTTTTGACCTTTCCAATATAGGACAACTGGATGAGACTGCCATTTCTCCACGAGGCTACAGAGTTCTGAAATACGCGGTTGGAATCCCCATGAGCATTGCCTGCAATTTAGTCAAAGCATTCAAGAATATATACCAAATCAGCAATGCGACAATAGATGATCTCAAGGGAGTGGAAGGTATTGCTGATAAAAGAGCCGTAACCATCTTTGAAACTTTGGAAAATATCAAAAAAGGGAATATTTTGTAAAAACCAATTCCCACAAGGCTTGTTAGCTTAAGACTTCCTAGGTATTTGTTCAAAA
>JABWCH010000063.1 GCA_013359215.1 Candidatus Brocadiia bacterium | reverse complement strand
ATTAGTTTTCCCTTTCAGGATAAGGCTTTCATTAGCGTTCATCTTTCCAATTTAAGTACTCGATTTAGGCTAACTTATACCCAACGTGCCGCACTCATAAATTTTCCTTAGAAATTGTGTTTATTTCTGAAAAATTGGCAAATATCCATAAGGTATTTGTAAGATAATTACCGCTATTGGCGTAGCGAATGTTTTTCCTACATTGTCTTCCCAGCTTCCTTCAGGAGCTTGTATTCTTAAAAGCTCTTCTCTGATCTTGGGATACCATTCGCGCCAATAATTTCCTCCTGCCATATACATGGCCTGTACCGCATAATAATGTCCATAATAAAAGAAATAATGGTTGCTTAAAGGATGAGGATCATAGCGAGGGGGATACATAAGGTATCTTAGTCCCTTTTCTATACTATCGTCGTCATAAATTCCTGCATTAAAAAGAGCCGTGATTCCTGCTGCTGTCAAGGAAAAACTGGTTCTTGATTCACTTAAATCCATCAACTGGTAACGGAATCCACCATTGCCTGATGCACTTTTTCTAACATACTCAATGGCTCTTTCTATATTCTTTTTGGGAATCCGTATGCCTACATTTCGGGCTGCTCTCAATGCCTGAACCTGGCAAACCGTTATAGACATATCAGCATCCATCGCAATGGGCTCATATCTCCATCCTCCCTGCTCATTCTGGCATTCCAGAATCAGGCGAGTTGCCCTTTCTAATGCTGACCTTATTTTTTGATCTTGTGTCATTCCATACACTTCAGCCAAAAGAAGTGTTGCAAAAGCATGGCTATACATCCTTGTATTATAACGGCTTATATAGCCAGTAGACGGATGGGAGCAAGATAGAATAAAATCAATACCTTTAGCAAGATTTTTACTATAAGGGCCTCTGTCAGGAAGGCTTCCATTTGCCAAAAAAGCCATGCAGGCAAGGGCTGTTATGCCAACATGAGGCCGATTCTCTTTGATGACTTTATAGCTCACGTTGAGCTTATAGCCTATATCGCAGCGCCAAAAGCCTTCCTCATCCTGTGTTTTTGCAAGAAATTTTAAGCCTCTGGAAATGGCTTCTTGGGCTTGCGGTGTAATTTCATTTCCAATGATTTCTGCTTGCAGCCGCCAGAATGACAACAGCAATACCATAATGTATGTGATATTTTTTTTTATCATAGGCACTCCGTATAGGTTATAGGTTTAGCACTAATTTTTATAGTTTCTTAAGCTCTTTGAGCACTGCCTAATACTTTTTCATTTTTGTAGATGATAAGCTGCGTTAGTTCTTCGCGGGCAGGGCCTAAATATTTTCTGGGGTCGAATTCACCAGGGTTGTCTTTAAAGGCTTTACGAATCATGGCTGTGAACGCCAGCCTTCCGTCAGAGTCGATATTGATTTTGCATACTGCTGATCTTGCAGCGCGGCGTAGTTGCTCTTCAGGTATTCCAACAGCGTCTTCCAGTTTGCCATTGCAATCATTAATCATATTTACATACTTTGGCATAACAGAGCTTGCACCGTGAAGTACGATAGGAAAGCCTGGGATTCTTTTTTCTACTTCTTCGAGAATGTCAAAGCGAAGCTCAGGCGGTACGAGTACGCCTTGCTCATTTTTTTTGCATTGCTCTGGCTTGAATTTATAAGCACCATGGGATGTTCCAATGGAAATAGCCAGGGAATCGACATTGGTTTTTTTTACAAAATCTTCTACTTGATCTGGATGCGTATAAACAGAAGAAGCAGCATGGACATCATCTTCGATTCCAGCCAAAACGCCTAATTCGCCTTCCACTGTAACATCGTATTGATGGGCATATTCTACTACTTTTTTTGTAGTTTCTACATTTTTTTCATAAGGTAGATGAGATCCATCAATCATAACAGAGGAAAATCCAGTTTCTATACAAGATTTACAAAGATCAAAGCTATCTCCGTGATCCAGATGGAGTGCGATAGGGAAATTATAGCCAAGTTCTTTGCTCATGGCAACAGCACCTTCTGCCATATAGCGCAACAAAGTTTTATTTGCATACTTACGTGCGCCACTTGAAACCTGTAAGATAACAGGAGATTTGGATATACCACACCCCTGTATAATAGCCTGAAGTTGCTCCATATTGTTGAAATTGTATGCAGGAATAGCATAACCACCTTGCATAGCTTTTCGGAACATTTCTCGTGTATTAGAAAGACCTAATGTTTTATAATTTATCATCATATACCTTTCGTTAAAAAAAAATCGGAGTTAATCCACTATTTCAAGCTTTGCGTAATTTTTTTCATGATGGAACTTTAGGGATAATCCGAAGCGATCTCTTCAGAGAAAACCCGCTTACTGCTTGTGCTTGAAGTTTCATGCAAAATTTCTGTAAAAAAGCCTTTTATACGGAGCGTTCTCTTTAATTTGACAATGTCATATTAATTTCCATTGTCAAATTATTCTAACCAAATTTTTTTTACTGTCAAGCCTTGTACCATTTTTGCGATAAAATCGCGTCAAGACCTGAGATCGCAATTTTATCAAAAAATCGCATTCTTTTAAAAAGAAATTGACAATAGTCGAGAGATTGAGTATACTGAAAATAGTTAATTTAAAGATTTTATAGGATATTTTTGTTTGAATTTACGAGAGGAGAAATATATGAGAATTTTGGTATTTATTGCTTTGGTAATGCTTTTTAGTCAGGCGCAAGCATTATTGATGCTGAACTCCTCAGAAATCAATGAAGAACAGAAGCAAGTAATTTCTTTTACACAATTTGCGAACTCTCCCACAATGACCCAAGGCCCAGTGGAAGTAGATTCCACTGCTGGTGTTACAGTCCAATGGTCAGGAGTCAATACAAACGATAATGCTTATATTGGAAACGATTCCTATTATTCCCTTGGAAATAATGGTGTTTGGAATACCAGCGCAGAGGGGTATACTGCTCTTAACAATTCAACTGGGTCGATACGCTATACATTCAACCAGGATGTAAGCAGCGTTGGTGCTTTCATGAACTATCTGCCCGATAGCAACAACCATGTCACAGTCACAGCGTATAACCGAAGTGGACAAGTCATAGAAACTTATGACATCAACAACCTTGCTCCTATTTCTACATTTCGAGGGACAAACCAAGGTGCTTTCCGCGGTATACAAAGAACTATGGCTGATATAGCCATGTTTGAAGTATCGAATTCTTATGTAGTTCTGGATCATTTAAGCTATGGAATCACGACCTATACTCCAGAGCCTTCTTCTTTATTTATGGCTTTGGCTGGTATGGCAGGCGGTCTTTTAGCCTTGAGAAAAAATCGCAAAATGCAGAAAAGTTGATTGAGTTTAGCTTTATCCATAATAGTTTTTTTGACATAAATTCTATTCATGTTTGGGAGAAAAAATTCTCCCATGCTTTCTAAATTCTTTTTGGCTAAAATTATGAAATTTATCTTTTTTGTATTGGTTTTGATTTGCTTATTCCTGTCTGCCTGTGAAAACATACAAATCGAGGGCGAAATTCCTCTAAATATGCCCATGATAACTCCAGAGTTTGTAGTTTTGCCAGGAGATGCGCTCAAGATTATGGTTTTCCAAAAACCAGAACTCACACAGCAAGAAACTGTAAGACCTGATGGTAAAATTCGACTTTTGATGGTAGGCGAGCTTTCTGCCAAAGGGAAGACACTCTCTCAAATACAGCAGGAAATTTCAAAAAAATTGGAAAAATACCTTAAGAACCCTGAAGTAGAAGTTTCTTTGGTTGCTCCTAATTTCCTGATATATCTTTTTGGTGAAGTAGCAAGGCGTGGGCCAATCTCTGCGCGAGAAAATATAACCTTGCTAGAAGCATTGATTACCAGCGGAGGATTTACCAACTTTTCAGACAAATCTAAAATTGTCGTTATCCGCCGCGTCCCAGGAAAAGAAATTCGCTACCGCTTTAATCTTTTTACCTATCTTTCAGGTGAAAACATTCAACAAAATATATACCTTCAGCCAAGAGACATTATATACGTTCCCATGTTGCCTTTTTAATTTTTTTTAAATTAAAACTTTTATGATTTTGGAATACTATGGATAGAGAATGGTCTTTAAAACACATACTGAGGATAATCAAACGCAACTGGTGGATTATTCTGCTTTGCTCTATTCTGACTACAACAGGAGCAGTCATAGGGGGACAATACATCCCTATTGTCTACAGCTCTGATACTCTTTTGTTGGTAAAATCAGAGGGTCTGCCAGATTCTTATAGCCAGGCTACTATCAACCCAAGTATACAGCAAAGAATTGAAAACATTAAAGATCAGGTTTTGAGTAGAAACCGCCTTTCCAAAATCATCAGAAAATTCGATTTATACATGAAAGAAATCGAAAAAACTTCCCTGGAAAATGCCATTAGAATCATGAGGCAAGACATTAAAGTCAAAATCTTTGCTAGCGTTTTCCGCGTTTCTTATGATGGGAAAGACGATGCTGAAAAAATCATGAAAGTGACCGATGAGCTGGCTTCTCTTTTTATTGAAGAAAATTTAAAATATAAACAGCAAATATACTCTGCATATCAGTTTATGGAAAGAAAAGTCCGCGATTCCCAACAAAAGGTTCAAAAATTAGAAGAAGCAATAGCCGAATATAAGCATAAAAATGTAGGCTCTCTTCCAGAGCATCTGGCGACCAATGTCGCTGCAAGAACAAGCTTTTTAAGACTTTTAGAGTCGGTTAGCAGAACTTTAGCCCAGGCAGAAGATGACGTAAGGTTAAAATCCAAAGAATTCGAAATGGGTTTAGACGACATAATTCTTAAAGCATCCCAGGAATACAACAAAAAAAAGGGTAGCCAGCTTTTAAGCGAAGAAGCTGCCAAAGGAGAAGATGCTGCTGCCAAAGAAGCCAAGGCAAAAATTGACAAATGGACAGAAATGAGAAAAGACCTTGGCAAGCTTATGGAGGAAAGAGAGCGGCTTAACATGGAATATACTCCTCAGCATCCCTCTGTCAAGGCAATAGAAGACAGAATCCAGCTCGCGCAAAAAAGGCTTTTGGATTACCAGCGTTATTTGATGGGAACAATGAATAAAAAAGATGGGAAGAACCGCAAAGAAACGTATGATTATGCTCTTTCTCCAGAAGAAAGGCAAGTCCAGAAAAAGCTTATGGATTCTTGTATTAAGCTGCGAAAAAGCTATGGGCTTTATAAAGTAACAAGATCAGAAATGCTCATCTCCGAACAGCGGCTGGAAAACATCCCCCAGGATAAAATCCCTGCTGAAGTTCTAACCAAACTCAATGAATTAAAAAGAAAAGTAGAGCAGCTTGAACCAGAGGTCTTTGATATGGCTAATATTGTCCTCAAGGACCATGAAAGGCTTTTGGAAATAAGCAAGCTGTTATATCAAACACAGCTTAAAGTAGGTTATATTTACAGGGAAATGAAAGACTACAAAGACAAGCTGAATTTCTACGAAAAGAGAATCCAGGAAACTCCAGCCGTGGAGCAAAAATTGTCCGAGCTTCAAAGAGACTACCAGCTTGCTTTGAAAGCTTACGATTTCATGCTAAAGAATACAGACCAGGCAAAGATGCTCAAGGATTTAAAAGAAGAAAGAGATGCAGGCGAATTTATCGTCCTTGACCCTGCTTATTTGCCAACAGAAAGCCTGTTTTTGCGAAATATTATGGTTTGGCTGGTTGGATTCGCAGCAGGAATCATGGCAGGAGTAGGCATTGGTATCCAAAGAGACATCATGAAACCCAGAGTAGAGGATGTGGATATTTTAAAGAAAATTAGCGCAAACAATATTTTCAGTGCCATCCCCTACTTCCGTTTACCCAAATGGAAAATGAAGCCTGTTCCAGTACAGCATATATGGCCTGCTTTGCTATCAGAAGATAGTGGCATCAGCACTTTGCCTTCTGGCGAAAAAAAAGAAAAGCTCTCTTTGCCTCCTGGCAAGGAAGAAAAATCGAATCTTCCAGCAGTATCGAATTCTTTGCCTACAGAGAATTTCCTGAAAAACACACAGCAAATCAAAAAAGAGCAGCTTGCCCAAGTAGAAGAATTAAAACGTTTGCACAAAAAAGATTTACAAAGGCAGCTAAGAGATATGGAAGTGCCCATCAAAATAGGGGAAGTGATGGTCAACAAAAGGCTTTTGGTAAATAATCAGGTATATCGGCTACTGACCATCCTGGAGGAAGATTTGAATCTCACGACCACGTCTCCTCCTATAGAGCTGGCACTGGTAAATCATTTGACCACTTTTTTTGCACCAACTTCTGAAATCGCAAGTCGTTACAGGCGTTTGCGTTTCCAAATATTTCCCAAGCAAATGGACAAACCAGCACCCAAAAAAGTTTTGTTTACAAGTGCTATTCCTGGTGAAGGAAAGACCACGACTTCGTATAATGTAGCGGGTGCCATTGCAACAGGTATAGCAGATAAAGTGATATGGATAGAATGCAACCTTGCGCATCCTCTCAAAGAGGGCTTTGCAGAGCAAAACCCTAAGGGGCTTGCCAATATTCTATCTGAAGAAATTGAGCTATCAGAAGTTTTGAGACAAACACAATTTGAAAGATTCAAAGTATTGCCTGCTGGGCAAACCCATCTGAATCCTTCAGAATTGCTTTCATCCAAAGCAATGACACAGCTCGTAGACCAGATACAGACAACGTATCCTGACCATCTACTGATTTTCGATGCGCCGTCCATACTTTCGCCTATTGATATTTCGTCTTTAATATCTTTAGTAGACAGTTTAGTGGTTGTTGTTAAAGCACACAATACATCCCCTGCTATCTTAAGAAAAGCTCTTGAGCTAATAGACCAGAGCAAAATATCAGGGTTTGTGCTAAATGGTGTAAGCCGTAGTGAATTGAGTGATGGTGGATCTTTTGAAATGGCAAGCTAGTTGCCTGAAAAAGGAAAACTTTCTTGCCTTCTATAGCTTGCCTTGCATACACTTCTCAGAAACAAGAGATAAAATTCCTAGAGCATTTTACCTCTTGCTATTCTATTTCAAGCCCTTTTCCAAGGATATTTAAACTATGTTGCATATTTTAAGGATTGGATTAACCCGACCATCTGTTATCCTTTTCGTAAGCGAATTTATTCTTATCTATCTAAGTGTTATTTTTGCCGCATTTTTAAGATACCTGATTGTTTCAGGAGACTTCTGGATCATAGAAGACTTATTGCCTAATAGCCTTATAGTGGCTTGCTCCTTGAGCGTTGCACTATACTATTTAGATGCTTATAGTACATATTTTTATATGCAAAAATCCAGAGCAATCTCTTTTTGGATTTTGGTACAGGCTGTTGCATTAAGCTACATATTTCTGAGCTTTTTTTATTATATTTTCCCCTCTCTCTATATAGGAAGAGGGATATTGTCTATCAACTTTATTGTTGTTGTTGTGATTTTGGAATTATGGCGTATCATTTTCCCTTTGCTCACTTCCCAGGCTGGATTAATAAGACGTGTGGCAATTTTAGGAGAAGATAAGCTCGCCGTGAATTTGCAAAAAATCTCAACAGAAAAATTTGCAGGCTTTGAAGTAACACGGATCATCCCTTTAGAAGAATCCCAGAATATCCAGGAAATCATCGATATTTTAGAAAAAGAAAAGCTCAACACTCTTATTGTAACCAAGGAAACATTAAAAAAGCTTCCTTTAGAGCTTCTTTGGAAGTGCCACCTAAGAGGAGATCATCTTATTGATGGTCTTTCTTTTTATGAATGGCTGACAGGAAAAGTCCCTTGCGAAGATTTGAGGGCAACGAATATCTTGTTTGTTTATAATCCTGCAAATCTTTATTTTACAAGACTGATCAAAAGAATATTCGACATAATTTTTTCTCTCATTTTACTCGTTGTCACAGCACCATTCCATGTAGTGATTGCTTTGATAATCAAATTGACAGACAAAGGTCCGATATTTTATTGCCAAACGCGGACAGGGCTTTACGAGAAAATTTTTACCATATACAAATACCGAAGCATGGTTGTTGATGCAGAAAAGAAAACAGGCCCTAAACAAGCCACAGACAGAGATGATAGAATTACAAGAATTGGGCATTATCTTAGAATGACTCGGTTCGACGAGCTTCCACAGCTTTTAAACGTACTCAAAGGCGAGATGAGTTTAATTGGCCCAAGACCAGAACGCCCGCCTTTTACAGAAGTTTATAAAGAAAAGATTCCCTATTATTTCTTGAGGCATTCTGTAAGACCTGGCATCACAGGATGGGCACAAGTAAACCATGAATACACAAACGACCTGGAAGGAACTTACGAAAAATTCCAATACGATATGTATTATATCAAATACTTCTCTTTGGGTTTGGATTTCATTATTTTCTTGAAAACACTCAAAGTGGTCATCACAGGAAAGGGTGCTAAATGAAACATCCAATCATCAATGCCTTTAGTGTTGATGTAGAAGACTATTTCCAGGTAAGCAATTTCAATAGCTTTATCAACCCTGATTCATGGAAAAACTTTTCTCTCCGCGTCCATAAAAATATGGAAAACATTCTCAAGCTCCTGGACCAATTTTCTGTGAAAGGCACTTTTTTCATATTAGGCTGGTTAGCCCAAAAGCTTCCGCAAATGATTGTGGATATACATAGAGAAGGCCACGAGATTGCCTGTCATGGCTATCAGCACGAATTGGTCTATGATCTTGGCCCCGAAGGGTTTCGCCAGGATATAAAAAAAGCCAAAGCCATTTTGCAAGACATCTCAGGACAAGAAGTCATTGGCTATAGAGCACCAAGCTACTCTATCACGAACGATTCCCTCTGGGCACTTGCCATATTGCAAGAGGAAGGTTTTCTATACGATTCCAGCATTTTCCCTGTGTATCATCCAAGATACGGAATTCCAGGATCGCCCAGGCATCCTTACGTCTATTCCATAAACCAGGCAAAACTATACGAATTTCCTCCTGCTACCTTAAAGCTAGGAAAATTCCATCTGCCCGTTGCGGGCGGAGGCTATTTTCGCCTTTTCCCCTATGATTTTACACGATGGGCCATGAAGAAAATCAACCATGAAGGCTATCCCTTTGTTTTCTACATGCACCCCTGGGAAATTGACCCAAAACAGCCGCGTTTTGAAAATGCCAAAATGATGCACCGTTTTCGCCACTATTTGAACCTGAGCAAAACCAAAGGAAGGCTGCAAAAGCTGTTACAAGACTTCCACTTTGGCACAATGAAAGAAATGTTTACAGCAAACAGCCAATCAGTATTGTGTAAATAAATCGTCTAACAGTCTTTATTCTAACATGTTAAGAAAAGGAGAAAACATGAAAAAAATTTCTTACCTTTTTTTCCTGTTTTTATTCGCGGTAGCCTCTATTTCCGCCACTCCTTATGAAATCGACCTATCGGGAGGAACAGGAGGAGGCTATGGTGAAAGTGCATACTATGCACCCAATGGTACAGTAGTAACAGCATCTATAGGTGCTTATGCCTACAGCAACTGGTATCAACTCAGAAATATGTTTGACAATAGCTTTGGGAATTATGGCGATGGCTATTGGTTGCCAAACACATCGTCTACAACAACCTTGCTTATCAATCTGGATAAACTATACTATCTATCGCAGATTCGTGTATTTGTATCCACAGTCTATTCGCACCATGTAACCCAATATAAAATGGAAGTTTCTGCCGATGGCGTAAATTACACCAACATCACAGGCGGCTATCTCTATGCAGGAACATACAACGATACCTATTGGAATATCAACTCCATGGTAGACTATGTCCGCTTTACAGTCCAAACAACTTCGTCCTGGATGTGCATAAACGAAATCGAGCTTTTTAGCGTAGTCCCTGAGCCAGCCAGCATAGCTTATCTTTGTATCGCAGGACTACTATTCTTTCTCAAATCAGGCAAAAAGAAAATTGCTTGAGAAAAGGGGGATACATGAAATCCAAAATAGCTTTAGCCTTTATAGCCTTTATTTTATTTGCAAGCTTTACTTTTGCAGCCCCCATCAATGTAGCTGTAGGCGCAACAGTAACCGCTTCTCATGGCAATGCATCAGGCAGCGTTCCAGGAAATCTTGCCGATGGTAGCCGAAGCAGCTTCAGCCAGATCTATGGCAATAATTACGGATGGTGGCAGTTCGATCTAAACGCAGTTTACACTGTCAACTCCGCTCATTACGAAGGGCTTACAAGCTTCTACCTTTTCCCACAATACAAGATTTATGCAAAGCTTAATCTATCAGACTCCTGGAATCTTATAGTTTCTGTCACCAACAATGCAACAATATCCAACGATCATACTTTTGCCCCTGTTACCGCACGCTATTGGCTGTTTGAAGCCTGGAGCAACTATGTCCATCCCGCATGGTCAGAATTAGAGCTATACCAGTCAGCAGTCCCTGAACCATCTGTCTTCCTGCTTTTATCTTTAGGGATTTTTATGCTCTTTGCCCGCAAATCCTTGCTTTAGACACTTGCGAATAAAACCTTGTGCAAAAATTTTTACCACGAAGTTCCTGGCATCACGCGTTCTTCGTGGTAAAATTTTCAGATTTATCCAACTTGCTGTATAGGAAATTATAGTTTTGTCGTAATCATTTTCATCAATTCGAAAAGGATATTCTGGTCTGGTGGAGAGCAAGAAAAATTCTGGTTTTAAGGAACGAAGGCTTACACAGAGTAGATGTTTTAATGCGATATTGTCAAGATAATATTCCAGGTGAAAAAATTTTCAGATTTTCTTTTAGATTGCTTTGTGGTATACTAGAAAATCTATTCGACTAGGGATTAGCTTGCTTTTGGCACTAAGGGTCGAATCATTTAGGTCGCATGTGTTTTTCATTTATAGATTTTATAACTTTAAGTCAACGGAATAGTATGAACCAAAAATATTCTGTGTTAACTCAAGAAGAGGCTCTCCAAAAAATTTTATCAGGAGAGACACTGAGAGGCTATTTTTTGGAAGAGCTAGATCTAAGCGGCAAAGAATTTAGCATGACAGTATCTTTAGAAGATTGCTCTATTGGCACTTTGAAGTTAATAGACAGCACTTTCAAAGCACCTGTGGTTTTTTCTAAAACCGTCTTTAGCGAAGAAGTAATAGGCGGATGGCAAAGTACCTTCCATAAAACAGGAATCGCAGTCTTTCAGGAAGGCGTTTCTTTTAAAGAGTGCGATTTTCAGGGAAAAGTTTTGTTTGGCGGAGCGAAATTCCATTCTTTAGCAGCTTTCCAAAATGCTATTTTTCATAAAAGTACTTTTTTCACAAGCGCGTCCTTCCAAGAACAAGTCTATTTTTGGAAAGCCTGTTTCTATGATACAGTCAGCTTTCAGAACTGTGCTTTTGGCATAGAAGGTCATTTTGATCACTGCGAATTTTTCCAAAATGCATCTTTTGAAAGTGCTAAATTTTCTCAGAAAGAAGCCTCCTTCAACAGCATCCATTCCCATGAAAACCTCAATTTCCTAGGGGCTACTTTTGACTGCTATCTTGCTTTTCGTAAAGCACTTATAGATGGAGAGTTTGATTTAAAAAATGCCCGATGCTTACAAGAGGCAGATTTCAGCGATGCTCGATTTTTGAGAAAGGCATCTTTTAGGAATGCAATATTTGAAAAAAAGGTTATTTTTTTCCATACTGTTTTTGAGGGGCTGGCTTCCTTTCTTGGGACAAAGTTTCACGATGCCAATTTTTTAAATGCCCAGTTCCAGGATGAAATGCTAATGAACTACGACCGCAACACACGTGCCAGCATGAATGAAGCAGGATGTTCGGCTCTATTTGAAGGCTGTGCTGACTTTACTAACGCTCGTTTTCATAAACGAGCAGTTTTTGAAGAGGTCAACTTTTCTCAATCTGCAACCTTTGCCAATTCTTATTTTGGCGAGCAAGCAGATTTTATAGATGCAATATTCCATGGCCCTGTTTCTTTCAACAGCGTATATTGCAACCAAGAGCTAAGCGCAGTGAACGCTTCCTTCAAGGAAGTCACTTTCGACTATGCCAATGTCAACCGACGTTTAGACTTAAGCGAAGCTAAAATCGGCTCAATTTCTTTTTATAAAGCAGCACTCGATCTGATTGTTATCGAAAGCTACCAGGTAAAGCGCAAATTGCTCAATGAGCATCCAAACCATCTCCAATACAATCGGGTTAAAGAGGAATATTTGATTCTAAAGGAAAGCTTTCAAAAAAGAGGTTTGGCAGAAGAGGAAGATTGGGCTTATTGGAAATTCAGACAAATGAAACGAAAAGATTCCTCACAAAGAGCCTTTGGCAGGCTTTCTGGAAAAAATAAAGAAGGCACTCGCCTGGGATCTTTTTTTAAGCTGCTGTGGAATTTTTTTGAAAGAATTAGCATTGACAGAGGAAGTGGTTATGGAACGAAGCCTTTGCATATAACACTAGTCGCACTTAGCGTTATTTTACTTTTTGCTTACATTTATAGCACTTTTTCTGAAGAATTTATAATAGGACAAAAATCTTCCTTTGGATTTGCACAAGCCATTTATTACAGCTTTGCTACTTTTACTACTATGGGCGTAGGAGATATTCAGCCTTCCCTGAATAGCTTCATGACATATATCGTCAGCATTGAAGCTTTTTTGGGGCTTTTCATCATGACCTTATTCGTAGGAACATACACTCGTAAAATTATCCGCTAATTTCAGAATTGTTGGTTTAGGAATCTCTTGCAGCCATGAGCGAAAGCTTACGATTACGATAAAAATATCGAAAGTCCACTTATAAAAACATCGAAAGTTCACGATTAAGATAACGATTAAGATTAAGAATCGTAGTCCGATTCGTTATCATTATTTAGACGATAAAGATAACGATTAAGATTAAGAATCGTAGTCCGATTCGTTATCATTATCTTAATCGTTATCGAAATTTTTGTGATTTCCCTTTAATTTAGGGATACACAGAAGTAAAATTTACATAACAAGCTGTCTTGTATTCCATTAAAAATAGGGAATTTATTTAATTCTCATCGCTAATTTGACAATGTTATGGGTAAATTGGGCATTGGTTTTACTTCAGATCATTTTCTACTAAAATTTCTTTAAATAGTTCAAAATCTATAATGACTTGTTTAGCATATTTTTGTGCTAGTTCGATCATGGTAGTTTTGGCAGAGGGCCATTTTTTTATGGCATTTACCGCTTGAAACTCAAAGCTATAAGGAATATTCGAAGAAGGCTTGTCTTCATCACTTCGGCTATGCGCGTATGCAAGAGCTTGGGCTGAATGCTGAAGAAAGGAAAACAGGTTTCCTTTGCTTTTAAAATCAGCAGGTTCATAGCCATCTTTCCAAGGGGAAATTTTAGTTATAAAATAGGATTTTTTCATGCTGGTTAAAACGCCAACATGAGGATCAATCCGCGTTCTCATGTTCTGATAGGCTGCTTTGATTCTTTGAGCGTTATACTTGAAGGTAATGCTTTCTTGTGTGGCCTGAAGAATATTAGAAGAGCGAGATTCTTTGATTTCCAAGAGTACATCATCGTCCAGTTCAGAAGATGGGCCTTCTATAAGCGCATAGTATTTTTTCACCCCCAAACTCCCTAAGCCAGAATAAAGCCTTGATGCCATATCTTTAATGCGAAAGTAATCGGGATTTTTGCCATAAAAATTTCCTATATCTTTTAAATAGGTAGAAAATGCACCTTTAATCTCGTATGTCTCTCCTGCCTCCATTTTCTTTAAATCGCCATTAGAAAAATCGAAGAATCTCTGGTTTTGGGTTGTCAATGTCCATTTTTTCAAGAGTTTGGCATTGCTTTTATTCTTCACCAAAGATTTAAATGTATCTAGGATAAAACCCGAAATGTTCTCTTTATTCAATTCTGTGTATTTTTCTTTTCCATTTCCTTCTACAAGACTCAAAGTATCCTGGTATTCTTTGAGAAACAAAGAACAGGCTTCTTGCATTTCTTCATCTGAAAAATCGAAGGAGACCTGTTCTTGTATCAGAAAAAGGCTTACGATAAAACGTATGGTATCCCAATAAAAAGGCCCTATATAGCTTTCATCAAAATCATTCAGATCAAAAAAGATTGCCGTCTGGTTGTCTAAAAAGCCTATATTCTGAAGATGGAAATCTCCATTGAGCCATGTAGAGATGTTTGCCTCATTTTTCCATTCGGAAGGAATGTTGATTGTGCCTGTTGACAGGTCTTTATAGTATAGATGCGCTGTGGCTCGGTAAAAAGCAAAAGCAGACATAGACATTTGCTGGTATTTATACTGTTTTATTTCATCATCCTGGATAAAGCTATTGGCTTTTTCTATTTCTTTTTTTAAGAATTCTTTTCTGTTCCTGGGAACTTCTTGCGAAAATGTGCTACTTATAAAAATTGCAGATAAAAGTAAATACAAAATTATTTTAGACATTTTTTTCCTTTCTATCTTAAATATTATCAGAAGTTAAGGATAGGACAAAGATAATGCTATTTGAGCTGCCACTTTAGCATTGTTGATGAGTAGAGAGAGGTTGGCTTTCATCGTGGTGTTTTCGCTTTCTTTTCTAAGAAACTCCATCAAAAAAGGAGTCAAGGCATAGCCTGTTATTTTTTTCTCTTTTGCAGCCTTTATTGCTTTTTCATGCCATTCATGGAATTGAGCTAATGGTATTTCGTCGTCTTTGGGAATAGGCACTGCGACTAAAATACCCCGTGAACACAGCTCCAGATGTGTTTTGATAAAATGAGCGGCTTCTTTTGGGGTTTTCACCATACGATCCACAGGAAGCGATGTTTGTGCTGTATAGAAAGCAGGCAGATGGGATGTCTGGTATCCTAGAATAGGAATACCCCAGGTTTCAAACCATTCGCGGGTTCTGGGAAGATCTAAAATAGCTTTTGCGCCGCTTGATACTACAGCAACGGGTATAGTAGCGAAAGCAGGAAGATCGCTGCTTATGTCCATTCCATCGCCAGGGTGAACACCGCCGATTCCTCCTGTGGCAAAGATAGATATTCCAGCCTTATGGGCTGCCCACATTGTTGCAGCAACTGTGGTAGATCCTGTACCTTTTTCTGCAACCAAAAGAGAGATGTCTCTTAAGCTCACCTTTGCCACGCCTGGTTTGGCGATTCTTTCTTTTTGTTCTTTATTAAGGCCAACACAAACCTCTCCATCCAGTATGGCTATTGTTGCAGGGACAGCACCTTCAGCCTGGACAACTTCTTCTAATTTTAATGCGGTTTGCAGGTTTTGCGGATAGGGTAAGCCATGAGAGATTAAAGTACTTTCCAGAGCAACAACAGGTCTTTTTTTTTGTATAGCATCAGAAACAGAAGAGGAAATTTTCAGCATGGTATGCTCCTCAAAATGGGCTTATTCAATCTGAAAAGTCGCAACAACAGGGAAGTGGTCAGAATATCCTTTCCCATCATAAGAGGAAAAAGACAATGGTCTGCCATTTTTGTCGCACATAAAAGAATAAGAAATGATTTCAAAACTCCCAGGTATATAGGAAAACCCTTTTTTATCCAGAATGCCTTGGGACACAATAATTTGATCAAAATACGATGTAAGATTTACCCATTCTTCTGTTTTCGCAGAAGGAGTAAGGTTATAAAGAAGGGATCTTTTGTTTTCCCTTTTATTATAAGGAACTGCTTTAAGATAGTTTCGAATAGAAGAATCCTGAGGGTTATCGTTAAAATCGCCTATAAGCAAAATATCAGCATCAGGGTCTTGGGATTGTATTTTTTTTACTGTATCAATGCATTTTAGGGCTGCCTGGATACGCCGATCTTCTGTTTTCTTTTTGCCGCCCAGGCGAGAACGCCAGTGGTTCACTAAAATATATAGAGGATGCTCTTGTATTTCAAACTTACCAACAAGCATATCCCTTGCTCCTGGATAGGCTTGTTCCCATCGCACGCTTGCAGAGTACCTGCTTAAAATAGCGACATCAATACCTCTTGGGTCAACGCTGTCTCGATGGTAAATGTATTTATACTGCAAATGCTTTATATTCGGGTGCTTAGAAAGCATTTCAACAACTTTCCTGTTTTCTACTTCGCAAAGCCCTATAATATCAGGCCCAGAACCATGGTTGATTCTACGAATAATATCGGTGATGTTGTAAAGTTTATTTCTTAAAGAAGCGTTATCCCAGCGGGCCTCCCCTCTTGGGGTAAACTCGTCATCCTCTGTAAAGGGATCGTCTTGTGTATCAAAAAGATTTTCTATATTCCAACCCATAACTACAATTTTCTTAGGGTTTTTAAAGACATCTATCCCTACATTCGCTGGGGGCATAGGAATCTCAATGCAAGGTAAATCCCTTTCTGTAATTTGCCTTTTTTTCCGAAAAGTGCCTTCTGTGCTATACGCAGAAAGGAAATATAGAAAAAACAAAGCCAGGCATAAAATAACAATAGCAAAATTTTTTTTGACTTCCTTTATTTTCAAAGCATTATTCCCCTTTTAGGTTTTGCTGTATTTTTTTATTTCCGAGCTTAAATCTGATAAAAATGCTTCAAATAGTTCTTTATTTTCTGGGTTTGCCTTGATGAGTGCAGTATGCGCATCGTGGATCATTACTACCATTTTTTCTTTGCTACATTCTCCGCCTTCTAAAATTTGATAGCAAAAATTTTCTAAGTCTTTTTTTTCTTTTATAATATTGAAGAATCTTGAGATTCCGAGACTATCAAGAGATTTTTTACAAACAACTCCAACGTGGAGCAATTTTAGCTCTACAGTATTGCTAATTTGGAGAAGTACTCCCATAAAAGTGCTGTCCATGCCCTTACACATAGAAAAATCTATGATAAAGTGCTTAAAATTTTCCTGAAGCATCTTTTCTACAAAATTTTGGAACAAGTAAGTGTTATTTTTAGTAGCTAATCCTTCCACACGAATCAATATATTTTTTTCGTATGTTGCCATGCAAAATCTTCCATTGGATTCGACCATAAGCTATCTTCCTTTTAATAGAAACAACGGTTTTCTGGTTATTTTTAAATTACGGTTTGATTAAAAAAACAGCAGCAAAGGATGGGCATGGATAATTAACAGGATGGAAAAAAAATCCATAGAGATGATAGATAGCCTTTTGCTGTAACTCAAAAGATTACAAAATACCACAACGCAGCCTTTGCTGCTGCGCTGTGCAATCTACAGAAGCTATTTGGGCTCTGTGATCTCTTTATCTTGTTCTAAATCATCCAAAATATCTGTTTTGTTGGATGGCTCTTCTGGTTTTGGCTGAACGATTTTAGGTTCTTCTGGCTGTGGTTTTTTAGGCATTTCTTTTTTTACTGGTTCTTTTATAACCTTAGGTTCTTGTGTTTTAGACTCAGGCTCTTGCTCTGGAGTAGGTTGAGGAAGAGGGTCAGGCTCTAAAATAATACTATGCTGTCCTAAAGGAATCGTTGGATTCTGTTGAGTGTTAGAGGATGGAATTCCTTGTACCTGTGGTCTGGAATAAAGATGGCATAAATAAGCCAGCTCTTCAAGCTCTACATCGGTAGGATTGATGGAATGCGCTTTTTTTAACTCCTCAATCGCAGAGTAGTACGATTTTTTTTCATATATATAATATTTAGCTATAGCTTTGTGTAGCATGACTTTAATATCTTCAGGAGGGTTGCTGTCGAATACCTTTTGAAACAAACCCATAGCTTCTCTGAAATTTCTCTGTTTATATAATTTTAAGCCTTTATGCAATAGCTTCAGGTTATTTATATGCAGGTTGCCAGGCATAGCACTCGCCCAAACAACTCGAATAAAAGGTTTTCCCGCAAAAATGCCTTCTATTTGTGCCAAAATGCAAATTGTTTTAAAAGTCTCTAATTTTTGAAAAAATTTAAATTCTGGATTGTCTTTTTCTACATAGAAATAAGGATATGTTTTTTCAAAACCAGTTGGATCCCATATATGGCTTTGAATATCCCACGCGCTAAAATTCCAAAAGGAATCTGGGCTAAAACGTGTTCTATAAGGAACATAAACATCGCTAGGTTCAAAAAAACGAATAGGAATACGCACTGGTACGCCTAACCACGCTTCTGGCTTTTCTAAAAGCTCGCTTAAACTGACTTCCCTGGCAATGGCAAATCGGTCTGTCCAATCCGCAAAGATACCTATATTGATAAGCCAAAATAGGGCTAACAGAATTTCTGCTTTTTTTTGATGAAGCTTCCACATAGAAACCTGCCTTTCAAAATGAAACTACAAAAGAATAGTAGAGTAATTGTTCTTTATAAAGAGTCTACTGAAAATAAAAAGGGGAGTCAAGGAAAATTTCTCTATATCTATGCGTTTTCTGCAGTGGTGTATAGGTAAGTCTTTGTATTAATCTTTAATCTTGAACTTCTCAAGAGATAAGATTTCACCGCAGAGACACAGAGAACGCAGAGAAGAAAAAAAGAATTATATAATTTCTCTGCGACCTTTGCGACTCTGCGGTTATTTGAACACATACCTAATTTGACAATGTCGCATTTCGGCCAATCAAGGAAAAATCGAGAAACAGGCAGAATGTAAGACTTCTGTGAGGATAAGGGAAAGTTTATTATGGTTGGTTTAGCATTAAAATAAAAAATCCAGAGTAGTTATAAAAACAACTCTGGATTTTTTTATTGAAAAGGTTTTGAAAGTTTGCCAGAGGAGGGACTTGAACCCACACAGCCGTAAAGACTACTAGATTTTGAGTCTAGCGCGTCTGCCAATTTCGCCACTCTGGCCGAATGACTGAAAATTAGTATAGCATTTTTTTCTCTTTTGTCAATAAAATTTTTAATATTTTTTTTAAAAAAATATTTTTTTACTTTAAGAGTCTGCAAAGAATATAGTAATGAACTTTTTTTTCTATTTTCTGTATCTAAGCTATAAAATGTAAAATAATATTGTATTTTTTTCTTGCTTTTATGTACTAAAAACTTTTATAATAAAGAACTTTTTGTGAATTCAAAAACCTTCGGAAAAAAGCGTACATTTTTCCAATTGTGTTATAGATTATGGATTTTTTTTAGAAAGGTTTCTCATGTTAAAAAAACTTATTTTAGCAGTCGTAGTTGTTTTTCTTCTTTGGTCTGCCTTAGATTTCGTAGTACATAAACATTTACTTGCCAAAGATTATGAAGCCAAAAAAGAACTCTGGCGTGGACCTGCAGATATTAAGGAAAACGTTCTTCACGTAGTTCGTTTGGTTTTCGTACTTTGTTTTGTTGCTCTTTATGGATGCGCTAAAGCAGAAAAAAGTGCAGTATCTGGTCTGAAATATGGTCTTCTCTACGGATTAGGCGTTGCTGTTTGGATTAGCTTTGGTACTTATGCTACCATGCCAGTCGAACTCAACGTAGCTGTTACATGGGCAGTTGGAATTTTAGTATCCTCTACCGTTGGCGGTCTGCTCACAGGACTTATTTTTGGAAAATGCTGCGGCTGTGAAAAATAACTTCTGATTTGCTTCCAAATAAGAAACCAAAAAAACTAAGATGCTCAAAAGATCTTAGTTTTTTTTGTTCCAAATCAAAAATTTATGCCTGTTTCTGAAAGCCAAATTTTTCCAAAAGGAAATATATGGCATCAATGCCTTCTGTTACAGGAGATAGTTCCAAATGGGCGCGGCTTTCATTGATTATGGCAAGATTGTATGGCGAAGTTTTTCTACAAAGCCCTAAAAATGTAGCAAATGCAGCCGTTTTAAATGTCTTTGCTTTGACGCGGAATGTATTGGGCGTATGTCTGCCTGGATGAACATGGACAAAGCTGTCCTCTGTATCTCCCATCCTCATAGTCACTACGGAACAATCGCTTAGTTCCAGGTTTGTATAGTATCCATTTCTTTTGATGCTTCCTTCTTTTTCCAGATAGTTTTTATAAGACTCGAAATTGCATAGCTGATTTTTTTGCAAAAATGCCCATACTTCTTTCTTGATTTCTTCTACTCCTAGTTTCCCCTCATAAATATCCATAACCCCTTCGCCTGCTGCTAATAATTTTTCCTTTAGGCTCTGGCATTCTTCGCCCTTCTCAGAGTAGGCAACAATGTTTTTTACAATGGTTTCTAAATGATGTTTCCCTGCATTGTAAATAATGCTTTCTAAGAGTATCTCTCCCATGTTTCATCCTTAACAAATTTTTTTTGACAACCAGTTGGCTTAATTCTATAATTTTATAATTTCGAGTTCCTTTTATCAACCATTTTTTTAGCATTTTCTTTACGATTTTGGCATCTTTTACGCTCTAGCCAGATGGGAAAAATAACGATAATCCTGGATAAACTATGAATACCAACAACTCCAATATCAAATTTAAATTTGCTTATCCTGGTTCTTTTGATCCTTGGACAAAAGGCCATTTGTCTGTTTTGGTTTCTTTTCTGGAAAGAGACCCTGATGCGAATGTTGATATTATTATTGCCAAAAATCCAGAAAAGTATGGGATGTTTTCTCCAGAGGAAAGAAAGTTCATCATCGAAAAAAGCATTCCCGCTCGGTTTCGCAACAGAATACGTGTCAGCATTGTTTCTCGTGTAGTGGCAGACTATATGTACGAAAACAATATCCCTTATTTCATCAAAGGAATACGGGATGAAGCAGACTATCGATACGAAAGCAATCTGGCTTCTTTGAATAGCCAGTTTTATGGCTCTCCCATGACGCTTCTTATACCCCAGATTCATTCGGATCTGGAAAATGTCAGCTCTACTAATCTTAAGATGCTTACCAATTTGGGGATTTCTCTGGATCGATATGCTAATGCTTTTGTACGAGAAATCGTAAAAATAAAAACATCAGGGAAATGGATCATTGGAGTAACAGGGGGAATATGCACAGGCAAGTCCACCTTTTGCAGAAGATTACAAGAGGCAGCAAAGGAAAAAGAAATAAAAATTTTTTATTTAGACATGGATCAGTTCACATTCCAGATACTCAATGAAAAAGCGCAGCCTCTTCCTCTATACCAAAAAATCCGATCTCAAATAGCCCATGAATTTGGGTCTTGCGTTTTGAATGAAGATGGCAGCATCAACCGAAAAGAACTAGGCGATATTGTGTTCTCTGACCAAAGCAAACTAGAGAAACTGACAAATATCATGACAGAGCCTTTGCTCTATTTAATGGGAAAAGAAATCCATTCTTTTGGGCCAGGGATTATCCTTATGGAAAGTGCCATTCTTTTTGACCGTAGTCTAACAGAGCTTGTAGATGAAAACCTTATTTTTCTTTGCGTAGACAGCAATACGCAAATGCAAAGAATCCAAACATTGCGTAAGCTTTCTCCTGAACAAGCCCAGAAAAGAATAGATTCCCAGATTTCCCTGGAGCGCGTCCGCCAGTGGCATGAAGAAATCCAGAATGACCAATATGACCGTTTGTTTTGGGAGCAAAGAGGCGATATGCCCTTCGATGGAGAAAGGCTATACCAATCTTTGCAATCAGAATACCTTTTTCGCCAGGAAGTAAGAAGAACGAGGTTTTTGTTTTTGCCTAAAGGAATATGCTTTAAAAATGACAGTGCTTTTTTAAGTGAAATAGAAGAAATCTATTCTGCTAAAATGCGATTTTACCATACTCTTCAGCATATCAAGGAAATGCTTTTGCTCTATCTCAGAATCAAGCATCTTCTTACAAATCCCATGGAAGTTTACCTTGCGATTGTATTCCATGATATTGTCTATATCCCCCAATCTTTAGAAAATGAAAAGGCCAGTGCTGTCTTTGCTCAGGAATACATAGCTAAAAATCTCCTTTTCCCAGAAATAGAACTGCCTAGAGTAGAAAAAATGATCCAATGCACTGCCTGTCATTCTGAGGATCTTTCTTTTTCTGGAGATGAAGCTCTTATTATGGATATGGACATCGCTATCCTGGCATCTGATAAATCTCGTCTTATAGAATACGAAAAGCAGGTTTTTCAAGAATATGCCAGCATCGTGACTCCCAAGGACTACCAAAAGAAAAGACTGGAATTTTTACAAAAGATTTCCCAAAAAAAACATATTTTTTCTTCCCCTTACTTTTTTGCTCGCTATGAAGAAATAGCAAAAATAAACCTCGGCTTTTTGCAAGATTTTGTCATTATGGAATATAACTAA
>JABWCH010000444.1 GCA_013359215.1 Candidatus Brocadiia bacterium | reverse complement strand
TTTTTAGATTTAGGAACTGCGCCACCATCCAATGCTTATCTTACAGAAAAAACCTTGAACTGCATGGAAAAGCACTATCCCCTGCGCATTTTAGTATGCGAAAATTGCTGGCTGGTTCAAACCGAAAATTTTGCATACGCCCAAGAGCTTTTTGATGCTGATTATGCTTATTTTAGCGGCTTTTCTAGTATCTGGCTTGATCATTGTAAAAATTATGTCGAAGCTGTAAAGAAACGCTTTGTATTAGATGAAAAAAGCCATGTTGTAGAAGTTGCTGCTAACGATGGATGTCTTTTGCAATATATGAAAGAACTGCATATTCCATGCACTGGTGTTGAACCTACAGCCAGCACTGCCCATGCTGCAAGAGCCAAAGGCATTCCCATTATAGAAGAATTTTTTGGTGTCAGACTGGCAAAAGAGATGGCGGCGAAAAATCTTTCAGGAGATATTATCGTCGCTAACAATGTTCTGGCCCATGTACCCGATATCAACGATTTTGTTTCTGGATTTTCTATCTTGCTCAAGCCTCATGGAGTTGCGACATTCGAGTTCCATTACCTTTTGAGCCTGATAAACCAATCTCAATTCGACACAATCTATCATGAACACTTTTCCTATTTCTCTTTGACAGTGGTGAATCGTATCTTCGCTCAAAATGGACTGGCTGTTTTCGATGTAGAAAAAATTCCAACCCATGGCGGTAGCTTACGAGTTTTTGCGCAAAAAATGGATAGCAAAAAACATGCAATCTCCTCTAGCGTATATGAATTGATGGAAGCAGAAGAGAAAAAGGGCATAAAATCAGCATTTTTCTACGCTGATTTTCAAAAAAAAGCAGAAAAAATCAAAGATGATCTTTTATCTTTTTTACTATCAGCTAAGCGAGAAGGGAAAAAAATAGCAGCTTATGGTGCTGCTGCTAAAGGAAATACCCTGATGAACTATGCAGGCATCAAGCCCGATTTGGTTTCTTTTGTAGTGGATAAAAATCCAGCCAAGCAAGGGAAATGGACACCAGGTAGTCGCATTCCCATTGTAAATGAAGAATATTTAGTACATAAAAAACCAGATTATGTCTTGATTTTGCCCTGGAATATAAAACAAGAAATCACTAGCCAACTTTCTTACATTTCCAATTGGGGTGGAAAATTTGTTGTGGCAATACCCCATCTGGAAATTCTGTAACGATTTCTGAACTAGAATAAAGCGTTATGCTGTAGCAGATACAACCATCTTTATCATCAAAAGGTGTGGAACTGATGAGCCAGAAAATACTATTAACAGGTGCGACAGGTTTTGTTGGTCGCCAGATTTTACGGCTTTTATGCGAGTCTAATGTGCAGACTTGTTGTGTTGTACGTCAAGGAAAAGAGCATTTGCTCAAAAATTACGACACTCTGGAAAGGGTAATTTCTACTCCAGACCTTTTTGCCGAAGATTGTCATTTTTGGGAAGACGCTTGCAAGGATATTTCTACCATCATTCATTGTGCATGGTACTCAGAACCAGGAAAATACTTGCAATCTCCTAAAAATCTGGAATGTCTTTCTGGCACATTGCAATTTGCAAAAGGTGCTTTTAAGTCAGGTGTTAAAAGGTTTATAGGTATTGGAACATGCGCGGAATATGATCTTACCCATGGCTTGCTTTCTATCCATACCCCTTTAAATCCTACTTCCCTCTATGCGTCTTCCAAAGCAGCATGCTTTTTGGTTCTTTCTCAATACTTTGCCTCTATAAATATTGATTTTGCCTGGTGTCGGCTATTTTACCTTTACGGGGAGGGTGAAGACAGTAGGAAGTTGATTGCATACTTGAGAATGAATCTCTCTCAGGGAAACGCGGCTGAACTAACAAGCGGCAAGCAAATCCGCGATTTTTTGGATGTTCAGGAAGCTGCCCAGATGATTGTCCATATAGCACAGAGCAAACACACAGGCGCATATAATATTTGCTCTGGCATACCAATTACAGTACGCCAGTTTGCAGAAAAAATAGCAGACGAATATGGTCGGCGGGATTTACTCAAGTTCAATGCACGTCCAGAAAACTTTTGTGAGCCAAAGTGCGTGGTAGGGATTTGTAATAGCCCATTCTATACTACAGACAAGCATTAAAGTTTGATTCTCCCACCTTTTAAAAGCATCAATATGAATACCATTAAAAAAAATATTATTGCCAATTTTTTAGGCAGTATATGGATAGCACTGATGAACCTGGCTTTTGTGCCTTTATATATCCATTTTCTTGGCATAGAATCCTATGGATTAGTTGGTTTTTTTTCCATGTTGCTGGGAATTTTTAGCTTGCTGGATATGGGGCTTAGCAGCACAATGAGCTTTGAGATGGCGCGTTTGTCTGCCCAGGAAGGCAGGTCACAAGAAATGAAAGATCTTGCCCGCACACTAGAGATTCCCTATTGGGCAATTGGCTTACTTCTTGCATTTGCTGTTGTATTTCTTGCCCCTTGGATAGCTTCTCGATGGGTACAGGCCAAAAATATAGCACCAGAGACTGTTAAACTAGCTGTCATCCTTATGGGACTATGCATAGGATTCCACTGGCCCATGAACTTCTATTCAGGAGGCTTGATTGGTCTTCAGCAGCAGGTTTTGCTCAATGCCATTAATATTTCCATAGCCACCTTGCGCGGCCTAGGTTCAGTATTTATCTTATGGCTCATTTCTCCATGTATCGAATCCTTTTTTTTTTGGCAAATTATCATTTCTGCTGCAAATACTTTAGTAAATTTAGTTTTCTTTTGGAAAAGCTTGCCGTACACAAAT
Source organism: Candidatus Brocadiia bacterium (assembly GCA_013359215.1). Lineage (GTDB taxonomy): Bacteria > Planctomycetota > Uabimicrobiia > Uabimicrobiales > JABWCH01 > JABWCH01. Next base: position 907 of record JABWCH010000444.1, on the reverse strand, counting down.
CAAAAGCCTGCCTTTTGTAAAGCATTGTTAAAAAAAATTGGGGCTTTTGCAACAGGAATGAGCCTTGCCAGCATAACAGGAATTTTACTATTCCAGTTGCAAAAACTCATCCTAAGCCATCTTCTGAGTCTCGAAACTTTTGGCTATTTTTCATTAGCAAATGTTTGTTCTATGAGTATTTACCGTCTTGTAATGCCTGTTTTTTCTGCTGCTTCTCCCCAAATGACAAAACTTGCAGAAAAGGGAAGCATAGAAGAAATAACAAAACTATACCACAAAAGCACACAGCTCGTATCTATCCTTGTGTTGCCTGTATCTTGTGTGATGGCATTTTTTTCCAAAGAAATCCTAATTTTATGGACTCGAAATCCAGTAACAGCAGAAAATACTTACCTGTTGCTGTCAATTCTTGTCCTAGGTACAGCATTCCATTCTCTTGCCCATATTCCCTGGGCATTACAATTGGCATACGGATGGATGCGCCTTGCTATTATTACAAATTTCTTCTATATTTTATTGCTTTCTCCCTTGATGTATATTTTTACAAAATGGTATGGTGCTATTGGTGCTGCCAGCATCTGGACTATCATAACAATAGGCATGCTGGCTACTATCCCCATTATGCATAGGTACTTATTGCCTGGAGAAAGCGGACGTTGGTTTTTGGATGACGTTGGCTATCCTCTATGCTCATCTATACTAGTCTGTGCTATTGCTCGTATCTTTATAAGTTTTGATTGGCAAGCTATATGGCTAATTGTGAGTTTGTCTTTGGTCTGCATAACGACTTTTTTTGTTACTGCATGCACTGCGAATCAGCTTAACATTATAGAGCGACTTAAAGAATTTTTATCGAAAATATCGTAATTATTTGCTTGTATTCGACTAAAAATGGGGAAGTTATTTA
>JABWCH010000443.1 GCA_013359215.1 Candidatus Brocadiia bacterium | reverse complement strand
TGATGGCAAATGGAGGGCGAGGCTCCTGCCGAGCCATACCCTCCTGCTCGGCAGGAGCCTCGCCCTCCAAATAAATACCCAAAATTCACGCTAACCCTTTCAATACAAGGAACCGAATTTAACATTGTCAAATTACACACTTTAAAAAAAATACGCATTTCCTAAGCATACATCGGATTCAAAGAAATTTATCCACAGATTACACAGATTTTCGGAGCCTTTATCTGCGTAATCTGTGTAATCTTTTGTATGCAGTACACGGAGAACTGCTGTAGAATTACATTCCTCTTCTGTATTTACCGCCGATTTCATATAGAAGATAGGTGATCTCTCCCATGGAAGCGTATTCTACACAATGAAGAAGCTCTTCAAAGATATTCCCTTCGCTTAAAGCTACTTCTTTGAGCCTTTGCAGTGCCATCCGCGCTTTTTCATTGTGTTGTTTGTGGAAATTTTCCAGGTCTTGGAGTCTTTCCTTTTTTTCTTGCTCTGTGGCGCGTGTGATTTCCATGCTGTTGTAAGGGTTTTGTTCCTGGGAAGGGAGGAAGGTATTTACGCCTACAATGGGGTATTCTCCTGATTGTTTGAGCTTTTCATAATAGAGAGATTGCTCCTGGATTTTGGATCTTTGGTATTGGTGTTCCATAGCTCCCAGGACACCTCCTCTGCGCGATAGTCGGTCAAATTCTTCCAGCACTGCTTCTTCTACAAGGTCAGTAAGCATATTTACCAGAAAAGATCCCTGGAGCGGATTTTCGTTTTTGAGAAGCCCAAATTCTTTGGTCAAAATCAACTGGATTGCCATAGATCTGCGAACAGACTCTTCTGTTGGCGTTGTCACAGCCTCATCGTAGGAATTGGTATGCAAGGAATTGCAATTGTCATTGATTGCTGTCAAAGCTTGCAGTGTGGTACGTATATCGTTGAAATCGATTTCCTGTGCATGCAAGGATCTTCCTGATGTCTGGATATGGTATTTTAGTCTCTGGCTCTTATCGTTGGCATCATATCTGTACTTCATGGCTACAGCCCATATTCTTCTGGCTACACGGCCAATAACGGAATATTCGGGGTCCATACCATTGGAAAAGAAAAAGGAAAGGTTGGGGGCAAACTCATCTACAGGAATGCCTCTGTTCAAAAAATATTCTACGTATGTAAAGCCATTGGCAAGGGTAAACGCAAGCTGTGTTATGGGATTAGCCCCTGCTTCTGCTATGTGGTAGCCACTGATGCTTAGAGAATAATAGTTGCGGATAGAATGGCGAGACAGATATTCCTGCAAATCGCCGATCAATTTCATAGCAAAATCAATAGAAAAAATGCAGGTGTTTTGCCCCTGGTCTTCTTTTAGCATATCGGCCTGCACCGTACCTCTAAGCTTACGGAATGTCTGGATTTGGAGTGTCTTTTTTTCTTCTTCAGAAAGCTCCTTTCCCTGGGTTTGGATTTTTTCCAGCTCTCGTTTATAAGCTACTAAAAAATAAAAAGCTACCATAATAGGGGCAGGAGCATTGATGGTCATGGAAACAGAGGTAAGCGGATCGCATTGATCGAATCCTTTGAGTAGCCTGTCCATATCGTCTTTTGTGCAAATAGAAACTCCGCTTTCGCCAATTTTGCCATAAATATCAGGCCGCAAAGAAGGGTCTTCACCATAAAGCGTAATTCCATCAAAGGCAACAGAGAGCCTCTTTGCTTTATCCCCTTCGCAGAGATAGTGGAATCGCTTGTTTGTTCTGTCTGGACCGCCTTCTCCAGCGAACTGGCGTTTAGGGTCTTCTGTTGTTCTTTTAAAGGGGAAAACTCCTGCTGTAAAAGGGAATTGGCCTGGAAAATTTTCTTTGGCTAGAAATTCTACGATTTCATACCAGGAATGAAATCCAGGGGGAACGACTTTGGGGACTTTTGTGCCACAAAGCGTTGTATTACAAAGAGAAATACAATGTTCTTTTCCTTGAATCGTGTATTTTTTTTCTTCTTTCAGGTATTCCTGACACATTTCATTCCAGGATTTCAAAGCCTGCTGGCTTTCGGGAGAAAGCTGCTGCCATCTTTCTTCAAAGGTCTTTTCTAAAACGCCTAGAGCATGTTTATCCGCGATTTGTTCTATGCTTTGTTTCAGGCTATGCGCCTTTCCTGCTAACTGGGCTTCCTGGGATTTTTTTCGGTGATAGCCTCGGACACATTCGGAAATTTCGGCAAGATAGTTCTGCCTTCGTGTGTCCAATAAACCAGATACCTTTTTAGAATCTACAGGAAGTCTTTCTAAAAGGTTTCTTTTGAGAGAATAGCCTGGGGTTGTTTCTTCTTCTAAAAGCTTGAGCATATCTTTAAAAAGCCTGTTGACTGCATGGTTATTGAACTGGTTGCTGCTTGTTCCATAGATAGGCAAGTCCATCTTTTCCAGAGGAATGCCAGGGGATGCCTTTAAAGATCGGCTTCGGAGATAGTGCAGGATCACTTCTCGTAAGGCATCTTCAGAGCCAGCTTTTTCAAATTTATTGATTGCGATAAAGTGTGCCACATCAAGCATATCAATTTTTTCTAATTGGGATGGAGAACCGAATTCGGATGTCATAACATAGATAGAATAGTCGCTGATTTGGGTGATTTTGCTATTTCCCTGCCCTATTCCTGTTGTTTCAACAAAAATAATATCAAATCCACAAGACGTAAGTACCAGAAGTCCATCCCTCACAGAGTTGCTGAGTTCATCATGGCTGTCTCTTGTTGCAAAGCTTCTGTAATAAACACGGTCATTATAGATATGATTGCAGCGAATACGGTCTCCCAAAAGCGCGCCTTGTGATTGGGATTTGGTTGGATCTACAGCCAGGATGCCGATAGTTATATCTTCGCTTATGGAAAGAAATCGCCCTATGATTTCATCGATGAGCGAGCTTTTCCCGCTTCCGCCTGTTCCTGTTACACCAAAAACAACGGATTTTTTTCGATTGTATTTTTGATATACATTTCTTATGGATTCCAGAGATTCCTCTTCTTTGCTGGATTCAAAAAAGGAAATTTGCTGTGCAATGGAAAGATGGGCTGTCCTGGGGCTGTTTTGTTCAATAAGGCTTTCTTCTGGTGCAACGATTTGTTTTCTTTGTTTTTTGCTTTCTCGTATTTGGAACAGGATGTCTTCTGCAATTCCATCAATTCCCATCTTTTGTCCATCGGTTGCGTGGTAAATTTTTGTGACACCATATTTTTGTAAGGATTCTATTTCCTCAGGGAGAATGACACCTCCTCCGCCTCCAAAAATCTGGATATGGCTTGCGTTGGACTGCTTTAGAATATCGACAACATATCGGAAATATTCATTGTGTCCTCCCTGATAGGAGCTAATCAATATGGCATCAGCATCTTCATCTAGTGCAACGGTAACTACTTCTTGAACGGATCGATTGTGTCCAAGATGTATGATTTCCGCGCCTTTTTTTTGTAACAACCTTCGAAAAATATTGATAGAGACATCGTGTCCATCAAAAAGGGCTGCTGCGGTCACGATTCGAATTTTATTCATAGATCAAGTCCTTTCTATCTAAAAAATAAGGAGTTAGGCTTTTATCGAAAAAGCAAAAATTTTATCACAAATAAGACGAATGGCCGAATGGCACGAATAGTTTTTATGAAAATTTCATCGCAGACAGGCTATTAAAACCATAGTTCCATCCTGATCCATTCTATAGGT
>JABWCH010000062.1 GCA_013359215.1 Candidatus Brocadiia bacterium | reverse complement strand
TTTTTTCTTTAATAATATCTTGTATGTTTACCCGCTCCACAAGGCAATAGGTATCAGAATAAAATTCCGAGGTAATATACGACAGCAATTCGTGGGATAGGCTTTGGAAGTCTGGTTGGGTATAAGAAAAAGGCAGGATAGCCAGCTTTTTTAAGCTTTTATCCTCGCTGTAATCCTTTTGCTGCCCCCATGAAAAGGAAAGTGCAAAAAATAGAAAAAAATAAAAGGTATATTTCATAGCTTTTCCTCCACCAAATAAAGGAACTAAAAAAATACATAGAAGACATAGTAGGTATTTGTTTATAACGCTTATTGACTTAGCTCCTAATTTTAAAATCATGAATGACACGAATAACACAAATGACACGAATAAGATGATCTATTCGTGCTATTCGTCCATTCGCAAAATTCGTGATAAAATACTTTTCTGATGTATCCAGATTAGGAGCTAAATCCAGAAGCATTTTGTTTATAATAAATGACTTCTTATTTCCATGAGACATTGGTATAGACTTTAGGCGACCATCCTTCCTGAGGGGATGGATATTCTTCTTCAATTCTAATGGCAAAAGATTCATTACGTCGCCATGTATCAATAGGCCAGTAGCCTTGGTTGCCATAAAAATTTTTAGATTTTTTCTCATACTTTCCCTGTACATCTATCGTTACCTCATAGTCCTTTCCATTTTTCTGTCCAGGTTGACCAGAATAGCCTAAATACAATAAAAATCTATGAGACCATTGACCGTTAAACCCTAATTCGATTGTAATTACAGTTTTATAGGCTACTCGCCAGGGTTGATTATCTCTATCTCTCCCTTCCACAATCGTAACCCAATCGCTGACTTTTTCTTTATTTTCGGGTGGCTTACAAACAATAGGTGGTGCTTCTGGAGGAGCTTCAGGAAACCAGTTTTGAGTATATCCTTCTCTTTTTATCTTAGTTAGCAGAGTAGTATTATCTATCTTTTTTCCTATCCATTTGCTTTCTCCATTAACAGATTTATGCTTTTCTTTCGTGCATTGCCAGGAACTCTTGCCTTCTATGCTATCTTTATGCGGATAAAAATAAAAGGTATTGGGGCCTCCCATATTGCCTCCATATTCCTTGCGTAATATTGTAGGCAAATACAGTTTATAACGGTATGATTTTACTGGATTTTTGCTATCTTTTGTTTCATAGTATTGGAATATTTCTTGCTCTAAATCGCCTTTTTGATATACATTTTGGTTTCCCAGTTTCATTGTGACCTCACCAAACCGCTTTTTATCTTTAGATTCGTAGGGAGATAAAGTCATGACAACGCCATACTGTATTTTTTGGTTGATGGCTTTTGCTATATCGCATTTCACGATGGTTTCTTCTAAAGACCAGAATCCTTGTATATCAGGCAGATACTCATATTTGGCGATTTTTTTTTTGGCTTCCTGTATTTTTTGAGGAATCACAGAATTTTTTAAAGAGGTAATTCGATGTTTAACATGATTATTTAGATGAAATAGATGCCATGAAAAATCATTAGAAGGTGTATGATCCACCATTGCCGTATAGAATGCCATTACTTCGACAAAATCTCTAAGGATTTTATAGCAGTTTTCCAACTCTTCTGCCTGGTTTTTCCATAGAGAGAGTGTTTCCAGGCAAAGCTCTATTTCAAGCTGTGTCATATTTTCAAAAGAGATTTTTTCAATATATCCTTTTGTATCGTTATAAATTTTAATGAATTCCTGATATATAGGAGGTGGAGTTGAAGCTTGGGTTAATTCGATTCCCAGTCCCTTTTCTACCAAACCGTAGAGTATCTCTCCCGATAGAGCATCCTTTCCTAGATGAAAAGGGCTTAGCAAATCTTTTTCTTTAACTTTAGCAAACACTACAATTTTGACAGCCTCGTGGGCTGTATCCTTTAGAATATCTATCAATTCTTGCTCTCCCATGTCTTCTAGCTTGAGTTCTGTATCTAAGATTTTGCTTATGATTTTCTCTTGGTGTTCTTTGCTTGAAAACATCCTTTTTTGAGAGCGAATCTCTTGCAGTTTTTTTAATGTTGCTTTATTTTTTAGTATTTTGATCGCTTTTTCTTTTTCTTCTTCTGTCATTCCTTCTGATTTTTCTATTTGCTTTGCTTTGCCATCTATAATCCCTATTATTTCGGCATTTTCCATAGGATCAAATGATTCTGTATCTTGGGCAAAGATAAGCATGGTTGTCCAAAATAGCAAAATACACAGGCAATTTTTCATATCCAAACCTTTCTGTTTATTTATGAGAAAAGGGAGATTTCTGAAATTCTAAATACATCCTTTCCAAAGAGTCTGATGTCTTGCATTTTTTGCCTGAACTCAGGATATATCCCTGGTATTTCCATTGGCCCTTTTCCTGGATGAAAAAGAAGCTTTCTATGTTAGCAATCCCCGCAACCTTGACAAAGGCTGTATTTCCTTGTATTTTTTCTTCGATGGGTGAAGCCAGAGCGTATACCTGCCAGAGGCTAAAAAAGCAAGAATTGTCTCCCAAGATATTCTTGATTTTCGCCAAAGATTTTTGTATATCTTCGCTACAATACAATCCCCAATCCTCTTCCTTTTTTTCTTTGGATGCCTGGATCAAGGATCTGGCTATTTCTATGGGTTTTCCAGTAGATGACTTATCGGTTTTAGAAGAGTGAGTTTGAGGAACAGGTTGTTTTTTGGCTTCTTCTTTTACTTTTTTTGGATCATGAGTCTGGAGAACAGGTTGTTTTTTGGCTTCTTCTGTTTTTATTTTTTTTGGATCATTAGGATTTTCAACAACAATAGAAACAGAAGAATTCTCTACTTTTTGTACTGTGCTTTTGGGTGGTTCTTTTGTAGGCAATTCTTGCTTTGGCTTGTTTGCTTTTGGATTTGGCTGAACTGGGCGTTCTTCTTCAGAAAAGTATTTGTCGTATTCAGAGCTGTCTTTTTCTTTTCTATCTTGCGTTTTTTTAGGAGAAGAAGGGTTTTCTTTTTCAGAAAAGTATTTGTTGTATTCAGAGCTGTCTTTTTCTTGGGAAAAACGTTTCAACGCATCCATCATTTTGGATACGTTTACTTTTCCTTTAATAACGATTTTTTTTCCATCCCATTCTAAAATATCAGGTTTGCTTTCTATATATAATTTATAGGATAAAGAATCTATTTTTTTCGAATTCCTTTCCCCATAAACAAGATTGCTTCTCTTGATCAATGCTTGTCTGAGCATATCCTGACAAGCATGTTTGAATGCTATTTTTTTATCAGGGGAATAGCCTGTGCCTGTAACGATTTCGTATGGCGTTTCTTCTTCCCACAAATCTTCCTGGCTCAAAAGAAAGGGATGAAACAAAAAGAAAAAAAAAGAAACAAGAAGAAAAAAATTCAAAAACCGCATTGGAATTCCTTTCTTAGTTTTACAAAAATAAGCAGGAAATTCTTTCATATACAATTTCCTGCCTGAAATTTCTGGCCTACTCTTCCGAGTTTAGGTCGCCACAGTAGGAGCAATTCGCGTTTTTTCCATTGCAGAAACGGCAATTGCTGCTATTCTGCGCCTTGATAACATGAGCTTTTCCTCTTTGGTGCTTGTCGCTTGCTTCGCCTGCGGATCGCACTACATTGCCTGTAGCGTTGAGGCTGTCAGCGTCTGAGCCTATATATTTTTCTGTTACATTTCCAGAGGCATCTGTTACTTTTTCGTGATATTTACAGCCTAAAAGGCATAAAGCCAACATCAATAAAAGAGCAATTTTCATAAAATTTTTCCTTAAAAATTAAGATACCAGAGGCATTGCACCTGGCTATTATATTTCGCCCTACCATACATTCGGGCTAATGTTGATTGTTGATCCTGAAATTTCTATGTGCAGATCCAGGCCAGAAGAATTTGTTTGTATATGTTTTTTGATTTCTTGTGGCATTTTTTCGGTTCTTAGCTTGATAGTGTGGCCTTTGTCTTTGGGTTCTGAGTAGAGTATTTCACATCCTGGCATACTTTCTATTGCATCTTTGACAGACGATATATGATCCAAAGAACCAAAATCAGACAAAACAATTTGCACTGTAGAACCAGATTCTTTGTTTTCCTTGGTTTCTACATGATTCTTTGGCTTCTTTTCTTTTTGTGTAGTGTTCTCTGGGCCTCTTTCTTCGCTTATTTTTTCTGTTTCTATTGCTTTTGGAGATTCAAAGCTTTTTAAAAGAACGCCTTTTTTGGTTGCTTTACAAGGGATTACTTTATAGCCAATATACACAGGCTTATTAACAACCAGATTGGTTTTATTTTCTATATCATAGGAGCTTTTCAGATGCGCTCCGAATCGCGATGCATCCAACTGGATCTCTGCCCCTGATTTATCAATAAAACCAAAGGTCATTTTTTCTGCAACCAGAGCTTCTGTTATGATATAGTTGCCAGGAGTGCTGGCATCTTCCAAAGCTCCTTCGTCTACAGTCCCACTCCTAAGCGTATCTTCCAATATTCCAATCTCTAAAAGCTCTTGCTTCATCTTCCCAAATTTGAGTACCACGTTCTGCACCTGCGAGGCATTTAAAGCCCCGCTTACAGGCAGACCTGCGAAATTCATGGCAGTATCTATATCTAAATTTACATCTGTCGAAAGATCCGATATTTTTGTTACGCCTTCCCTGATGATGCTGGCAGGTAGCCAGCTCTTTCCCAGTCGGATCACTTCAGGATCTTTAGGCGACTCTTCTTCTGCACTCCTGGGATACTTTATGATTGTCCCAACGCCCTTTAAATCCTGTACAACCTGAAAAGGAATATACTGCTGCCTGCGGACATGGTTATAAAGCACATCCAAACCACCAGGAGCATTGCTGCATCCCATAGCAAAAATCACAAAGCTCAAAAAGAATAAAATTTTATACATTCTTCATTCCTCTCTAAACATTAGTTAGGCGAAAGGGTAATGGTAAATCCGCTGCATCGGATACGGATGCTTTTTTCTGAAAAATGGTTGCGAATTTTTTCCAGAAGCCCTTCCTTTTGTTCTTGGGATATATTGGTTTCCATCTGATAGCTCTTCATCGTAGGCTTGCGGATTTTAGCAACTTTCCCCGATTCCTGGAATAGACGTGCAATGTCATTTTTGATTTCTTCCAGCAAAACGCTGTCTTCAAATTCTACAAGCTGTATCTGGATTCTCTCTTCTTCTTTTTTTACTTCTGATTTCTCTTTGGTATTTTCTGCAGAAGGCAAAGGGGACGTTTCTGAAGATGGCCTTGAAATTTCTATATCATGGCCTTTGCTTTCAGCAAGCCCTGGCTGCTTGTGTATGGGAAAAATATTCAATATATCCTGCTTAGACTTGATTTCAATCGGACATCCAAAGGCTTCCAGATTGTCTCTTACCAGCTTTTCTAAATCTTCCCCATTGAGCTGCGATTGTATTGCCATCTTAAAAGAACCCGATTTAGGATCAGGTTCATAGGAAAGAATTTCTATTTTTTTATTTTTTTGAATATGCTTAAAAGAATCTAATAATTCATTCAAGACTTTATTCTCTTGAAAGTTTATAGCACGAATTAGAAGAGAGCTTTTATTCTTTTTAGCAACTTCTTCTCTGCTATCGCTGCTCTGCTTTGGGATTTCTTTTCTAGCTTCTTCTGTGCATGATATAAAAGCAAAAGCAACCAAGAGGATTCCCCAATATATATTGTTTTTCATACCTTACTCATCCAATAAAAATTTTTTATTGCCCGATTGAACTAAAATAAGATGATCTGCACATTGTATATCCACTGGCAAGGCATTGGCTTCGCAAGCTTCTTTCAAAAGATTGGCAATTTCCATAGTCTTTAGCTTTGTCAGTTCCAGGTTGATTCCAAACCCATTTTGTACCATGATAGGATTGCCTGCAATGCGGTAATACTCAGAAGACAGTCTTTCGAGTTCATCATAAAAAGTCTTTTTGTCTTTTTCTCTGGAAAAACTGGCATTCAGACGCACGAGATTGGCAGGGCGTTGAGGGAAATTCTGAATTTTTTCTAGCAAATTTTCCCAAAAAGCAGGAACAATGTTGTCAATACTCTTTTCTTCTGCATCGGAATACCAATCTATAATCCCTTTTGCATCGTATTCCACAAAATTCCCAATTTCTCTTCCATCTTGGACTCTGACCAGCCTTCCTTTTGCTCTGGCTTTTTTGCTTTTGCTCTCTGCAAGCTCTTGTACACTATCTATTTCTAAAGATAAATACAAAATAGCATCCCAGCTCGCCATACGAAACAGAAAAAAGTTTTCCAAATCTTCCTGGGTATGGCTTAAGCTACGAAATTCCTGCTTCATGATTTCCTGTGATTTTTCCCTGTCGTATATTTTGCAATGAGGCAAAAGCTTTTTATGTATCTTCTGATAGAAATAGTCAAGAGCCTTCTTGGAAGGAAAAGGTTCTGTGACGAAAATCATAATTTTTGGCTTATAGGCATTAGTAGGTTTGCTTTCTACAACAGCATGGCTCTCCACCTTTGCCACATCAGGAGAATATTGGGGAGAAACCTTTATTGTTTCAGGAGAAGCAAAAGAAGACTCTTTTGGGGAAATCGGATTCACAGAATTCTGCGTTCCAGAACATCCAAGAATCGCAATAAAAAGGAAAAAAAAGAAAAACCACTTCAGATAGTTATTTTTCATTTGATAAAACCCTCTTGCGTTTTACGCTTTGCGTAATCTTTTTCATGATGAAACTTTAGGGATAATCCGAGCGTAGTGTAAGCCTTCTGTAGGGACTGAACCTGCTAAACCTAACCGATTTTAAGATCGCTTGCGTTAAAAAGGCTTACACAAAGCCATCTCTTCAGATACCATGGGAAAATTTTGCAAAATTTTCCCATAGCAAAAACTTTCTATGGACGGCGTTTTAGCCTGGCTATATCAGGACTAACTTTATAAATGCCTCCGCTTGTTCCAACGTATATGTTCGAAGGATTGGCGGCATCTATAACAATAGAAGTCACAGGTATAGAAGGAACAGAAGAAATGAGATCCCAACTACCACCAGAATTGGTGCTTTTAAACAAACCAGAATGAGTTCCTGCATACAAAATGGTTGTATTTTGCGGGTCTATAGCAAGAGAAAGAATACTCTTATCTGCAAGCCCACTTGTACTCCAGCTCGTTCCTGCGTTTGTGCTTTTTAAAATGCCTTTATTGTTTTCTGTATAGTCAGAGCCTACACGTATACCCGCATAAAGAGTAGAAGGCACAGTGTGGTCTATTGCTATGCAGGAAATTTCAGATCCCTGGGGTATACCATTATTGACAGAGTCCCAGCTAGTTCCGCTATTGTTACTCTTATAAATACCATAGAATAAATCTTTAGCAAAAGGATTGCGTTTCCTGGATACCTTGTTTTTAGAATGCATTCTTTCCTCTGTGCTTTCTATGCTTGCATAGACAACCGCAGAGTTGACAGGATCTATAGCCATAGATAAAACAGAAACTTTAGGAAGACCATTGTTAGAAGCATTCCAGGTAATCGCATTGTTCACCGACTTATATACACCTTCTGAATCTGTAGCAGCATAAAGAACAGAAGGATTATTCGGATCTATAACCACAGTATACAAACCATCAGGAGGTAAGCCAACATTGCTTAGATTCCAGGTCTCTCCAGCATCTGTGCTTTTATAGATACTTTCATTGTCCCATGTGCATGCGTATACAATGTTAGGATTCGAAGGATGTATAGCCAATTTCCCCATATCCGCATTTACGGCAAGCCCATTGTTGGTTGCACTCCAGCTTGCTCCATGATTGGCAGTTTTAACGATAGAGAATCCACCCCACATTCCAGCATAAACATGAGAAGGATCAACAGGGTTTATCGCCAGCCCTTCCACTACAACTGCACGCAATCCACTATTCTTAGAAGACCAGGAAGCCCCATTGTCTGTACTTTTATAAATCCCATATCCATAAGATGCTATATAAATTGTATCTGTAGTATCAGGATGGATGCTAATAAAACTAGCGGTAAAACGCTCTGGAAGCAAGTGGCTGATGTCAGACCAGATGCTACCACCGTCTGTGCTTTTGTATACCCTTTTTTCTAATTCCGCAGCAGCATAGACAAGAGAAGCACTATCAGGGCTTACGGCAATAGCCTTAACCCCACCTTCAATGTTTATGTTGATATTTTGCCATGTAAGACCATTATTGGTGCTTTTAAACAGCCCTTCATCCTCAGAACAGGCATATACAATAGAGGAATTCGATGGGCTTATGGCAATTGCGTTAATAAAAATTCCCTGAGGTATGCCATTATCGCTTTTTGTCCAGGTATCTCCTCCATCTATAGACTTAAAGATGCTTCCATCAGGCTGATAGTCTGTACCTATATAAAGGATGTTTGGGTTGTTGGGATCGATTGCAATACAGGCTATACCAGTTATAGAAGGTATATTCCCTATAGGCTGCCAGCTTGAACCCGAATTCTGGCTTTTAAAAATACCACTATCTTCAGTGCAGGCATACACAATATTCGAATTTGCTGGATGGACAGCAATAGCATAAATTTCCCATGCGTTTTGGAATGTTACAAGGCTACTCCAGGTGCTTCCTCCATCAATAGTTTTAAAAATCGTCCCTAGCTCAGTACCAGCATACACAATGTTTGCATTCCCAGGGTCTACAGCAAGAGAGGAAATGTCGCTTCTTGTGATTCCATTACCCATCCTTGACCATGTATTTCCCCCATTGATGCTTTTAAAGACACCGCTGTATGTTCCTGCGTATATGATTTCTGGATTGCTAGGTGCAATAGACATACAGGAAACAACACCACCTTCCATGATCTGGGCAGCAGCTAAAACCGTGATGTTGACAACAGAAGACTCTCCTGTAATTCCATCGCTGTTTGTAGCCACTGCTCTAAGCCCATAGATATTTGCCTGGCTGCAATTCCATAAGAAGCTATAAGGCTCTGTGGTGTCTGTTCCTAATAGGTTTCCACCTTCATAGAAATCCACTTTAGTTATGGTGCTGCTTTGATCCGTAGCTTGTGCAGCTATAAGGACTTTCACGGGCGCAGTAAAGCTTGCTCCAGCAACAGGACTTGTTATGCTAACAACAGGAGCTGTATTGTTTTTTACAACAATATTGACAATCGAAGATTCTCCTGTGACACCATAATCATCTGTTGCGATAGCTTTTAATGCATAGTTTCCTATGCCAACATTACTCCATGTATAGCTATAAGGGCTGCTATTGTCTGTGCCAAGCAGTGTATTTCCTTGATAGAAGTCTACTTTTGTAATTGACCTTACAGGATCAGAAGCGTTTGCTGAAATTACAACCGTAGCAGGTGCGTTGAATTGATCCCCTGAAACAGGGCTGGTTATGCTTACTGTGGGAATAGTATGCACAAGAATATTCACCAAAGTAGACTCAGCAGTAGCTCCATGGTTGTCTGTAACAATTGCCTTTAAAACATAGTTTCCAGCCTGCACATTGCTCCATGTGTAGCTATAAGGGCTTGTGGTGTCTGTTCCCAGAAAAGTATTCCCTTGATAAAAATCTACCTTGCTAACCGATCTTTCTGGGTCTAGCGCATCCGCAGAAATTGCTATATCAGAAAAAGCTGTAAACACAGCATTGTTAGCGGGATTTGTAATCTGGACAGAAGGAAGACCATGCACTGTTATGTTTACAACAACAGAATTGCCTGTATCTCCATCATTGTCTGTAGCAACTGCTTTCAAACCATAGTTTCCTGTTTGCACATTGTTCCATATATGGCTATAAGGGCTTGTGGTATCTGTTCCTAAAAGTGTGCTACCTTCATAAAACTCTACTTTGAGTATACTTCTGTTTGGATCAGAAGCATTCGCCGTAATGCTGATATTCGATCCTGATACAAAAACAGCATTGTTAGCAGGGCTGGTAATTTGTGCTGTTGGGCCAACATTGCTTACTGCTATGCTAATAGAAGAAGATTCTGTCGTAGCACCATGGTTGTCTGTTGCTACAGCTTTCAGAGAATACGTCCCAACAGGAACATTGTTCCAGGCATAAGAATAAGGACTCGAATTGTCTGTTCCGAGAAGAGTGTTGCCCTCATAGAAATCCACTTTGCTTACAGTCCCGTTAGCATCCAAAGCAGATGCCTGGATGGTTATATTGGCCGGCGAGCTAAATGTATCTCCATGATTGGGGCTGGTTATGCTTACCGTAGGAGGGGTATTGCTCACAGAAATATTGACTATAGAAGAAGTTGTTTCCGCCCCATAAATATCTACAGCAACGGCTTTTATCTGGTAGTTTCCTATTAAAACATTGTTCCATGTAAAGCTATAAGGAACATTGATATCTGATCCTAAAAGATTGTTGCCTTCATAGAAATCAACACGAGCTATGCCATTAGGATCTGTAGCCGTAGAGGCAATGACAATATTTGCTGGTTCTGGAAAGCTATCGCCATTTTGCGGGCTGGTGATGGCAATGGTGGAAGGCGGATTGTTCACAGTAATAGAAACAGGCGTGCTTGTGGTCATAACTCCATAGTTGTCTTTTGCTATGGCTGTAATGGTATAGATTCCTGGCTTTATATTTGTCCAGGAATAGCTATAAGGGCTAGTCCAATCAGAAGCCAGCCAAACTCCATTTGCCTGGAAATAAACAGCCGAAATGTTTCGGCTGTCTAAAGCATTTGCAGACACAAGAATGTTAGCAGGAGCGTTATGGACAGATCCATTTTCAGGACTACTCAATACAACCGTTGGACCTGCATTTACTATAACTCTTACGATCTGAGAATAGCCTGGAATTCCATTGCTATCTTTTGCGACTGCTGTTAGAAAATATTCGCCAGCGGCTACATTGTTCCAGACATATTGATAGGGTGAGCTTGTGTCTGTACCCAATAGCGTATTCCCTTGGTAGAATTCAACCTCGGCAACAGCATCATCATCTGTAGCATTGGCCTGGATGTTAATATTGCTTGCAGGAGAAAACATCTGGTTTGGCGATGGGCTGGTAATATTCACCCTGGGCGACTGGTTTATTTTCCAGTTTACTTCCAAAGGAGTTTCGTTTGCTGCTGTAACCGTTTTTTTGCTATAGCCCGCCAGATAGAGTTCTATTTCAATATTCAGGGGGACTTTCATTTCGTAGTTGCCCTGCACATTGGTTATAGAAGACTTGCCAAAGTTGCTGGAAACCATATATTGAGGCTGAGGATTTCCAGCAAGATCTGTAACAGATCCGTAGATCGTGCCATCAAAACTCACTCGAATAGGATTTTTTAACTCTATCCCACCTTGGGTCGGAGTGTATACATAGTTGTTATCAACATCACCTTCCAGAGGGTCGGTTACATCATAAACAAAGCTTAAATTTCCGTATCGCGCAACGATCTTTACGGTCTCTTGGTTAGGAAATGACCTTTTTAAGTATACATTCCTTGCCCATCCATCTTCTTCCGTAACACTGGTAAAATAACGCCCAGAATAGCTTATTCCTTTTGCTTCTATATGGACTCCAGATAAAGGATTGCCATCCCCATCTACTACTTTTACATTGATAAAGGATCTTTCCAGAACAGTATCACCATTCCAAAAACTCAGGTGTAAGATTTGTGCGCGAACGTAAAGCCCATCAGCTCCAGCGACAACATCAGCATCGTATTTCTGGCTATCATTGGGAAAAGCATCGGATTTTTCCCAAAGGGCTGTGCTTTCGTTGTAAGACCACCAGGCAATTGTATCTCCTTCTTTATAGGGCTGGTTGGTGACAGGATTCAAAATAGTTCCGTCTTGGAAACTTTCAGGTAGCCTTAAATTAACGGTTGCAGGAGCAGGCAACTTGGTGACCTTTTCGCCTCTGGAATTGGTTACTGTGATCTCTGCAAAGGAAACGCTCATCAGCGAAACATCGTCTCTGTTCTCTTTTGCGAGATAATCGCCAGGGAAGGTTGCTGCGCCATTTCCCGTAGGGTCGCCAAAATATACTGTAGTATGTTGTCCTGCCATTTCCTGGGGAAAGGTAATGTCTCCTTGCCCCACACTTTCGATTTTCCCATGAGCAGGGATTTCTTGTTTTACTATATGCGCACGTTCAAGAATGGCAGCAATGTTGTGTTCTTTTTCTGTTATCTGAATGGCTTTTTGCCATGAAGAGAAAAGGCCATCTTTGTGGCTGAAGGTTATTATCAATCGCCTGTCTTGTGGTACAGGAACATTTTCAAGACGATAAAAGCCATTGGCATCGGACAAAACGCTTTTTCCACCAGCTTCGATTTCTACTCTTTCGTCTGTGATAGAACCAGATGCGCCTACAGTAAGCTCTATCTCGCTACAGCGCAATGTAGGAGTAACCACCATAGTCCTGAGACCTGCAAACCGCCCTCTTCCTGTAGAAGCAGTAGATACAGTTCCTGAAATGACTGTGGTTTCTACAACAGGATCTTGGTTTTCTGGTGTCCTTCCACTATCAGAGCAACCTACGACTAAAAACGCGAAAACCATAACCATGGCATAGAAAAAAATCTTAGAATTTTCAAAAAAAACTTTATCAGAAAAAAACATGAAAAAGCCTTCCTTTCGAGGATTTATCATAAAAAACATAAAAAAAAACACATAATTACACAAAAAACTATTATTTATGTATTTTTTATATTCTTTTATGAGTTTTTTTATGCTTCTTTTATTCATTTAACATTGTCAAATTAAAAAGAGATAAAAAATAAACGAATAGCAAGGAGTGGGGTGTTATGCTATTCGTTTATGGATGTTATGAGATAAAAATTTAGAATTCTAAAGTAGATCCCAGAGTGAATGTATGGGAATCAAATTCATCATAGTCGAAAACTTTTTTATAGCCGACATTGAGGCTTACGCTTTCTAGTATGTGGTATGCAAGTTCTATGTTCAATTCCACAAAGTCATGGTCAACGAGTTCATCAGAATAGGGGCTTATATTGCTTGCGTATGAACACAAAAAAACGATTGTTAGCTTTTCGGCTGTAAAGCGAATGCCTGCGGAAGCTTTGATAAAGTCTTGGTAATCCCATTCAGGAATGTCAATTCCTGTGTTTTTGATGTCGCTATCGTCATTTTCGTATTGGTAAGAAAATCCCAGGCTCAAATCAATGAATTGAAAAAACTGAGATTTTGATTGGGCAAGCTCCATGCGATAGTTTGCCTTGAGATATGCACCAAAACCAAAGCTGCTCACAGTGTCTGTCTTTACAAAGTCAAACATGCTTTCTGGATTGACAACAATGCAGCTATGGCTTAAGGTAAAACTTACACTCAGCTCTTTGTTTAAAGGCAAGCTGGCAGTTCCATAGACTATATAGCCAAATCTATGGCAATCCAATTCTTCGTTGTCTGGAGGAACGGTAACTACATTAGTAAGATCAAAGCGTATGGCATCGTAAATGCCAACTGCCCCTACACTAAAGCTTGGCTTTGGAAGGCTTTCTTCCTGGGAAGAGCTTTCTTGCGATCCACCAAAATCATAGGCAAAACCTAGCATCCCACCATAGATATTTCCTGAAACACGTTCTCTTGTTCCAACAGCAGGTAAAGGAAAGGGAAACCTTACATGCTCATAACGCAAAACTGCAACTAAGAAAGAATCTTTTCCCAGTGTAGCTTGCTTTTGCATTATGGTTTCCAGGCTATTGCTGACAACATTGGCTGAAGTTATAGGGCCATTTCCCGCGTGCATAAAACCGCTTCTACTAGCACCTTCAAACAGATTGTTCTGCGCAAAAACAAAAGACATAGCAAAAAGACAAACAACAACATAAAACTTTTTAGAAAACATACTTTTCCTTTCATCATTTTTTTTAAATTACCAGGGCGTTGTCTAAATGCTCACGCTCACGGCTACTGTGCATTCGCGTTTGGGCGTTGCCTCTGGCTATTATATTTTGGACATTGACAATGAAACTTTGTTTCTTATGTATTTTTTGTAGGAATAGGCAGAGCATCCACTGCATTCAAAAGAGCTTGTTTTGTTGCTTTTCCCACATTGGTATCATCAAAGTAGATTTTTCCCTGGTTTACCTGGAACAGCATGCCTACTGTGTTGGTTTTGGCTTTTCCTACTCCAACAGATTGCCATGTAGATTTGCCACAGGGTTTTAAATTGACTTCGACCTCTACTACAACAGTAGTGGTAGCACCAGCAAATGGGCCAACAAGACGCGCTCTGTTCGTAGAAAAGCTTTTTACCTTAGCATAGGCCACAGCATCGCATCCAAGATCCTTTGCTATGGAGTCTGCTTCTTGTTCAGAATAGGCTTTTCTTTCTGTCCAATGAGAATCGATCATTTTTTGGAGCTTTTCCTGCACTTCGGAATTGCTCTCTACGAGAACAAAATTGCCTGTATCGCATAAAGCCTGGGAGAGGATATTGCTAATTCCGTGAGCAATAAGGTGGTTTTCCCATTCTGTACCCTTGATCTGGCTTGTAGCACCAATGACTGCAATTCTTTTGGGATTCCCCTTGCAAAATTCTTGTATCTCCGATTGCGAAGCCTGGGTCAGAGTATCATGAGAGGTGCATCCCCATAAAAAGATGAAAAGGGATGAACATAAAAGCACGATCTTTATCATTCTTTCTTTTCCTTGCTTTGAGAATTTTTCTTGTCTAGTTTGTCTACCAGGTTTTTTACAGCAAGCTTTACGGCTTTTTCTGAAGCATTCCCCCAGTCAAAACCGTATGCAGTGCTGCTGGCAGAAGTATAGGAAGCGGTTTCTATATCTAAATAGCGAACTTCCACAGAAACTTTGATGGATTTTGTGGTAGAAGAAACAAGCAAGGCACTGCTTTCCTTTTTGGATTCTGCATAGTCCGAGACTTCGCCATAAACCAGTTTCTTCGCACCATACATTTTGGCTGTTTCTACGGTCTGGTCTTCTTGCACCATGCCAGAGGAACTTAGCCATTGCACCTTGAGAATTTTTTTCAAAGCTTCCTCTTCTATTTCTACCATCTCAAAGCGTCCAGAAGACTCAAGCTCATTGCTCAGAACATTGTGCAAACCAAGACCAACATTCATATTAAGAAGATGAGGATAGGCTTTGGCTGTTCTTTCTGATAATCCCAGAGGGAAAACAGCAATGTTGGTTTTTGTGCCATGGAAGGGGGAATATTCTATCTTCTGAATATTTTCTTTTTTGCTTGCACTCTTGAATTCTCTTTCCTCATCATCAAATTCCGAGGATGTATAAGCGCAAGAGACTAAACAAAAAAGGCTTGCTAATATAAAAAAAACATAAAAAATACGATGCATCATAAAAAACTTTTCCTTCTTCAAGAAACCTACTCTTTAGCAAAAAAGAGAAAACTGCCGCCTGGCTCATGACCAAAAAAGTTTCCAAAGCGTGGTTCTGGCTCGATTTTACTCATATAGCTTTCTACAACTTCTTCTATGCTTAGGATTCTGTCATTACCGCCATAAGAGCGAAGTGCTTCTAAAAACCTTCTTGCAAAAGGACTATGATGTCCTGGATTTCCATCGGGAACAAATTCTTTACCACCCGAAGTCAGATAAATCCGAGAAGCAAACTGGAGCTTCCTGCTGATGAACTTTCCTTTGGCTACATCGCTATACATATCGTCAGCACCACGGAAAGCCAGCTTCTGGTCTAAAGTGCCAGAAAAACAGGCATCCACAACCAAAAGGATATGGCGGCATGGTATGCTGGAAACAATCTGCATAAGCTCAGGATAGTTGATAAAGGTAGAAAAAATCATATCTTCCTGGGGCTTTTGGGATTCTGTGGCAACAAGATACCCAGTTTTTGTAATTTCGTCGAAATAGCCATGCCCAGAAAACATAATCAAAAGATGATCCTCTTTTTGATAATCCTTGCGACTCGCCAGCTTACGAAATGCATAAAGCATATCGCGCTTTGTTACATCGAACAAGGTTTCTACTGTATAACCATAGTTCTTTTGCAGCTCTTCCTGGATGGTCTGTATATCCTTTTTTGGATTCGATAAAGAAGGCCAATGCTTATAGTTGTCAATGCCAATCAAAAGAGCATGAGACCGAACTCCTCTGCTAGGAGAGGCTATAGAACGTATCGTATTGTCTGAGGACGAGGCCATTCTTTCGATCACGACCATAGAAGAGATTTGCCCAAAACGGTTTTTTGCTGTAATCAGGAATTCATTTTTTCCTGGCAAAAGCTTAACAGGCCAGGATAAGACAATGTCTTTTTCTGCTACAGAAGAAGGCCGTTTTTTGGGGCTTTGCGCTATGATAAGACCTCTATGGCCTGTCTTGACATCGAATTGGACATCCTCAGCATGAGAAATATTACTAAAGTTTGCAATGATCCTAAACTCTTCTGCATCTGTTTTGTAATACCCTGCTTCAGGCTGCTTCAGCACGACCAACGGTGCATTGCCTTGTGCCTCTGGATTTTTGTGAACTAGCATTGTAGGCGGAACTGGCTGGCTCTTGAGATAAGGCTGCAATTTTTTAAGAAGCGAGCTGGCATCCGAGGGTTTGCCCAAAATTTTTTTTGTTGCAGCAAGAATCGCTTCTTGCTGTGCTTTTTCTGCTGAAAAATTGACAAACGCCCCATGGCTTTTTGCAGACGCAATCATAGTCCCTTCAGGAGAAAGATAGGCAGAAAGAGAAATGTCTGCCTGTCCTGAATGGACATTCTTTGCAAAATCAGGATTACCACCCAGCAAATAGGCTTTTACTTTACCCACCAGGACGATCCTCGCATTGTTTGCCTGAGCAATGTCAAGAGCAGCCTTCTTGTTCCCAGAGCAAGCCTTGGCTACCAAATCGCTTTTTTGCTCTGCTTCTATGATTTCAAAGCCTGCTTCCTGCAACTGCTCCACCAAAAGCCCACGACAGAACTCTGTATCGCCAGTGCCAATCTTTTCTTCTATGATAACGAGAGCAGACGAGCAAAAGGCATACAAAGGAAACAGATAAAGAACCGCCACAAGAATTGTTTTTTTCATCTTTTGCTATCCTTATTATTTAGAGCCTATCCGAAAAAAATTTTAGGCGAAAATTTTGAGGCACTCGGAGAGCGAGGAGAAAGTGACAAAATTGCAGCAAGTGTAGCCGTAGCTACCGTAGCTACTCTGAGGACAATTTTGTCACTTTCGACGAAGCTATCCGAGATGCATCGAAATTTGCAGCCAAAAGGATTTTTCGGATAGGCTCTTATTCCACAATGCTATAAATGCAGATTTCTTCTGAATTCAGAGGCTTGATTTCCAGACCTTTGAGTTTTCTTGCTTCCTGGATAATGGACTTGGTCATCTCAGGAGAATTGCCTAGAGGAACGCCGCTGGTTTCTATATTCTGAAAAGGAGATGTAGATGCTATAGCCTTAATCATTTCTGCCCCTAAAGGATGAGACATGATAAACTCAAAGCCATAGTTTTCTCCTGGGATGCTATAGATGGTATTTGCCTGGATTCGGTTGTCAGAATCAATGTGGTTAGGGAAAATAAGCTGGATTTCTCCTTTGGCATTGATATGATAGAGCTTTAAATAGCAATCTTTTTCGGATTCAAAATGAATATTGAGTCTTTCGCCCACACGGTAAACAGAACCTTTGCCTCTGTCTGTCCACACCTGAACTTTAAAGCCAGGCTTTTGCGCAGGGGAAAAATTTTTTAAAATTTCCTGCGATTGTTTATAATTAGGAGGCATAGCTATCTTGGATTTTCTTTGCACAGAACCAGAGGCAGAGGCAAGCTTTTGTCCGCTTTCTATGTCCAGAAGATGCAGATATACCTTGATTCCCTCTTCTTCAGAAACCAGATAGCTGCCTTGAATCATCCCTTGGATTGTCTTGAGTGCTCCTATTTTAGGAGCATTTTGGCTATCGAAAAATGTAGATACCGAAATTTTATGTTGCTTTAGGATAGCATCCAACTGCTCTCTGGGATACTCCTGGAGAAACCCGCAGTTGTTGATAGCAACGGAAATTTCATTGCGCAGTTCTTCGGAAAAAGCCGATGGGATTTCCGAATCCTTGATGACCAGGTTGTCAATGGTAACGCGGTAGCCTCCTTGGGGCACTTTATCCTTGAATTTTTCTAAAATCTTTTGCAATGCTTGGCTAAGCGCGTTGGCCGAGCTTTCTGCTGGAAGATTCCCTGCACTTTCTAATTGTTTTTCCTGAGTTTTTTCTTGTATTTCTGATGGCTTTCCTGGCTGACTACAAGAGAAAAACACCATACAGAACAAGGCGTAAAAAATATAATGGAATTTCATAGAATAAAACCTTAACTCATTCGGAATCTTTATTTTCTATTGTATTGATAGAGCTTGTTGGGACAAAATAGAATGTCTGTGACTTATCGCTTATTCGGAGAGGATCTAAAGCCACCCTGACCCCCAATTCTTCGCATTCATTGCAGATGATTTCCTGGAGAACAGAAAATTTCATTCTGCTACGCATCCTGGCATGCAGTTTGCTTCCTGCAGGGCTAAACTCCAGATCAGAAATCCTTTTTTCCGATTCTAGCTGATCTAAAGCTTGCTTGATCTTGCCTAATGCTGCTCTGGGGAATTTGTCGAAATAGGCTTGGAAAATGTTGGTCGCTATATCGTCTGAATGTGTTCTTGTTTTCTCCAGTATGGCAAGAGCCACTTGCTTTGCAACATTGCTGATCGCC
Source organism: Candidatus Brocadiia bacterium (assembly GCA_013359215.1). GTDB lineage: Bacteria > Planctomycetota > Uabimicrobiia > Uabimicrobiales > JABWCH01 > JABWCH01. The sequence goes on along the minus strand of JABWCH010000062.1, from coordinate 19,227 downwards.
AGCTCTGCTTTTTGCTTGATTTCGCTTTTGCCCAAAACAGGAACGATTCCATAGTTTTCCCCAGCAGCGGGATAAAAACACTTGAAAAATAGCTCTGCTGTTCTTGGTATCTTTACCTCTGCACTCATCTTGCAATCCCAGAAATATCTTTTGCGATTATCAATGGGGTCTACCTTTTCCAGCCAATCGAGTTGAACCGCAAGAAGAATAGTGTACTGGCTTGCTGTTCCCTTTTGGAAAATAAGATCTTCTTCTTGTGCTACATCTCCGCTTTCATCTATATGTTGGGAATGCCTCTCCTGGATCAGATCCATGGTCGTGAATCGAATGTTGTGTGTTGCCATAATTCCCTGGAAGGTAGATTCTACAATGGCTCGTACCCTATCTGTGTAGTCTGAAGGCACTTTGAGCAACGTGTTGTCCCACTTGATGATGACCATTTTGTTTTTCATGGCCTTTTGGTCTATGAAGTACTTCACATCGGCTACCAGCTTTTCTACATTCACCTTTGCCTTAATCTTGATTTGCTTTCCATCCCATGCCAGCTCTGTTGGTCTGCTGAGAATATATTTTCTATATGAAGTAGCAACCAACTCCGCCACCTTTTCACTTTTCATCATCCTCTCAAAGTCAGAACGGTTGAAATTCTTTTCTAAAACTTCTTTGAGCATATTCTGGCATGCTTTATTGAAAGCCGTTGTCTTATCCACAGGAATAGGTACTTAAATATCATTAAAATTTTCATAGAAATCCCTTTTTGAAAAGCATCCTAAAAAACTTTTGAACACTGACCTAGTTCAACAAATTGAGGAAATTTATTGGTAGAAAGGCTGAAGTTTAATGTAGGTAAGTGCTCAAACGCCTTGGTGAATATCCATAGAAAAAATCTCACTTGCCTGCTATTAAAAAGTCTCAACTGGGTTGAGACTTTTTTTATCTTTATATTTTTATAGAGTGGGCATATATTGAAAATCAGGCAAACAAGTGAAAAAATTACGGATGGGATTTATTTTAAGCAAAAAGAATGCCATTTGTTTTTTTTAAAAAAATATTTCCGAAAACGGGATGTTTTCCCTGTTTATTTTATCTTACTTTATTCTTGTTATCCTGAAAAATGTAACAACAAAACAAAGTGTAACATTGACAAAATGTAATGATGAAACAATGTTGTATTAAAACAGGTGAAAAGCCATGCTGGGTTGGAGCAGATGCTATTTGCAATTTGGTTGGTTTGGAAATGAAGAGATAAAAGTTTTTAAAGGGGGTTTGGGGAAAATTTCCCTCTCATTTCGTAACTTCTATTTCGGACAAGCCGAAACCAAAAAGGTATGAATCACGAATGAGACGAATAGGCAAATTGCGCGAATGAAATTTTTATAAAAACTATTCGTGCCATTCGACCATTCGTCTTATTCGTGATAAAAATCTTTGCTTTTTCTGCAAACATCTAAACTTCTTAGTTGCTATAACTCAAGGGGAAGATTTGTTACTTGAAGCCAAAAAATAAGAAAAATAACGCGACTGCAACAACAAGCAAAAAGAGTATATTTTCTAAAAAAAATTGCATTTCATTTTTCTTTTGTTTGTTTTGAGAAGATTCTCTGTTTTCCATGTATATTTTTTCGCATTTTTCAGCAACTTGATTGAATGTTTCTAGCGCATGAACAGATTGTTCCAGATAATGAATAACATGGGAGAAATGTTCATTCTGTTTATCTGTGAGCAAATTCCATTTTTCTTCCCAAAATACTTTCTCTGGGATCTGGTTTTGGAAAATACTACTAAGCTGTAATAAAAAATGTTGGCTTGTGTTGACTTTTTCTAATAATAGAACTTGGTTTTCTTTAATCTCTTTTAAATTTTCGAAATAGATAAAATTTTCTTGACCAATTTCCACTAATTTTTGTATGGGTGCAAGAAGTTGAAGAGATGTTTGGATTTCTGAAGTTCGGTTTGGTGGGGTTTGCTTTGATATGCTCTCAAGAAGAGCATGGTTTTTGTCTTCACAGTCCTGAAAAAGCCTTTCGAATTCGATCAGTTGGTCATGGATGTGTACCAGGGTTTTTTTGAGTTCGCTGTACTCTCTTGTCTGCTTTTTTTGAGAGTCCAGTACCTTCTCTTGGGAATCTTCTGGCTTGTAGGAAGATGCGGGAGCAAGCCTTTCCATAAGGATTTCTATTTTTTGCAAAAAAGCATCTAGCATCTCTTTGTTATTTTTTGACTGCTCTTCCACCATCCTGTGGAATGGCGAGGTATCGACATCCCATGCGCTTGTTGGGTTTTGCTCGCGTGTTCCTGGAAACCGAGAAGGGACGCTTTTTTGAAAGCCAGTCAACTCTTTACTCACCAATCATACTCCTTTACTGCCATCTCTTGTATAAACACAGTAAAAAATTTAGAAAATAGTATATCAAAAAGCTTTTTCTATGTCAACAGGTTAATTTTTGCTACAACTTATTGAAAATAAATATATAAAAGTTTTTAAAAGGGGTTTGGGGGAAAATTTTTATAAAAATTTTCCCCCAAAAGGAAAATCTTCTGGCATTGCTTCTAACAAAAAATTTGCTAATCCAATTTTTAAATTTGTTTGACAAAGATCAAAAAAAATGGAAAGATACAAAGAATACGTTAACAATTTTATTCTGTTATTTTTAATAAAGAGGGCGGTGTCCTTGCCATTCCAGGCGGGATTTTGTACCGTAAATGCTGTATGAGCAATTTGTTTCCTATTAGTGTTACCGTGAATGGGGTTTTATACCAAAAGGAAGTAGAACCAAGGCTTCTTTTGAGCGATTTTTTACGCCATACACTGGGATTGACAGGAACGCATGTTGGCTGTGAACATGGTGTTTGTGGCGTATGTACCATTTTGTTCGATGACAAGCCTGCTCGTTCTTGCATCATGTTTGCTGTACAGGCAAACGGACATAAGATAATGACAGTAGAGGGTTTATCAAATGATATGGAACATTTGCATCCTTTACAAGAAGCCTTTTCTGAAAAGCATGCCTTGCAATGCGGCTTCTGCACTCCAGGTTTTCTGATGACGCTTATCCCTTTTTTGAAAGAAAACCCTGATCCTACGGAAGAACAAATCCGAGAAGCCATCTCTGGCAATCTTTGCCGTTGCACAGGCTATCAAAATATCATCGAAGCAGTAAAACTGGCAGCAAGTAAATTACAAGCATCCAAAGCAACTGTCGCAAATTAAAAAAAGCATCAGTTGTTTTTTTTTGAATAAGGAGGGTTAGATTTGACGACTTCTTATGTAGGTAAAAGCGTGAAAAGGTTGGAGGATGCACGCCTTTTAACAGGGCAGGCTTTATTCGTGGATGATGTCCATCTTCCCAACATGCTAGAAGTTGCTTTCTTACGTAGCAGCTACGCACATGCACGCATTCGAAAAGTCGATACAAGCGCGGCTTTGAAAAGAAAAGGCGTTGTGGCTATCTATACTGCAAAAGATTTAGGGGAATATTGGCAACCAGGGCCACTTCTGGTATCTCCTCCGCCGATTAAACGGCTTACCTTTCATGCTCGCACACAGGTTGCCTTAGCTAAAGATAAGGTTCGGTATGTTGGAGAGCCTATTGTTGCTGTTGTAGCAGAAAATCGCTATATTGCAGAAGACGCTTTGAACGATATTGTTGTGGACTTTGAGCCATTGCCAGCAGTCGTAGACTTAGAAAAAGCACTCTTACCCAATACGGCTTTGATCCATGAAGATTTACCATCCAACCTTGCCGCCCATGTAATCCAGGAAAAAGGCAATTATTTTTCTATTAAAGACAAGGCTGATGTCATTATTAAACGAGACTTAAGCTATGACCACGGTGCTGCTGTAGCCATGGAAAATCGCGCTATTGTAGCAGACTGGAATGCCAGAGAACAGCAAATGACTGTCTGGGACACAACACAAGCACCCATTCCTATCATGAATGGTCTGGCAAAGATGCTTGGTTTGTCCGAAACCCAGGTAAGAGTGATTGCTCCTTTTCTTGGCGGAGCTTTTGGCCCTAAGGTCATGATGTTTTATTCCGAAGAAATGCTCATACCCTGGATTTCCAAGAAAATAGGCCGACCTGTTAAATGGATAGAAGATCGGCAGGAAAATTTTCTGGCAACGACCCATGAACGTGGCCAGACACACCATGCAGAAATGGCTCTCAGCAAAGAAGGCAAAATCCTCGGTATCCATGATGTTTTCTTGCATGATACAGGTGCATACGACCCTTACGGCCTGACTGTTCCCATCAATAGCCAATGCACTCTATTAGGGCCGTATCATGTCCCTAACTACTATTCCGAATTCAGTGTCATTTTTACCAACAAGATGATTGTTACACCCTATCGTGGAGCAGGCCGTCCTCAGGGTGTTTTTGTCATGGAACGACTTTTAGACTTAGCAGCAAAACAACTTCATCTAACGCCCGCAGAAATCCGAAGCAGAAATTTCATACTTCCTGAGCAATTCCCTTATAAAAACGAAATCATCTACCAAGACTTTGCGCCTTTGGTTTATGATAGCGGAAACTACGCGCCTTCCATGGAAAAAGCCATAGAACTGATCGATTATAAAAAATTTGTCGAGGAAGAGCAGCCAAAGCTACGCGCTGAAGGAAGAAGCGTAGGCATTGGAGTTGTTTCTTATGTGGAAGGAACGGGAATTGGCCCTTATGAAGGAGCTAAAGTCACAGTTGGAGCAACAGGCAAAGTAAGCGTGGCAACAGGTGTTGGAACGCAAGGCCAAAGCCATTTTACTACCTTTGCTCAGATTGTCGCAGATGTCCTTAAGGTAGACATCCATGATGTAACCCTGGTTACAGGCGATACCTTTAAAATGAACTGGGGCTGTGGAACTTTTGCAAGCCGAGGTATGGTCGTGGCAGGAAATGCGTGCTATGCAGCAGCCATGTCTGTGCGAGAAAAAATCTTAAAGCTGGCGAGTGAAGTTTTGGAAAGCCCAATAGAGAATCTGGAGCTTGCCGAGAGCAAAGTATCTGTAAAAGGAATGCCAGAGAAAAAAATAACGCTCGGAGAGCTTGCTGTTAAAGCAAATCCTTTGCGCGGGGCTGTAAAGCCTGGGACTGTTCCTGGATTGGAAGCAACAGCCTACTTTGGACCTGCAACAGGAGCAACTTCCAATGGCGTACATGCTGCGATTCTGGAGGTTAATCCCAAAACATTGCGAGTGGACATACTAAAATATGTTGTTGTCCATGATTGTGGAAAAATAGTTAACCCTATGGTCGTAGAAGGCCAGATACATGGCGGCGTTGCCCAGGGAATCGGAAATGCCTACTATGAACAGATTGTATATGATAAAAAAGGCCAGTTGCTGACTGCGTCTTTAATGGATTATCTTTTGCCAACATCTTATGATGTTCCTCGCAAAATAATCACTGGTCATGTAGAGACTCCATCGCCCTTAAATCCCTTGGGAGTCAAAGGAACAGGAGAGGCTGGAACAATCCCCACGGCTTCCTTGTTCGTACAAGCGCTAGAAAATGCGTTGGACAATCCTAAACTCGAAATACGGGAAATTCCAATGTCTCCAAATCGCTTGTTTGAGCTGATGAAAGAAGCATTATAGTCTTCTTTTAAACCGTTGCCAGGGGTATTGCTCCTGGCAACCTGGATAGTTATCGCTTATTTTTATACAAGGAGGCAGTGATTTTCACTGGAATACTATGCTTTTAGAAAGTGAATTTATTTTTAATGGCCCTCGCGAAAAAGTTTGGGAAATATTGCAAGATCCTGATATTCTTATCCTGGCAGTTCCAGGGACAAAGTCATTAAAAAAATTGGCTGAAGGAGAGTTTGAAGGCGAAATGAATGTAAAGATTGGCCCTTTGAATGGCACTTTTTTAGGAAATGTTGTGCTTTCTAATCAAGTTCCACCAGCAAGCTATACTATCGTAGTAGATGCTAAAGGGCCTCTTGGATTTGGCAAAGGAAGCGGAACAGTAGAGCTAACAGCCCAGTCTCCTGAAACAACCCTCATGAAATATTCGATTGATTTAGAAGTAGGCGGAAAACTCGCTGGTGTTGGACAACGTCTGCTAGAAACAGTTGGAACAAGCATATCCAGACAGTCCCTTGCTGCCCTGAACCAGGCTTTAGTGGCACGTTTGTCTGGAAAACCTTTACAAAAACCATCCTCTCAGACAAAGTTTGCTATGGGAGTCTCCGCAGAGCTATGCAAACGGATGCTATGCTCTAAAATGTTTTGGGCTATTGTAGCAGGTCTTGCAGGAATTGTAGGACTCTATATGTATTTTTTCCATAATTGCCCTTGTTGCCCTTGTGGCCAGTAACATCAAGAAACTTCTGATTCAGGTATAAAAATTATGAAACCAGCTCCTTTCGAATATGTTGTCCCTAAAAATTTAAATGATTGTTTAAATTTTCTTTATCAACATTCCGAAACTGCTAAAATATTAGCTGGCGGACAAAGTTTGATCCCCACTATGAACTTTCGCATGGCTCAGCCCGAATATTTGATCGACATCAACAATTTGAATGAGTTGTCTTTTATTCGCACGGATAAAACTGGCGGGCTTCAAATGGGAGCGTTGATTCGTCATCATCAGGTAGAAAATGATCCTCTTATTGCCCAAAAAGCCCCTTTATTGCATGAGGTAATGCCATGGATTGGTCATGTTCAAATCCGTTCGCGCGGGACTATCGGCGGTAGCCTTGTCCACGCTGATCCAGCAGCAGAGTTGCCTTCTGCTATGGTTGCCTTGAATGCCAGATTCAAAGTCAAAAGCAAGAAAAAAGAGCGTTGGATACCAGCAGAGCAATTTTTTGTTGGGTTGTTTGCAACAGCTTTAGAACCTGGCGAGATGCTCGTGGAAATTGCTATTCCCGCTATGCCTCTCCATTCTGGCTACTCTTTCCAGGAATACTCTCGCAGAAAAGGCGACTTTGCTTTAGTTGGAGTGGCATGTATGCTTGTTCTGGATAAAAATAAAGTATGCGAACAAGCACGTTTAGTATATATGGGCGTAGGAGAAGGCCCTGTTCTGGCAGCTCAGGCATGCCAGTCATTGGTTGGTAAAACGCTTACCCCAGATTTATTGCAACAGGCAGCAAAAATTGCTTCCCAAAATGATCTGACTCCCCCCAACGATATGCATGCTTCTTCAGCCTATCGCCGCCATCTTGCTGAAGTTTTGGGCCATCAATCCCTTTCCCAATCCTTAGAACGCGCAGAAAAAAGCTTTTAATAGCAATATTTTAAGAACATTTGTCTATATTTAGGAGAGCAGGGAAGACATCATGAGATTGTCTTCCCTAAGAAAAATAGCATGAAAAAAATCTATGATCTTTCTCAAGACTTGAACCAGGAAGTCTTTTTCTGGCCTTATTATCCACCCTTTGAGGTCAAATACTTTAAAAGAAAACCAGAGCATGGAGTAAATGCTCAGTATATACAGACTTCTAACCATATTGGAACGCATTTAGATGCACCAAGGCATTTTTTGACCAATGGTATGACCATTGACCAGATTCCCTTAGACTGGCTCTATGGCCCTGGTGTGATTGTTGATTTAACTAGCGAAATGGATGATCTGGCAGTATACACACCAGAAATGATCGAAAAACGTGTGGAAGTAAAGGAAGGCGACATTCTTGTTCTGCATACAGGATGGCATCGCTATGCACAGTTTGGCAAAGAAGCCAATGAAGAGCGTTATATCCACCTTCATCCAGGTGCGCACCCTGACATGGTAGACTGGCTGCTCAAGAAAAAAATCAAAGTATGGGGCGTAGACGCTGTTTCCACAGACCATCCTATGGATTTGCCCATTGGCAGATTCTTAGGAAAAGGAACGTTTGGTCAATGTGACCGTGTGCGGGCAAAAGCAGAAGCAAAGTTTGGAAAAGAAGGTGTAGAAAAGCTTTTCCCTACTGAAGACTACCAGCTTACACACAACAAGCTTTTCCCCCATAATTGTATGCACATGGAAAACCTGGGAGGCGAAATCAGCGATCCAGAATTGCAAAACCGCAGACTGATGATTGGCTGCTTCCCCTGGAAATTCAAAGACGGCGAAGCTGCCTTTGCTCGCGTTGTGGCTTTTGGCTCATAGAAAAAAAAATAGTAGAGTAAAGGATCGGTAGCTAAAAGCTATCGATCCTTTACTCTACTAGATTTTTGTCATAACCTATTGCAAAAAAATATATAAAAGTTTTTAAAGGGGGTTTGGGGGAAAATTTTTACAAAAATTTTCCCCCAAATAAAAATCTCTTTGCGTAGCTCCTATAAAATAACATATCATTCGTGATTAATGCCTTTTTGGTTTCTGTTTATCCAAGATAGGAATATTACATCTTACGCATATATCTTGGCTTAGGAGCATGTGGAGATTTGGGATCTCGTTTGCTGAATGTCATGATCAGGTCAGCGACCGCGAGTGCTGCCATGTTTTCTGTTGTAGGCGTTGTTAAGACAAACTGGGCTTTGGTAGATCGCAGGAACTGGCCTACTTCGATGATTCTAAGCATATCGAGATGGGCATTGTGTTCGTCCATGATAAAAAAGCCGCTTGCGCCTTGTTGCTCAATGCGGGAAAGGGCAACAAGAAGGATGAGGCTGGAGATGACATCCTGTCCACCAGAAAGAGATTTGTCGCGTATGTCAACTTCATGCTTCTGGTCAAAGGATACTTTAATGCTCAGGCGTGCATCTTCCACGAGCGTTTCGCCTGTGCCTAGCTCCAAAGCAACTTTCATGCGGCAGCCAGCGAGTTCTGCTAGTTCCTTGACTGCTTTCCCATAGAACGTAACTGTTTGCACAATCATATCTTTGTAATCTTTACGGCAATGTTCCAGTTCCTGGGTTCTTTGCTTTTGGTCTTCTTCTTGCCTTTCCAACTGGCGTTTTTTCATATCCAATTGCTGCTGTTCGTAGTCGTACAGGCTAATCAAGGTGAGGTCTTTGCAGCCTACAAACATTTCGATTTCGTGTTTCAACTCTAGCAGCTTATGCTCCATCCATTCTGGTTTTTCCAATTTATCAGGAGTATAGGATGCACTTCCGCCTGCTGGAATAAGTTTGTCCAGCTCTTCTTTTTGCCATCGCAGTTGTTGCAAAATTTGGTCTCTTTGCATCCAGAACTCTTCTATCTGGCGGAATTCTTTTTCGATTCTGTCTTTTTCTTTTTGCAATTCTCGGATCTGGTTTAGGATACGGTTGCGTTCGTCTATGATTTTATCCAGTTCCTGAAGGGTCTTTTGCTTTTCTTCTATCCATTTATGAGAAGTCTTGAGCAATTCATCGCCTTCTTTTTTTAAGCTTTTGTGCATATCCTGGGACCGAAGCCATTCTTCTCGCTTTTTGATCATGAGAACTTGCTTTTCTTGTTCGCGCACATCTTGGCTGGCTTTTTGTAGCTGGGATTGCAAAAGGTTGATTTTCTCTTCTCGTTCCAGGAGCTGTTCTTTGATCTCGCTGATCTGCTTTTCCATTGCAAGACCGCCGCAGAAGAAACGCACATCCCTGGCAATAAAGATACCACCTCTTCGATCCTGTCTATACCCTTGTACTGTTATGGTAATCTTGTCGTGGTATTGGTGTCCTTCTTCTATGGTGTCTACAAGGATGATGTCGTTCAGAACACCAAGCCGACCACTAATTCTTTTGTCCAAGACCTTAAGATTTGCCAGCACGGAATTGGGATAAATTCTTGAAGGAAGAGGCACGTTTTCAAAGCAACTGATATAATTAGAATATCGATGCTTCTGGCCTAGTTTTTTGGCTTCTAAAAAATCCGCATGAGAAACATAAACCGAAAAACGGTCTCTTCCCAAAAAGGCTTCAATCGCGAGCTGCCATTTGGGATCTATGATTTCGATTCCTTCGGCAAAGAGGAGATTTTCTATCTTTTTTTCTGCAAGGATTTCGCGGAATTCGTAGATTTCAGAAGGAAAAGAAGGTCTTTTGCTCTTGGTGATTTGCTTGCTTTCTTTTTCGTAGTTAGCAAGATCCTGACGCGCCTGGGCAAGCTTATTCTTGGCTTCATAGTAAATGCCTTGAAGTTCCTCTAGTCTTGCTTCCATTTCTTTTACAGGAAAATCCTGGGGGATTTCTTCGCATTCTCTGCGCAGCGCGTCTAGTCTTTGCCATTCTGAATTGCAACGTCCAATTTGCTGGTGCAATTGGTTGATTTCTCGTTCTTGCTCTTGTTGCTTTTGTTTTAGCTTTTGCTGCTCTTGCTCCATGCCCTGGATTGTGCCTTTGAAAACTTCTTGCTCGCTCTCGATGGCTTTTTGCCTTTTGATAAAATTGACCTTTTTTTCCGTGAGATCTTCTTTGTTTTTTTCCAGATCATGGATTTGGTTGAGTACCTGATACCATTTTGCAAGAGGCAGCTTTTCTTTTTCAATCAAATCTTGTTCTTCAAGCAATTCTCTGTATGCTTCCGCTTGTTTTGCCTGTTTTTCCAAGGTTTGAGTCTGCTGGCAAATCTTGTTGTATTCTGCTCTTAGCTCAATCAACTGCTGAGAAGATCTTCGGTAGTTGCGCCTTGCCTCTTCATAGCGTTTGATAATCTCGCGGTTTCCTGTAATGTCCATGACAAGCTGCAAGAGTTCTTCAGGAGAAAGCTGGCCGATTCTGTCGGTTTCGCCTTGCTCCAGGGCAATCAGCTTGAGAGTAGATCTGGATACGCCAGCTTCTTCTAAATGGCGGGAGTATTGCAAAGAACGTAATCCATTTTTGAGGTTTTTCATTTCTTCTAAAGAAATATCGCCTTTAACAATGAAGTATTCTTTGTCTATTTTCTGTGGCCCGCGATTGTATATGAGGCAAACCAGGGAAACATCCACATCTCCGTAAATGCCTAAGTGGGCAAAAGGTCTGCGGTTTCCAATAAGCTGGTTTGTCACAACGCCTTTAATCATGGCAATTTCAACATCAGGCTGGACATAGTGGTGCAGAGTGCGGCTCTTGCTTAGCCTGGGGCCATTCAATAAAACGCGCAAAGCATCCAAAAAGGTTGTTTTGCCACTGCCATTTGGCCCTACTAGCAAAATAATATCACCATCTAAAGGGACTCGGTAGTGTGGGTAGCAATCCCAATTCATCAATTCTAAAGCTTTAAAATGAAACATTGCCTTTCCTTAATCGGTTTCTTCTTCTAGTTCGTCTTCTTCCATTTCTTCAGAGCCTTCGAGTTCGCTTACTTCGATCATTTCTTCCGTTTCATCATCGTCTTCACCATCCATAAAATCTTCTTTTTCATCATCGTCTTCTCCCAATCCAGCCAGCTTATAGGCAAGAGCGGATCGCTTGATTTCATTCGCCATTTGCTGACCATCGATGAGCAGATCCAAGAAAATTCCTTCTGTTATGATTTCATTATGGATGCGGATGAACTGCAAACGGCTCAGGCGAGTCAATACTGCTTTAAAAAAGGTTTTAGAACTAAAATGCTCTCCGAATTCCGCCCATAGCTCTTTCATCTTTACAAAAATCTTATCAGACTCTTTTTTTTCTTTTTCCATGATCTCTGCTTCTTCTTTGGACAAAGTTTCCAAAGGAGGCATGGCTGGTTCAGGGGTTGGCTGTCCTAAAGGCAATTCATTTTGTCTGGATGCTTCTCCTGATGCTGCATGGAATTCGGCTTCTTTGGCTTTCAGGGAAGTTTCCATGGAGATTCGTTTGGGCAATATCAGTTTGCACCATAGAATGACAAGCATGGCAACTTCGCTGTTTTTTAAGCTTAGATTGTTAGACTGGTCTATAGTTTCCTGTGTTTTGGGCTGAAAGCGAACAGCATAAAAAGAAGAATATGTATTAAGAACCAGCTCTAAACCAACTTGGGCGAGCTTATCCTGGACTTCTTTAAGCAGATGTTCGTCTAATTCTAAAGTGGGGAATTCTGTTTTTTTTACATACCCTTGTCTTAATAAACGAGCGCATAAAAGGGTAGCTTCTTCGTTGGTATATTCCATCAGTTTTTTTCCTCGGCTTGGGTAACAACACCCTTGGTAATTTCTTTAACACCAGAAAAAGGATCGTTGAGCATCACAGCAGAAGCTTGAGCTTCATCATCAGGATATTCTACTTTTAATTTAGGGCAGGTTTGCTGCTGGATAAATTCCATCTGACCAGGAATATCACCGCTCTCCAGAAGAGAAAGCATACAGAATCGGAAGCAAGAGGTAGTCCAGTTTTCAAAAGGCACAAAGCCTTCAATTGTAAAGCTCTTGTCACGATTCAGTTTATGCTTTACTTCGCCTACCAGGTTGAGAAAGCGGCTATGGCTCACCCATTTTTCTTCGCTTTCGTTTGCCATTTCTGCAATACTCCATCCCCTGCGTTCTTCTTCTATTCTTTCTTTTTCGATTTGCCATTCTGTCTCATAGATCATGAGCTGTGGGACAACTTCGCCAATAAAGATGGGGGGAGAAATAGCACTCCGCCCAAGCTGTGCCAGTCCATCCACTGTAGAGGTAATCAAAAATGTATTGATATCATGCTGAGTCAAAGACTGGTCTGCCAGGATGATGCGTCTTGCTACGAGATCATTCTGGACACGCTGTATATGAGAAAGCCTGGAATGAAAAGAGGAAAGCTTTTCGTGGATTTCCTGTTTCAACCGATAGGCATTATAGTCATTTGCTGGCAAATTTTCCAAATGTTGCCTGGACTTTACTGCAATATCGAACTGAGCGCGAATGCGTCGGTTCAGCTTACGGACAAGATACTCGGATTTGCTTTCCAATGTATTCTGGATTTCGTTGTCGATTCGGATAAGCTCGTTTAAAAACATTCTCAGTGTATTGGTTGGATCGTTTTGATACATTTCTAACAAGGTAAGAGAGGAAATGTTTGCACCTAGTGCATCGGGTACTTTTTCTTGCTGTGTCAAAGCAACCAGCATAGTCAGAATGCTTCTCCCAAAAGTAGAAAGCTTATAAGTTCCGTCTGTATAGTTTATCCAGCCGCTTTTGCTCAGTTGCCAAACCAACCTTTTTCTGTGATTTTCTTTAAGCCAGTAAAGCCCATTGGCAAGATCCTGGGGTGTCCATTCTGTTTTGTCTTTATCCTGAGAAAAGTATAACAAAATGGCGAACTTTATCCAAAAATCGTTCAAATTATTGCGTACTAATTCTTTGAATAAGGAAAAGAAAGAAGTGCAAGTTTGGGCTGTTTTTAAAGAAGGCACTTCTTCTAATGCAATATCTTCTCTAAGATACGAAGAAAGGGAAATTTCCTCTGTATCTTTTTGTTCTTTCTCATCAAAATTTTCTATATCATTTGTTTCTTTATTTTCTAATTCCTTTTCTTGCATAAAAATATAGCTACCATTTCTAAAAAAAAATTTGGTAATGTTGTGAAGGAGGAATGCAGGATTTTAATAAATAAAGAAAACGATTACAATAAAATTTTTTCTATATCTTCTAAGTCGTTTAGCGTTTTATATTAAGTGGACTTTCGATATTTTTATCGCTATCATTATCGTTTAGAATAATCCGCAGATTACATAGATTGCGGAGATAAAAGTTTTGAAAATCTGTGTAATCTATGTAATCTGTGGATAAATTTCTTGGAATCTGATGTATACTCTGTATGCACGCAAGCAAAAAGTGCTGTATTACACAAAAAAAAGATCGTATCAAAAGAAAAATTTTGCTACAATGACCCATACACACGAATACTACGATTGTTTTTTCGTTGGCCGAAATGGGACACAAAATTAAGAGAGGAGCTTACTATGAGATGGAAAGAATTTTGGAAAAACAGAAAAGCGGTTTTTTCTATATTGGGAATTGCGGTGTTTTGGTTTTTTATGATGTACCAACTGGTAAGAGCAGAATACTATCCTGATGGTTCTAATGTTATGGAAAGCAATTACAGGCAAACTTTGGCTGATCTTAAAACAGAGCAAAAGACGACCATGGGCATATACTATGGCATAACTCCCAGAACCAAAATTGGCTATATGCAAACAACCTTGCATCCGCGCGAGGATGGGACGTTCGATGTGGATACCAACTGCCGTTTCTCTTTGCCCATAACTACCATGTTTTTGTGGGATCAATTGAAATCGCTTTTCAATGCTCAGAAAGAAAGTATTAAAAAGTTTGAAATCCTTTTAAAAAGCAATGTGTATGTTGGCCCAGACTTTCAGATTAAAGAGATCGCCCTCTTTTTGAAGTCGAGCTTTTTGGATCTGGCGTGCCAGGGAAAAATCCGAGGAAACAAGCTTTCTCTGGATATTCTTAAAAATGGGGAAAAGGTATCACAGACTTTTTCTATTCCTGTTGGCACAATGGTGAGCAATCCTATTGGGTTTAGTGGAAAGTATCCAAAGCTCTCTGTGGGCAAGCAAATCAAAACGCGATGGTTCGACCCTATTACACAAAGCTTTCGGACAACGGATTCTGTTGTCAAGGGAAGGGCCGATTTTTCATGGCATGGAAATAAGATTCCTGTTTATATCATACAAACTTCTTTTTCTGGTCTTAAAACAACATCATGGGTAGATGAAAAGGGAGAAATCTATCAATACCAGTTTTCTTTCCTTACCTTTATCAGAGAACCCCAGGATAAAAAGATTTCTATGGATTAGAAGCAATTTAAAGTTTTGGTAAGAGTTCGAGTTTTTTCTTTGGAAAGGGCCAGGTATGGAGATGGAAAAGCAAAATAAAAAGCAATACCTTTCGGATGATTCCCTTGATTCATCGCAGGTAGAGAGGATTTTTCAAGAACAAAACGATTTGCAGGAAAGCGTAGAGCGTATTCACAACACTTCTTTATCCCTTCGCAAAAAAAAAGAATCGGAAATTCAGGTTGAAGAAATCAAAGAGGCGACCCTGGAAGTTCTTTCCACAAGCCAGATGATTTTGGATCAAAGCAAAAAAGTTGTCCGAAGAACCAAAGCCTTTAGCCTGGACAAAGAGCCTCAGACAGAAGAAGAGCAGCTTTACAGAGAAACCCTGCGTTTGCAGCAGACTTTGCAAAATAGTCTGGAATATATACAGAGTCTTGAACTAACAGCAACTAAAGCCATAGAGCATAAAAAAAAGAAAGTGAAAGTATACCAATTGGTTTGTATTTTTTTATTTGCTATGCTCATATCGTTTTTCTTTTATTATAAATATGGCTTAAGTGCTGCTCAAAAAGAAGCCTTCGAGGGGTATCTTGCTGAAAAAATAGAGAGCCTGAAAAAAGCTTTGGAAATTCGAGAAAAGCAAGTGATCCAAAAAGAAGCCGATCTGGGAAAAAAAGAAAAGAAGCTAGGGGAAAAAGAAGAAAACCTTGGGCAAAAAGAAGAAAATCTTGGTAAGAAAGAGGAAAATCTAGGAAAAAAAGAGGAAACTCTGGTTAAAAAAGAAGAAACTCTAGTCAAAAAAGAAGAGAAAATAGAAGAAGATAAGCAAAAGATCGAAGAAGAAGAAGCTGCGATCCAGAAAAAGAAACAATTGCTTGCCGCCCGTCAGAAGGTATTAAAAGAGCATATTTTGCTTGAGGAATCCATACAGAAAGCAGAGGCTAGAATTGCGGTTTTGCCAGCAAAGTATCAGGAGTTGCTTCAAAGTACGGTTTTATTGCAAGAAAGCACGCAAGGCTTTTTCCACCAGGTGCAGTCCATATATACAGAAATAGCCATTAAGGATAAAGGCTTTTATCAGTCCAGGCTGCTCGCATTTACGCAGCCTGTTCAGCTTCGATTCCAGGAGAATGTCCGCCATTTCCAGGAAGAGATCCAGAACAGCCAGAAAAATCTTGCTCTCTGGCAAGAGAGAAACAAGAGCCTCGCACAGGCAAGGCAGCAAGAAAATTTCGATACCATGAGCCAGCAAATCCAGACATGGCTACAAGAAAGCTATGACATTTCCCTTCAATCCGAATGCCAGGAAAAAGTTCTTTTGGCTATCCAGAAAGAACAAAAGGAAATAGAAAAAATCTATAACGATTACTTTACTTTGAGGATAAGGAATCTTCAGACGTTCCAGAAATATTTTAAAAATATAGAAGAAAGCAAAAAAAATATAGAGCAATTTTCTAAAGATCTGGCTTCCAAAGATCTGGAAAAATTGCAAAAACAAGAAAAAGAGCTTCAATCTATACAAGAAGAACTGGGAATACAATACGACCGATTCGATGATACTTTTTTGGGGCATTTAGAAACTTTCAGCTCCCTTGCAATAAAAAGATATGAAAAATTTTTCTCTGTTCTTTTTGGAAAAGAAAGTCTTGTGGAAAAAGAAAAGAAAAGTCTGCTTTTCCCTGAATATACAAGCAGCCTTCTGATAGAGATGAACCAGGCAGAGAAAAGGTTCGCTGTTTTTTCTATTCCTCTGGAAGCCTTAGAAAAACGAAACAATCAGGTTTTACTGGAGACACAGAGACTAGCCCTGAGTGTTGCGAAGCAACGAGAAACGCCTAAAACAAAAGAAGATATAACTCTGGAGCAGATAAAGCAAAACATAGCAGAATTTTTTTCAGCCATGGATTTTAGCTCTGCGATATACGATAGCAAGATAAGCTTTTACAAAAAAGAAGAACAAAAATTCCGCATATACCATCAGGCCAGGGCCAGAATCTATTCTAAATTTTTGGAAGCAAACAGCCAAAAATACTTTATGGTGAAGCTACTTGCGCCTAAAGAGGACTTTGGGAGCGTATTTTTGGAGAGAGAGAAAGTTTTCTGGTTATACACAAGGAAGGACAACTATCCCAAGCGGCTTGCGTCTTCTTTCTACCGCGATTCTCTTTCCCTGAAGCAAAATGAAATCTTTACTGTGTTGTCTTACTTGAACGAAATGAATCAGAATAGATATTCTTTTGCAGGCGATGTAAGCAAGCAAACCGTAGAAAAGCAAAATTTCTATCGCCTGCGCTTCCAGGCCAAAGACGACTCTGTTCTTTTTCCCACGCTTGTTTTTATTATAGAAGCTAAAAATTCTTTGCCTTACCAGATAGAACTGTGCGATAAAGAGAGCAAAGTTCTAAAAATTTTATCATTACGACCTTGGGAAGATACCCCTTTAGGAAAAAGGGTCAAGCAAATCCAGATGATAGACAGTCTTGACAGAAACAGCCTTGTTCTCATCCAATATTCTGATATTCGTAAAGAAGAAATCCCTGTATACCATTTCCAGGAGAATCAACTATCCAAGATTAGCCTGTCAGTTTCTCATTGAATGCAAGGTTTATGTTAATTTTTAGCATAACCTATTGGAAAATAAATATACAAAAGTTTTTAAAGGGGGTTTGGGGGAAAATTTTTACAAAAATTTTCCCCCAAATAAAAATCTCTTTGCGTAACTCCTATTATAAATAACTTTCCCTCATTTACTTCCGCTGGCACTGGCTGTAATAGTAAGGAAAAATATGAAAATCGCATCAGAAAAGAAATCTTTGCCATCGCTTTTTATTCATCGGCCTGTGGGGGTTTTGATGATACTTCTTGCTGTTCTGGTAGTGGGCTATATTGCTCTGAAGCAGATTGCAGTAGAACTTATGCCTGCTGGATTTAATCCTTCTTTTTTGTGGATACAAATCCCCTATGCGAATGCAAATCCAAGCGAGGTAGAGGAACAAATAACAAAACCAATGGAAGCTCAGATACGAACCGTCCAGGGGGTTCGGAGCATAGAAAGCAAAAGTGGAAAAACAGGCTGTAGTGCCATGGTAAAGTTTTCCCAGGGAAGCGATATGAATATCATCTATGCCCAGATGAAAGACCGCATGGATCGTTTAAAAAGTGAGCTTCCTGATGATGTAAAGAATATTTTCATCTATAAATGGTCGGAAAAAGATCGCCCCATCCTTTGGGTTGCTATTGCAGAGAAAATAAGGCAAACCGATCCATATCTTATTTTGGAGCATCATCTGCAAAAGCCTATAGAAAGAATGGATGGAGTTGCGAAAGTAGAGCTGAGCGGTGCCCAAGAAAAAACTGTATGGATTATGGTAAACCAGGATAAGGTGAATGCTTATAGACTGAATTTTTATGAGGTGATGCAGCAACTTCGAAGGGATAATTTCACCATGCCCGCTGGATTTGTAGAAGAGGGAGAGCAAAAAATATGGCTTCGTTCTGTTGCAAGATATAAAACACTGGATGAAATCCAATACATACCCATCAAAGGCAGCCTATGCCTTAAAGACATTGCAGACATTACCTATGAAATCGCAGAAGATGATTTTTGCCATACGATAGATGGCAAAAAAGCCGTTACTTTAGCCATTTATAAAGAATCTATCGCCAACACAGCAAAGCTTTCCAAAAAAATAAAAGAATTCCTTTTTCAGGAAAGCATACAAAATAGCAAGCTAAAAGGGTTTCAGATAGAAATTCTATTCAATGAAGGCGACTTTATCCAGGAATCCATAGACAACTTAGTTAGCTCTGGCATCTGGGGTGCTATTTTTGCGATTTTGATTCTCTATGCTTTTCTAAGAAAATTCCGTATGACCATGATTGTGACCCTATCTATACCGCTTTCTTTGATGATAACGCTTATTTTTTTCTATTTTATCCATTGGACATTGAACCTGATAACCATGATGGGCTTGATGATTTCTGTTGGTATGGTTGTGGACAATTCTATTGTTGTTGTAGAAAATATATATTGTAAACTTTTTGAAGGGAAAGACCCTTATTCTTCTGCTTTGGCAGGGACAGAAGAAGTCGCCCTGGCTATCAGCATGTCTACGCTGACAACGGCCATAGTTTTTTTGCCCTTGATTTTAATGAACGATGAAGCAGGCTTTCGTTTTTATATGCTTAGATTGGGCCTTCCTGTTACTGTTTCTCTTCTTGCTTCTCTTTTGGTTTCCATGGTAATCATCCCTGTTGCCGCCCGCTATATTATTCAGCCACAAAAAATTGCGACACAGCAAAAGAGTTCCAGGATTATCAATGGCTATGCAAGAACTCTATCATACTGCCTTTCCCATCGCATTGAAACATTGTTGGTTTTAGCTTTTCTTATGGCTTCTATGTTTTATGCTTCTGGTAAAGTGGCTTATCAAAAAGAAGAAGGAGGGAATATTAACGATATAGTGCTTTTCTTTGAGCTTCCTTACAACTATACCATGAAGCAATCAGAGCAAGTTTTTGCAAAAGTAGAAAAAATATTGAATATCCGCAGAGAAATGTATAGCGTTAAAACCATTGAAATGCACTACCGTCCTAGCCGTGGTCAGATACGTATTTTTTTGCAACCTCTTCCTCAAAAAGAATGGTATGAATCTTT
>JABWCH010000442.1 GCA_013359215.1 Candidatus Brocadiia bacterium | reverse complement strand
ACTATTCGTGCCATTCGACCATTCGTCTTATTCGTGATAAAAATTTTTACTTTTTCTGCAAAAATTTAATTGCACAGAATCATTTTGACTATTACAAAATATTAAAAATTACCATGAATGGTTTTATAATGTATGGATCATTTTTTTTAACATAATATTGCAAAAACAATAAAAGGAAATCACCATGAGAATACTGTGCCTTTTTACATTGTGTTTTTTTATTCTTTCGACAAGCCTATTTTTAGTGGCAGAAGAGCAGAAACCCAGTTTAATTCAAGAGGAGCAAAAGCAAGAGGCAGCGGGAGAAGAAAAAGGAATATCTTTGAGTGCTGGAATAGATTTGACGAGCCAATTTCTTTACAGAGGGCTTTTTAATGAAGACCAGGGATGGGTTGTTCAGCCTTATTTGGAATTATACATTCATCTATATAGTCAGGAAAAAGCAGTAGTAAGCTCCCTGGATTTTTTGGTGGGAACATGGGGTAGTTTTCACAGTGGGAATCCTACTGGAACTGGATCGCAAAACACCGTAGATCCTAAAGCATGGTATGAACAAGACTTTTATCTTGGCCTGAATTTTACATTTTTAGATCGTGTACTCTTTAATCTAAATTATTACATTTTTTCTAGCCCAAATGATTCTTTTTCTACTATACAGGAAGCTACCTTAAAGCTTGGATTCAATGATGAAGGCTTATTGGGGGAAAATTTCAGTTTGTCTCCCTATTTATTCTGGGCTTTTGAACTCAATAATGCCTTGGATGGGGCAAAAGAAGGTGTGTATATGGAAATTGGGCTTGTGCCTTCATATAGATGGAACATCATGGAAAAATATGACCTTTGTATATCTTTGCCCATGAAAGTAGGCTTTAGCTTGAACGACTATTATGATTTTGGAACCAAAGACGATGATTCTTTTGGGTATGCAGACTTTGGTATTTCGCTTAGCCTGCCCCTTGCCTTTATCCCAGCACGCTATGGTGAATGGAAAGTAACAGGAAAATGCAATTTCGTTCTATTGGATGGACATATCGCAAAATACAATTCCCCCAAAAACGATGATTTTGAAATCATTGGAACTTTAGGAATATCTATGAGCTACTAATTTTCAATGCAAATCTTTACCCTGAAAGGGTTTTATATACTAGCCCCTGGGTCAAAAGGTCTTCTAAACAAAAATTCAATTGATACTTATCATTTTTTTTGTTATAGTTATAACAATAGATTTGTTAAATCATTAAAATCATCCTTATTTTAGAGGAAAAAATATGGAAGAAGTTTTGGAGTACTTATGGAAAAGATAAAAAAAATCGTTGATGCTTTAAAATCGGGTAATTGGGAAGAAGGCCAGAACCTCTGGATGGATCTTCTGGCACAAGGTATAGAAAAAGTAGAGCCACTTAAGGATGCCATGCAAGAGCTTTCGAGGAGAGGCCAGCATAAACTTGCTCTGGAACTGCTAAACCTCACAGTCTCTTCTTGCGCTGAGGCCAATAAACCAAGCCTTTGGTTAGATTCTCTCCGATTGCTTTCACAATATAATCCCGCTGACAAAAAATTGGTAAAGCAATACACACAAGCCTTTCTTGAAACTTATCATGATCGCACCTATCTTAAAGATTGGGTCAACAAAATTCAATCCAAGAATTATTCTCCTACAAAATACATTGAAACTTTAGACAAACTAATTCTTTTTAAAAAAAACAGCGTTGTAAAGCATAAAAGTGGCTGGGGGATTGGAAAAGTAAGAGAAATCGATAATGAAAAGATGGAGATGATTGTTGATTTAGAAAATCATAAAAACCATCGTATCGAAATTTTTGCAGCTTCGGATTGCCTCATTCCTTTAGAAGACGATAATTTCGAAGCATTGCGTGCTTATAACCCTGAATTTCTCAAAGAAGAAGCACACGAAAAGCCTTTAGAGCTTTTATATCGCGTCTTAAAATTCCACAACGAACCTGTGAGTTCCAAGGAAATCAAAGAGTATTTGTGCCCTAAAGTGATTGAAGAAAAAGAGTGGAGCAAATGGTGGACTCATGCTAGAAAACTACTATTGAACGATCCCTATGTAGAAACAGGAGAAAGCTCTCATGCCAAATATAGTCTTAGAAAAGAGCCTATGGCATGGGAAGACGAGATCAAATCCACCTTCGATAAAGCCGAAGCTATGGAAAAACCTCTTGTTGTTTTAGAGTATCTTAAGCATGCAGATGCAAAGCAAAATTACCAACATTTCTGCTCTGTTTTATCTCAGCAATGCAAAGAATATCTAAGCAAAGGAAAGCTTAGTTATGCATTAGAAGTGTATTTGATTATACAAGAATGCAACAAAAAAGCCTCTATCAAAGTAGACCAAAGCATATCCCTTTCCCAGATTGTCAAAGGCAATGCAATTCCTATTTTCAACAATGTCAGAATTCCAGCCTTGGCACCCCAAACACTAGAAATTCTTTTAGAAGAAGAGCCTACATTTGAACACCACCTTTCTCAGATCTTCAAAAAGACAAGCGATTTAGGGCGAGATACACTGTATAAATACCTGAATAAAAATGCAGAGCTTATGGAAAAATACCTTGGAAAGGTATGCCGCGAAATTTTTTACGACCCACTAGGCTATCCTGATGCCTTAATATGGCTTGCCAAACAAATTTTCGCCAGTAAAATCCAGGCATCGTCCCAAACAAAAGACCCTTCTGATTCCACAGTGTCTACTATTCCTAGCTTTTTTGATGTATTACAACTTCTTATTAGCACAGGTGGAACTTTAAAGGCACTCAGACAAGTAGAGTCTGTAAAGAAAATCAACAAAATTTTCTCTATCAATCTTGCAAAAAAAATTGTCGAGAACGTGGACAATGTCCAGGCACCACAGCTTTTAAAATCTTTGGAAGAAGCCAATTTCTTGCCGTATACTTTCAAACAAACTTTGCAGCAAAACCTCAGAGATAAATATAAAGATCTTGGCAAGCAAATCCAATACATCTATACCACAAAAGCTGGTTTAAACAAATACCAGAGAGAACTGGAAGATCTGATGCTCAATAAATATGAGCAAAACAGAAAAGCCATTGGCGAAGCTTTGTCCTTTGGCGATATTAGCGAAAATGCAGAACTTGATGCAGCAAGAGAGATCCAGTGGCAGCTTACCAACAAAGCAAAAGAAATGCAAAACAACATTGCACGCGCCATGGTAATTGACTTTAATACCCTTGACACAAACATCATCAACATCGGGACTCAGGTTACACTACAAGATGAGCAAGGCAAAAAGATTCAATATACTATACTTGGCCCTTGGGACGTAAAGCTGGACAAAGGGATTATCTCTTACATGAGTGAAATTGCCAAAAAACTTTTAGGCGGGAAATTGCAAGAATCTGTAGATTTACCAGCAGGCAAATTCCAGATTGTCTCTATCGATAAATACAAAGAAGAAGCCTAGATTCCCAGGGCGTAATACCCCATAGCTGTCAATTTAAGCGTAACGCGATGCAAAACCTCATACGTGTTAAGTTTTAATAGATTATCTTACAATAGATTATGTTATCTACTCAAGGATAAGAAGAGCGTAGTGTAAGCCTTCTGTAAGGAATCAAAAACAGTACCGCCTTGGCAAATCAAAAAATTTTATTCGACTCTTGAGCCTGGCGCAAAAAAGAAGGCTTACACGAAGCGATCGCTTCAGATAAAACCAGCTTGCTTTTTGGGTTAATACAAGCTATTTTTTTTAAGATACTTATAACTTAACACGTATGTGCAAAACCTAAACCTAAACTTAAACGCAAGCCTAGTTTTTAGTTTGAACTTAGAGTAATTTTTTATTCAAGCCCAGATTTACGTTTAGGGTTAGGGCTAGGTTTAGGTTTAAGTTTAAGTTTATAAATAGTATAGTCTTATATCTTAAATTGACAGCTATGGTGCGTAATGCACTGGGCTTTGTATATAGATCTTTCAGAGCAAAGACGCGGGTTCATGGCGAAGTTGTAAAATTGATACGAATATGATACAGAATAATGCATATATCGAACTTATGAAGGAAACAAAGCAGCTTGAAAATAGCGTAAGTAAGATTTCTCTACGCCTTAAAACAGACCAGCAATTAATACAAGCCTTTTTGGATGGGAATAAAGAATCCATTGGAATTTTGGTAGAAAGATACCAAAGGCAATTGTATTTTCTATGCTTGAGAATCTTACAGGATCATGAGGATTCCTTAGAGCTGGTTCAAAAAACCTTTATCCAGGTTATGGAAAAACTATACACTCTTCAAAACCACAATTCTTTTAAAACATGGCTATACCGTATTGCTTTAAATTTATGCCATAACTTTTTACGAGAAAAGCAAAACTACAATAAAGCACTCAGCCATTTATCATTAGAAAGTTCTGGATCTTTTAATGATCCCGTGATTCAAGAGGAACAATCCTTATTGCTAAAAGAATTTTTAGAAGAATTGACAGAAAAGCAAAGAAATGCTATTCTTTTAAGAATATACCATAACCTCTCCTACCAAGAAATTGCAGAAATTATGGATTGCCAGGAGGTAACGGTAAGATCTCATTTCCATTTGGGTCTTAAAAAGTTGGCTGGAAAATTGAAAAAGTGTGGTTTGACACTATGAATTGCGAAAAAGTTTCAAAATATCTTACAGAATATGTATGCAATGATCTTTCCTTTTTGGCACGCTTGAGGATAAAAAGACATATCATGCGTTGCAAAAACTGCCAAAAAGAAATGAAAGAAATAGTGAATGTTTTAAATTTACTGGAAGCTGATTCTCTGCCAGAGCCACCTGTGGAGGTTTGGAATGAAATCCAGGAAAACGTGGTTTCTTTAGGCGAAAAAACGATGGTTTTTCCCTCTGGACAAAGCATTCCTTTTTTTCTACGCTATGGCTTTTATTTTTCCAGCTTAGCGGCTATAATACTTTTTATCTTTCTCCTATTTTCGCCTTTTAAAAATAGCAGCCAAGAGAACACAGCAATGCTGTGGACTTTTTTTCACACAGATCTTTGGGATTTTTCTGGTTTTTTTGGGAAAGTGGAAAATTCAAAACTGCCTGTTTTTGCTACAGAAATCGAGCAAAAATTTAAGCTCCGATTAAAAAAAGAATTAGATCTCAACACCCAGGACGAATCTAAGCTTTTTCCTTTGTTGAAAAACTTTAGCAGCAAAATGAGAGAATATTGCTATAGCTATGGCTATGCTCTTTCTGCACTTTCTCTTGCCGTGGAGCAAGACAAAAAAAATGAGCTAGACAGATGGCTATACCAGCTTCATATTATTCGCGAAAAATGGACAAATTCCAGGTGGGAGCTTCTGAAAGAAGTCCGTTTGCTCTTAAATGAAAAGCAGTTTGCCCGCTTTTTGCTATTCACAGAACGCTTGCCTGCTGAAATAAAAAACATTTGTGGCGAAGCTTGGGAAACAAAAAGCTAAATCATCGCTAGAAGCGTTGTTTCTGGCTATTATCTTTTGCCTAACAATTTATAAGTCGTTAGTGATGAGAATTAAATAACTTCCCCATTTTTAATTGAATACAAGACAGCTTGTTATGTAAATTTTACTTCTGTGTATCCTTAAATTAAAGGGAAATCA
>JABWCH010000441.1 GCA_013359215.1 Candidatus Brocadiia bacterium | reverse complement strand
ATTTTGCCTTCAATTTTGCCTTCGATTTTGCCTTCGACTTTGCCTTGATGTAAAAGCATATCTCTACATTTGCGGAAATGGACGAAAGAAGGATCATCGGATTTTTCTAAAATACTAGCAATATCAAGCATGGTAGGTGCTCCTTTCTTTTTATAAAACCAATCTAACACCTTGAATGCCATTTCTTCTAATATACGATGCTCATGATATTCTTGCTGTTTCAACCTTGGAACCAGTTCCGCGTGTCGTTCTGGGAGCATCAAATTGATTGGCAGACAAAAAAAATCGTAGCGTAAATGCGGTTTCAAAATAAAAAACCAGGGAATAAAGCCTTCTATTTTAATAAGACACGGCTTTTCCTTGTCAACAGGGTCAAAAGGCACTACGATTTCTTTGGGTATAGTCTTCAAAAAATTCTTAGGGACGTGTTCCAAAAGGCTAAAGCCCGTAAAGTTCTGGTATTGGAATTTCAGGTCTTTAGCCATCATAAGGTAAAGGCCTAATAGCTCTATATACCATTTTACAAAGGTTTCTTCTTCTAAGCTACTTGTGTGTACTTCAAAACAGACGATTTCCCTTAGATATTCAAATGCCGTACCATCAAAACAAGAAATCTG
Organism: Candidatus Brocadiia bacterium; assembly: GCA_013359215.1. Classification (GTDB taxonomy): domain Bacteria; phylum Planctomycetota; class Uabimicrobiia; order Uabimicrobiales; family JABWCH01; genus JABWCH01. Next base: position 4,637 of record JABWCH010000441.1, on the reverse strand, counting down.
CTCAGGCCTCAAAATCGTAAATAGATCAATTCTAGGCAGATATCCCAGTTCTTTATATATCTGAGAAAGCAATTGCTTCGTCGGTTCTTCTTTTTGCACATTTTCAGGGTATTGTTCCATCAAAAATCCTTTCTGTTTCTCGCTCTTTACACATCTAGCATAAAACAAAATAGCCGACTTTTCCAGAAAAATATCTTTGCCAGACCAATTTCCTTCTGCTATTTCTTCGCATTCCTACACAGCCTAGATTTTTTTTATCACGACAATGTTCTGCTAGAAGCAGGGAAGATTGCTGAAAAAAATTCCGCCAATCATTCCAAAAGCTAAACATTTTTATTGGCCATAGGAGAAGTCCCAAGCATAGACATCATCAGAAGGATGAGCAGGCAAGCCCTCTCTTTGCTCAGGAGACATCCACGTCCAGGTACCATAGTTCCTCATGCTCATCTGCAAAGTATTGCCAGGAACATTATGAATACTTTCTGCTATGATTTTGCTAAGCCCAAAATCAGCAATTTTAGGCGTATGGTCTTGAGTCATAAGAATATTCGCTGGCTTTAAATCCCTATGAACCAGGGGGATTTTATGAGCGCACGAAAGACCAGAGCAAATCTCTGACATCAACCTGATTACCTCTTGCAAAGGCATAGATTGCCCAAAGTTCAAAATATGCTTTTCGAGCGTTCCGCCATCTACATATTCAAAGGCAATCCAATAAGGCTCTTGCTCGATATTCGAATCCAAAACATTCACAATATTCTTATGATTAGGAAGGCTAGCGATGATATGCTCTTCACGCTTTAAAATTTTGCTACTCTTCTCATCCAGACAAAACTTGACAGCCTGGTATTTAGCAAGAGACTTATGCTTAACTCGCCAGACTTCCCCAAAGCCTCCCATTCCCAACAGATCTTCAAAATACCAGCGATCCTTGAATTCACTACTTTTCTGCCATTTCGGCCTTCTGGAAGGAATCAAGCTCTTGTAAAAGCTCATACGGTCTTCTTCCATAGCATCTATCCCTAAAGGCAATGCTATGTATTCCGATGCAACCTTATTTTTCAGGCTGACAACAGAAGAACAGGTTTTATGAGCAATGTTGGAAGGCATGACACTGATTATATCTTCAATCGCCTGCGCCTTCTCTTCCGAAATCACTTCTCCCTGCTGCCTCAGGTCTTCGATAGTCCTGACAGCAATCCCTCTTGCCTCCTGAGAAGTAAGCTTCGAGGCTGATTCCAATTGCAATAAACGCTCTTCCAAAGACTGGATTTTTTCTTTCTGCTCCATGCTTTGAAAGCCATGGTTTACATTGTCCCAGACTTCCACAGCAGCCCCCAATCCTGGGACTTGTTTCAAGGCAGCAAACAAAAAACACGTAGCCGCCTGCACAAATTTTTCACCGACTTCCATAATATCCTTTCTGTATAGAGTGTACTTACAAGATAAAGCGATTTATCTCACTGAGTTTCTTTTTAAAAAAAGGGATGTCATCTTGAATAATCTGCCAAATAATTTTTTTATCCACACCAAAATATTCATGTACTAAAATATTCCTCAATCCTGAAATTTCAGACCACGGAATTTCTTTGCATAAATTTTTAAAATCTTCCGAAAGATTCTTAGCAGCTTCTCCAATAATTTCTAATTGTTTGACAGAAGCATACAACATCATAGAATTGGATTGAAATACACTCAAATCGGCCTTATCTGTATAATTTTCAATTTCTTGAATTGCATCCAAAATATGTTGTAGCCTTGCTTTATCCCCTATCTTTTCTTTCATAAATCAATTCTTTCTCATTCTCAATATAAGGTGCGATATATTCTGAAATTGCTTGAGAGGAAATCATATCCACCTTTCTGCTCAATAGTTCTTCGATATCCAATTTCATTTTAATCCATTTCAATCCGATTCGTTGCGAATAATCCAACTCTACCAAAATATCCACATCGCTTTCCGCCTTTGCAGTTTTTCTGGCAAAGGAACCAAAAAGATAAGCTTTGAGTACAGGACAATTGCTGAAATAGGAACGAAGCATTCCAATTTGTTCTTGTGAGAGTTCCATATTCTTTCTGCTTAAAAAATATAGCCAAAAGCTATCGCACATCGTACCAGATACAAACGCCTGTTCTATCCAAAACATTCTGGCCTATCTTACCATTTTGAGCAACGACCAGGACGTTTTTTTCTGCCAGCTTTAGAAAGAAGCTTTTTCTTTTCCTTTGATGGATGCCAGCTCTTGCATAGAATCCCTTGCGTGGACGAAGCTTTTTTAAGCCTAGTTCTTTTTGCGCCCATATTGCATCTCGATTGAGCAGTTCCAGATAGCAGCCCACCTGAAAAACGATAATCCCTGAAAAATGGGAGCGGAAATAGGAAAATTGCGTATACAAATCATGGGCATGAAATGGCAATATCCACCTTTTGGAAACCTGAAAATTTTGCAGCATAAAAATTCTGGACAATTTAGGAAATTTTCGCCAAAGCGAATCTCTCAGACTCCGTCCAGAAGCATGACGAAAGTATCCTAAATACGAATTGATGGTAGAAAAAAGCCTATCATATTGCTTGGGTGGGAAAGACAAGGATGAGATGGTTGAGGTTTCTTTTGTCATAGTACTCAAAGCTTCGCCTATTTTCTTTTTGCAAGTTTCCACAACACGCCTTCTTACCAGTTTATGGGAAGGTCGGACAATATAGCCTACGAAGTTCATTCCATTGCTTACAGGTCTGATATATTGGCGATGGGGATGCAATTGCAATCGGAGCTGATCTTGCAGAAAGCCAGCAATCTGTTTTTGCCATAATACAAGCTTTTCTCTATCTGTATGAAGCAAGATAAAATCGTCTACATAGCGAAGGTAGTATTGGACTTTTAGAACGTGCTTGATGAATTGATCCAGAGGATTGAGGTAAACATTCGCAAAAAATTGGCTCGTCAGATTGCCGATAGGCAAACCTTTGCCTTTGGTAACCCCAAACAAGCTTTTATCTTTAGGAATCTTTGTCCACTCGCTTACAGGGCAGGTAAAAATAGGATTTTGCGTGGGATCGTGCATAATCACGATGCTGATGAGCTTTCGCAGTTCTTCGTTTTCCAATCGGGAGAGTACTAGATCCAGCAAAATTTGCCTGTCAATCGAAGGGAAAAAGGATCGTATGTCGAGTTGCAAAAACCAGGCGTGGCAGCTCTGGTTTTTCGTAACCTGGCGACTAAACGACTGCAAGCGGTCTACAGCAGCCTTTGTTCCTTTGCCTTTACGGCAGGCATAAGAATCATGGATAAACACCTTTTCCCAGATTTCTTCGAGATAGCCCACCAGAAAATGGTGTATGACTCTATCCCGAAAATCTGCAGCAAATACCTCTCGGTACTTGTCGTTTTTGGAAATAAAGCAAAACGAACGGGAAGGAGCGTATATCCCTTTTATCAATTCCTGCTGCAAAAGAAGCAGATTCTGCTCCTTATTCATCTCAAAAGCTATGGCTGCAAGCTTATTCCGCTTCTTTCTGCGACAGTCGAGATACGCATTATAAAGATTTTGGAAAGTAAATATATTCATAGGAAATTATAGTTTTAGTGATAAATGATGAGAATTAAATAACTTCCCCATTTTTAATTGAATACAAGACAGCTTGTTATGTAAATTTTACTTCTGTGTATCCCTTAATGATAACGAATCGGACTACGATTCTTAATCTTAATCGTTATCTTAATCGTTATCTTTATCGTCTAAATGGGGAACTTATTTAATTCCGATTCCTAAATGCACTTCAATCTATATTCCAATTTTAGCCCGAAGGCACTGGTACTGTAAGAAGCCATTGTCTTCCTGAGCGCACAGCAAAAACACGATTATCGTTGCGGTTGCTGCGGTCGTTCGAATTCTCGTTGCCGTTGTGAAAGTTGAAGTACCACGCAGACGACGAACCTGATTCCTCCTACTTTCCGGTTTCCCGGCCACCGAAAACCGATCCTTTCGGTACGATTTTCTGAACATTATGCCACCTGGGCGAGGAGGACAAGACAATGATACGGTCTGGGCACGCCCACCTGCCTAGCCTTTAGGGTGCATCGGCTGATAGTTCTGGCCGCTTCTTTTCGATAGACTTCTTATCCATCCCTCGTTTTGCTTTGCAATCTCTACAATTTGGTTGATCAGGATTTCAAAAGAGTTGAAGTTCGGAAAAGCCTTGATTTCCATGCAAATTCGTACTATGACCTTAAGCTCTTCCAACTGGATTCGCATCTCTTCCAAAATCGGACACTTATTCAGGACATTGTTTGCACGGACAATAAGCATTATAACATCCTTTGCCTTATTGCGCAAGTCTGTTCCATAAATAAATTTATTCGACCTGCTGAACTTTGCGGCAATTTTTTCTATATTCAGCAATAAATCAAAGGCTGCTTTGTAGATAGGAAGATGTTCACTTTGTGCCAAAAAATTTTCTCCTTAAAAAAAAATCGCGACAGGGATGACATATTCATGTCATCCCTGGAAGAAAGAGGCCATGTCTTTATTCCAATAGAATAGACTTTCTTATTTCGGGAGTTTCTTAAAATCAAAGGATCAAAAATCAAATGACCAAATGATCTATCGTATCATTGCCTTCCTGAGCGCACAGCAAA
>JABWCH010000440.1 GCA_013359215.1 Candidatus Brocadiia bacterium | reverse complement strand
GAAGTCAAAGAAGAGCCTAAGCTCAAGGTTAAAGAAGAACCCAAGCTTGATATTCCTAAAATCGAAGTCAAAGAAGAACCCAAGCTTGATATTCCTAAAATCGAAGTCAAAGAAGAACCCAAGCTTGATATTCCTAAAATCGAAATCAAAGAAGAGCCTAAGCTTGATGTTCCTAAACCAGAAACCAAAGAAGAGCCTAAGCCTGATGTTCCTAAATCCGAAATCAAAGAAGAGCCTAAGCCTGGATTCAGAAAAGAGTCCAGATATAAAAATCTAAAATCGGAAGCCAAAGAAGAGCCTAAGGTTGATGCACCAAAAACAGAAGGTAAAGAAGAACCTAAAGGGGAACTCCCTAAAATTCATATCCCAAAAATAGACTTTAAAAGCAGGCTAGAAAAAGAAAAAACAAAAGAGATAGCAAAAGAAAGTGGAGAAGAAAAAAAACAAGATTCCCCTAAAACTAGCACCAAAGAAGAAACAGAAGAGGAGTTTGTTTTTGAAGCAGACCGCCTAGAAAAAGAAAAAAAAGAACAAGAAACTCTCCAAACAACAGAAACAGTTTCTTCTGAAGCAAACCAAATCAATATTCAGGAAGAAAAAAAAGCAAAGCATGAATTTGTAGATACCAAAAAGCAACCTGTTGCCAAATTAGAAACCTTAGGAGAAAAAACTCCTTCTGATAAACAAGGAGAAGCAGCTCCAGAAGCCGAAAAACCTGCGACTACTCCAGAAACAGCCGAAAGCAAAGAAGAGAGTCCAGAAGCAGGAAGCAGTGAAAATAAAAAATCTACAAAATTTGACTCTAGCACGATGACAATACCATTAATGAAACGTCCTGCGCCTAAGCTTAAGAAAAAAACCGATGAGCAGCCAGAAGAAGGCGAAAAAACTGAAAAAAATGAAAAAACCGAAAAACAGTTTATGGACTAAGATGGATTTTATTAAGACATAGCAGATGCAAAAGGAGTGCCAGGCACTCCTTTTGTATTTTTCGCGGCAAAATTTATAGTGTGTAATTTGACAATGTTACATTAGGGTCTTTCAAAGTCAAAGTAAAGCGTCAGTTTTAAGGAAGTTACTATAATGGAGATCAAACGGAATATTTTGCTTAACCCAGGGCCTGCGACTACTACGGATTCTGTTAAGATGTCCCAGGTTGTTTCGGATATATGCCCCAGGGAAAAAGAATTTGGGGATGTCATGGAATATATCTCTTCTTCTTTAACCAAGATTGCGGGAGGAGACGAAAGATATACAACAGTACTTTTAGCTGGTTCAGGAACAGCGGCTATGGACGCTATGATCAATTCTGTAGTGCCTGACAAGAAAAAAATTCTCATTATTAACAATGGTGCTTATGGCGATAGAATGGCAAAGATTGCAAAAGCCTATTCTATAGGGCTTGTGGAAATCAAATACGATTGGTGCGTTTTTCCAAAAATTTCAGATATAGAACAAGCTTTAAAACAAGATCCTGAAATCGATTGCATAGGGATGGTACACCATGAAACAACGACAGGGATGCTAAACCCAGTTCCAGAAATAGGATGCCTTTGCAAAAAATATGGCAAAACCTTTCTTGTGGATAGCATTTCCAGCTTTGCAGGAATTCCCTTTAGCATCCAGGAATATAACATTGATTTTATGGCTTCCACAAGCAACAAATGCATCCAGGGAATGGCAGGCTGTGCTTTTGTGATTTGCAAAACAGAATCGCTTCTAAAAACCAAATCCTATAAGCCAAGGTCTTTTTATCTGAATTTGTATTCCCAATATGAGTATTTTTCTAAAAGCAGGCAAATGCAGTTTACACCTCCTGTGCAAATTCTGTATGCTTTGAAAAAGGCAATAGAAGAATTCTGGCAGGAAGGTGCGCAAAATCGCCATAAAAGGTATCTGGAAAACTGGAAAACCTTGATCCTGGGCATGGCAAGGCTTGGCTTTAAAAAGCTCCTGCCTGATGAGCAAGAAAGCCATATCCTGACAACTTTCCACTATCCAGATTCAACCTATTTCGATTTTGACAGGATGCACGATCTGGTCTATAAAGAAGGCTTTACCATCTATCCTGGTAAAATCGGAGGAAAAGATACCTTCCGCCTTGCTAATATGGGTGACATAAATTGTCAGGACATTGAGGCATTTTGCCATGTTTTAGAAAACGTTTTAAAAGAGATGCGTGTTTTGCCCTAAAAAGGAAAATCTATGGAAGAGTTTGATATTACGATTGGCCTTGAGGTTCACGTCCAGCTTTCTACCCAGACAAAATTATTCTGCTCTTGTGGAACACGATTTGCACAGTCTCCCAATAGCCAGGTATGCCCTGTATGCCTTGGTCTTCCAGGATCTTTGCCTGTTTTGAACCAAAAGGCTTTAGAGCTAGGGGTTAAGGCTGCGCTGGCTTTGAATTGCACAATACCAGAAAAAACCAAATTCGACAGGAAAAACTATTTTTATCCTGATTTGCCCAAAGGCTACCAGATTTCGCAATACGATGAGCCTGTTTCCCAAAATGGTTTTCTGGTGATTCCCATCCAGGAAGGAAAAAAGAAAATTGGGATCGTAAGAGCGCATCTGGAAGAAGATGCAGGGAAGTTGATTCATAGTGATGCAGGACAGGCTATTAGCTATGTCGATTTAAACAGGGCAGGCGTTCCCCTGTTAGAAATTGTTACAGCTCCTGATATAGAAAGTCCAGAGGAAGCTTACTGCTACCTAACAGAGTTAAAAAAAATCCTACAGTATATTGAGGTTTCGGATTGCAACATGCAGGAAGGAAGCCTGCGCTGCGATGCCAATATTTCTTTGAAGCCAAAAGGATCGAAAACTCTGGGAACAAAAACCGAGATCAAGAATCTCAATTCCTTTAATTTCATACGCAAGGCATTGCAGTATGAAGCCAACAGGCAATTCCAATGCCTGAAGAGAGGCGAAAGGATCGAGCAAGCAACCTATACCTGGTTAGAAAAGGAAAGCCGAACGGAAAAGATGAGAAGCAAAGAAGACGCTCATGACTACCATTATTTCCCTGAGCCAGACCTTCCCCCTTTTTCCCTAAAAGAATCCTGGGTACAAGGGCTGCAAGATTCTTTGCCTGAGCTTCCTCAAAATCGCTTGCAAAGGATGATGGAAAAATATGGCTTAAATAGAAGCGATGCTGAACTAGTGACACAAAACCGCAAAGAAGCGGACTATTTCGAGGAATGTGCCAAAAATTTTCAAGACTATAGAGAGCTGATGAACTGGATCAAAGGTAAAGTCTATACCTATTTGAATGAAAAAAACCTGAGCATTGCCCAGTTTCCTGTTTCGCCTGAAAATCTCTCTGAGCTATTGCAGCTTGTGAGCAATAAAAAAATCAACCGAGAAGCAGGAAAAGAAATTTTGGACAAAATGATCACTAGCGGGCAAAAAGCTTCCTGCTTTATCCAAAATAAAGAAAAAATCACAGACCACAAAGCAATCATGGAATTTTGCCAAAAGGTTCTCGCTCAGAAACCTCATCTGGCAGAGGAATATAAAGCCAAACCCAATGTCCTGAATTCTATCATGGGAAGCGTGATGAAAGAAAGCCAGGGCAGGGCTGACGCAGAAAAGGTAAAAGAAATCCTTTTGCAGATTTTGGGATGATAAGGAATCGGAATTAAATAATAGGAGTTACGCAAAGAGATTTTTATTTGGGGGAAAATTTTTGTAAAAATTTTCCCCCAAACCCCCTTTAAAAACTTT
>JABWCH010000439.1 GCA_013359215.1 Candidatus Brocadiia bacterium | reverse complement strand
TAAGAGGTGTTATCAAAAAACGGTAGAAAGGAATTTTCATGAAACTAGAGCAAATAGAGCAGCTCTTTTCCATTGCAGTACGTCGTGAAACAGAAGCATACGAATTCTATACTTCTGCTGCTAAAAAAGTAAAAGATACCAATGTAAAAAGCATTTTTGAAAAGCTTGCCAAAGAAGAGATGGGGCATTATGAATTGCTGGAAAAATTCAGGATAGACCCCACTTTGCTTATGAAAATCTCAGCACCCTCTTCTGATTGGAAGATAGCAGAAACTCAAGAACTGGCAAAGCTAAGCATAGAGATGAAGCCAGTCGATGCGATTGCTCTTGCTATGAAAAAAGAGCAGCAAGCAGTCGAATTCTATCGGGCTTTATCCTCTGCATCCGCAGATGCCAGTACAAAAAAAATGTTTGACAACCTGGCGAATATGGAATTGACCCATAAGCATCAATTAGAAAATATGTTTGTCAACATTGGATATCCCGAAGTTTTTTAGATACGCCTGGAGAAAGAAATCGCAAACATGAAAGAAGAGACAGAATTTGGCTTTTATATGGAAACAGACGCATGGCGGGTTTTAGAAAACAAATCCATGCCAGTCAAGGTTCGCGTTGCTACGGAAATTCCCTTGACTATTGTGGCTAACGATATGGAACTCGCCACTCTTCTGACAAGCCCATCGGATCTGAAAGAGCTTGTTTATGGCTATCTCTTTACATCAGGATTCATTAAAAGCGCAGATGAAGTACAAAGCTTTGTCTGCGATACAACACGCTGGGTAGCTTGCGTAAGCCTTGAGCATGATCCTGATCCAGAGCTTTTAAGAACTCGCCTTTATACACCAGGATGCGGGAAGTGCGCGATGTACACCAATGTTCATGAAATTAGTTTACGCACTCCCTGCACTTCTGAGATGGTTGTATCAGCACAATCTGTTATCTCAGCAGGCCAGTGGGTATCAGGTATATCTACTGTATTTCGAGAGACAGGGGGCGTACACATAGCAGCCTTGTTCGATGTGGATAAAGGCGTTCAATACTATTGCGAAGATGTTGCCAGACATAATGCTGTCGATAAAGCCATGGGAAAAGCCTTGATGAACTCCCGCACAATGGAGAATATGATGTTGGTTCGTTCAGGAAGAACATCTTCCGAGATACTTTTCAAGGCAAAACGAGCTAATATTCCTGTTACCATTTCCAGAGGGTCGCCAACACACCATGCTGTCTGTCTGGCAAAGGAAATAGGCATTACTCTCATAGGCTTTGCTCGGAATGAAGAATTTACTATATATGCCAATGAGCATAGGATTAAAATATGACAGAGGAAATGCCCTGTTCTTCTCGCTATGTAGATCGATTGACTGCTTTGTGGGCATTGAATGAAGCTGGGCTTGGGGGGATTCTGAACATCCTGAAAACTCCTTTTTCAGGTTTGATCGTGGGTGGCTTTGCTATTATGCTGATTGCCATGATTGCTTTTTTTGCTGAAAAAAAATGGCTTGCTATAGGCAAGGCACTCATCCTAGTTTTGATTATCAAGGCTGCTGTGAGTCCCTTCTCTCCCCTGGCTGCTTATTTTGCTGTCGCCTTCCAGGCTCTGGCAGGTGCAATCTTTTTTAGTATTATCCAAAACTTCCGCCTATCTGCCTTTCTTTTTGGGATAACGGCTCTTTTGCAAACATCTTGTCAAAAAATTCTGGTACTTACTATCCTGTATGGCAAGTCATTGTGGGAGTCGATTGATCTTTTTTTTATCCATATTTTACAATGGTTTGGCATTACTTCCTTTAACTCTAATTTTAGTGCCAGTTGTTGGTTGATTATAACCTATATATTCATCCATGCAATCTCAGGTGCTGCGTTTGGATGGCTTGCGGGAAAGCTGCCCCAATCGGTTTTAGAGATGATCCAAAAGCCCGTTGCTGAATGCAAAAAAGATTTCCATAAAATTTGGCTTTCTGGTGAATCTCAAGATCCCAAAAGACCTCTTAGAAAAAGAAGATTGCCCAGGTTCTTGCTGACGTTAGCCATCATAAGCACAATCCTTGCTTTTCTTGCACCTGCCGTATATAATCAAAATACTGTATGGTATATAATCTTGCGAATTGTTTGCGTTTTTTTACTCTGGTATTGTGTCCTTTCTCCCTTTCTGATGAAAAAATTACAACACTATCTTAAAAACCAAAGAGGTTGCTATGCAAAGGAAGTCGATAGTATGTTGTATTTGCTGCCTGATCTTAAGAGATACGCCAAAGTACTTTGGCAAAAAACATCAGAACAAAAAGCATGGTTGCGATTCTGGCAATTTTTGGTTTTTATGGTGGTTTTTGCTCTTACGTTTGAACAGGAGGAAAAAAAACTATGAGGATATATATTCTTTTATTCCTATACATACTATGTTCTTGTATAGCGTTATCCCAACAAGAAGAGCTAGATGCTATTATAAAATCAGGACTAGTGACTACCCTGGAAAAATTACAGGCACAGCATTATCCTATGATAGAAATTTCCTCAGAGAATGCAGCATTTTTTTTCGATAAAGCCTTTACTATGATGAATGACAACAATGATTTTAGTAAGCTGCAAAAAATAATTTCCGATGATCCTTTTTCGAATGAAACTCAAAAAGACCTTTTGGAATATATTGAAAAAAACAAGCTGCCTTTAGAAGAAATATACAAAGGAACACAAAAGAATTTTTGTCGTTTTAAAATAAACTTTACTTTTGGATACTCGACTGTATTGCCTCCCTTTATTAAAATGATGAAATCCTTAGTTCTCCTTCAATCTAAGGCTATCCTTCATATAGCGAAGAAGGAAAAGCAAGAAGCCATTGATGCAACGGTTGCTATGCTAAAATTAGCTCGGTTTCATTATGAAATTCCCTGTTTAATATCTCCTATGATCGCGATTCGGATGCAATCCACAGCATTGTCTACCATGGAAATTCTAATAGGCCGTTTGTCTTTGGATCAAAAAGATATTTCTGTCCTAAAAGTAGCTTTAGAAGATCTGGAAAAAGTGCAAAGTCTGGAAAAAAGTTTTACAGGGGAAATGTGCATGGGAATTGAAATATTTGAAAGGCTTTTAGCAGGAAAGTCTGCTCCTGAGATTAGCATGGGAAAGGCAGGGCTATGGTGGTATAGAATCACAGGCGGTTTTGGGAAAGAATACCGCAAATATCTAACCATCATGCACGATGTGATAAAGCTAACAAAGCTTCCTTTAAAGAAAAGGGTTTCTGAGCTTCCTAAGCTAGAAGCATCCTTGCAAGAAATATCCTCTAGCTCCTATCATATTTGCTCTATGCTTATACCTGCATTAAATGCTACAGTAAAAACAGAACTGGAGGCAATACTAAAGAGCAAAGCCGCTTTGCTTTCCCTGGCTGTTGAAAGCTATCGTATAGAAAATGCCTCTTTGCCTGAAAAACTTCAGGATATTATCCCAAAATATCTAACAGAAATTCCCCAAGATCCTTACAGTGGAAATGATTTTGCATACCAAAAAGAGGAAAATGGCTATAGAATTTATTCCTTTGGGCCAGATAAACAAGACAACCATGGAAAAAGCAAGCAAGAAGCTGCATACAAGCAGAGCAATTGGGATATTCCTTTTGCTGTAAAAAAGTAGACATAAGAGCCTATCCGAAAAATAATTTTAGGCGAAAATTTTGAGGCACTCGGAGAGCAAGGAGAAAGTGACAAAATTGCCGCAAGTGTAGCCGT
>JABWCH010000061.1 GCA_013359215.1 Candidatus Brocadiia bacterium | reverse complement strand
AATTATATAATTCCTCTGCGACCTTTGCGACTCTGCGGTTAATTATTTTTTATCAATATGTTACAATAGGTACAAAAACTTTTGAACACATACCTAATCTGGATACATCAGAAAAGTATTTTATCACGAATTTTGCAAATGGACGAATAGCGCGAATAGATCATCTTGTTCGTGTCATTTGTGTTATTCGTGTCATTCGTGATTTTAAAATTAGGAGCTAAGTCAATAAGCGTTAATAAATATATAAAAGTTTTTAAAGGTGGTTTGGGGGAAAATTTTTGTAAAAATTTTCCCCCAAATAAAAATTTCTTTGTACAAAAAGACCAGGAGGAAAGAAAATGAAGGTTTTGGTCAGTGGATCATCAGGATTTTTAGGAAAGAATCTTGTTTTTTACCTAAAACAAAAGGGGCATGAAGTCATTTCTCTTGTTCGCACACAAAACAAAGGAGAAAATACGGTATATTGGAATCCAGAGAAAGGCATCATAGGAAAGCTACCGCCCATAGACGCAGCCATACACCTCTCTGGTGAAAACATTGGAAATGAAAGATGGACAAAAGAGAAAAAGAAAAAAATCCTGGACAGCAGGGTATTATCCACCCGTTTGTTAGCAAAAACATTTTCTGAGATGACAACTCCTCCCAAGATGTGGCTTTGTGCCTCAGCATGCGGATTTTATGGCAACCAGGGAGACAAAAAGCTAACAGAAGAATCGCCCAAAGGCAAGGGCTTTTTATCAGATGTTTGCCAGGAATGGGAAAAAGAAACCCAGTCCGTTAAAGCGAAAGGAATCCGAGTGGCTTCTTTAAGATTCGGCATTATCTTAAGCCCACAAGGTGGAGTATTGGAAAAAATGCTTATTCCTTTTAAATTAGGCTTAGGCGGCCCGATTGGCAATGGCAAGCAGTATGTAAGCTGGATTTCTCTTGACGATGCTGTAAGCGCGATCCATCATTGTCTTATTTGCGAAAAAATACAAGGGCCAGTAAATTTAGTAGCACCTGAACCAATTACAAATGAAGGGTTTAGCAAATTGCTCGGAAAAATTTTGAATCGGCCTACTGTTTTTTTCATTCCAAACATGGCGCCTCGCATAATGCTTGGAGAAATGGGAGAAGAGCTGGTTCTTTACAGCATTCGTTCTATGCCCGCAAAGCTTCTGGAAACAGGATATTCGTTTATTCATCCTGATATGGAAACAGCTTTAAGATATTTGCTAAAAAATAGCTAACAAACCAAAGGAAAATTGATAATTGATAAATCATATTTGGCATTGGCTTGAAACCAAAAAGATATAACGTTTTCCTTCTTGCTTTTATGATCAGTTTTCGCTAAACTAAAACGATATAGCCGCAGATTGTATCTGTTCTGGTAATATAGATCTTGTACAACGCACATTTAACTAGTCTGAAGGAGTTTTAAAAGTAATGTTAAAAGAGAGAATTAGTGGGATTTTAGTTCCTGTGTCTTCTTTGCCAGGAAAAGATATAGGAAATTTTGGAAGTGTAGCAAAAGAATTCCTCAAACAACTGAAGGAATCAGGGCAAACAATATGGCAAGTTTTGCCTATGGGGACAACAATAGTGGATGATTCGCCTTTCTATTCTCCATCGGCCTTTGCTATTAGCCCTAACTATATTGATTTACATGATTTGGTATCTAATCCAGATAGGCCACTTTTGACAGAAGAAGAAATAGAGGAATACTACCACAAATTCGACTGGGAAAACCCCAATAAAATCAACTATGGATTGCTCTGGGAACAAAAGATGCCTCTTCTGAGAAAAGCATACCAGACTTTCAAGCAAAAAAAACTTACAAACAATACAAAATTTCAAAAATTCATAGCAAGTGAGTCTTACTGGCTGGAAGACTATGCTTTTTTCATGGGAATCAAGGAAGTATATTCTGGCGACAAAAGCAGAGAAACCTGGTTTCAGTGGTCAGAAGAATTCAAAGATAAGGATCTTTTTTATCAAAAATTGAATGAATTCCAAAGACTTCATAATAAAAATACATTTTCTGGAACTATAGATTCCTGGCAGACAGAAGCAGGCGATATGGCAAAATGGTCTTTGGAAAGCCTTATGACATATCAGAGAATTTCTGAAAGTGCTGATTTCTACCGTTTTTTGCAATGGGTTGTTTGCGAGCAATGGTATGGTTTAAAGTCCATAGCCAAAGATTTAGATATAAGAATTATCGGTGATTGCCCCATCTATGTAGCCCCTGATAGTGCGGATGTTTGGGCGAATAAAAATGTCTTCAAGCTAGATGAAGAAGGCAACCAGCTTTGCTATGCTGGCGTTCCCCCTGATTATTTTTCTCCTAAATATGGACAATTCTGGGGAAATCCCATCTATCGCTGGTATTGGGACCAGGAAGAAATACAGCTTAACCCTGCGGCATTAGAATGGTGGACAAACCGATTAAAACACCAGTTTAGCCTTTTCGATGAAGTTAGAATAGACCATTTCCGTGGATTTGCAGGCTATTGGGAAGTTCCAGCAAATCGCTATGAAATCAGAGAAGCTGATGGTCAGATAGTCAAAACATCCCAGTTCGGTGCATGGAAAAAAGGCCCTGGACTGTATCTTTTTAAGCATGTAGCCTATCATCTAGGCATGGATGTAGACAAAATGCCTGTGATTGCAGAAGACCTAGGCGTAATCACAAAAGAAGTCAATGATTTGAGAGAAGCATTGGATGCTCCAGGCATGGGTATATTCCAGTTTGGGCCATGGAAAAATCTTTACTATCGAGTTAGCCATAGCGAATGCATTCCTTTTTCTTATTTGAGAGGAAACGAAAGAAGCCTCAACAGCCAGGAAGATTGGGAACGCCTGTACTATCCAGGAGACAGCCTTCTTCCTTTCTTATCTCATGAGTTCCTCCCCCACAATGCAGAGAGCACAGGAAAGCGTGTCTTCTACCCTGGCACTCACGACAATGAGACTTTAATGGGGTGGTTTGAAAACGACAACAGGACTCAGGAAGAAAAAGAAGTTTTTGAAAAATATCTGGATTTCCATCTTGGTTTTGCTCATACAAGAGAAGCAGTGCATTGGAAAGTAATATCCCTCCTTTGGCATTCAGAGGAAGTTCTTTACGCAATCGCGCAAATGCAAGATGTATTAGGGCTTCTTAATGTAGATGAAGCAACAGGGATTAAAATCCGAATGAATATTCCTAATGAAAAAAGCCAATGGCAATGGAAGCTAGGGGGCAAACAAGTATTTTCCCCAGAAATCCAGAAGAAGCTCTTTAAAATTACAGTACAGTCTGGCCGCCTAAAAAAATCTTAGAATATATTGAACGTAAATATTGGTATTGCCGCAGACTGAAGCAGATGCTGTTATCACAGAACTGCTTATTCTGCAAAGGTTTATGCGATTCTAGCTTGTATTGAATACAAAAAATTATGTCAATTTTCGATGCAATTTTTTACGCTGAAAGGGTTTTATACACAGCCGAGGGCAAAGCCCCATAGCTGCCAATTTAAGCGTAACGCGATGCAAAACCTAAACCTAAACTTAAACGCAAGCCTAGTTTTTAGTTTGAACTTAGAGTAATTTTTTATTCAAGCCCAGATTTACGTTTATGGTTAGGTCTAGGTTTAGTTTTAAGTTTATAAATAACATAGTCTTATATCTTAAATTGACAGCTATGGGGCAAAGCCCTGGGTGAAAGGGGAGGGAAATATGTATTTTATTCATAGAAATTTTTTATTTTTTTTATTCTTGTTTCCTATAATATTCATGGGATGCAAAAGCAAACAAGAAATACAGCCTTCAATATCATCGCCATCCCTGGTTCTTAAGGAAGAAAAAAAGGAAAAAAAAGAAGCAACCGTAGAAATTCCAAAAGTAGAACCATCTGTAGAAGCTACTAAAACAGCTTCCATAGAAGCTCCTAAAGTAGATAACAAAAGCCCAAAAGAAGAAAGAATCCGCATTCTGTACCTTGGATCATGGGAAGGCACACTTCTGCCTTTTATGGATGCTGGGAAAAAAAGCGGAGGTCTAGCCTGGATTGTATCTTTAACCAAAAAGAGAACTTCTCCTTATACCATGATTTTTTCTACAGGCGATTTGCTTTCGGGCGACATAAGCGATACAAAAGACATCACTCCTGCTCTCAATATGCTCAATCTTTCTGCCAGCGCTTTAGGAAATTTAGAGTTAAACTATGGCGCGCAAGGAATAAAAAAACGCATAGAAAAGATCTCTTTTCCCATTTTAAGTGCCAATGTATATGAAGGGGAAAAGCGATTGTTTGAACCTTACCTGATTCGAGAAATCAATGGCATAAAAATAGGAATCATTGGTCTCACGACAGAAGAATCGGCTGTTCAGGTAGTCCCAGAAATGATAAAAGGACTGACTTTCCGCGATCCTATCCGTGAATGCGGGCTTTGCCTCAAAGAAATAGAAGGGAAAGTGGACATTATTATCGTACTAAGCAACATGCGCTATGAAAAAGATATTCTTCTTGCAGAGGCTTACCCTAAGATAGGTCTGATTTTAGGCAGATACGATGTAGACCCAACCCACCTGATGGCACGAAAAGGAAATGTTCTGATTAGCAGAATCAATAGCAAAAAAGGCAAAGAAATCGGCGAGATCGAAATTTTAAAAATGCAAGATTCCTGGCAGTGTACTATGCCCAAAATCTACCAAATCGGGCCAGAAGGAGAGGATAGCATTGGCTTATCTCCTGATGAACAAGCTCTTGCTTTTATACAAGAATGCCAGAAACAAGAAAAAGAAATGAATGAGGTTATTTTTGAAAACAAACAGCATTTACACGGCGATTATCAGGATATAAGACAAAAAGAAACCAATCTGGGAAACCTTTTTGCTGATATACTGCTAGAAACAAGGCAGGGTGCTGAAGTTGCCCTGATTAACAGCGGTTGCATCCGCAGCTCTATCCCTCCTGGCCCAGTCACAAAAGAAATTTTGCGCAATTGCTTGCCATACAACAACAAAATCGTAGAAATTTCTCTTCGTGGCGATATCCTTAAGGAAGTCTTAGAGAATTCCGTTGCCCAGTATGAAAAAATCAGCGGTGCTTTTCTGCAAGTCGCAGGTCTTACCTTTAGCTTTGATACCCGTTTGCCTAAATTTTCGAGGGTAACCGAAATAAAAGTCCTTGGAGAGCCATTAGTTCAGGACAAAAAATACAAAGTCGTTACCCTAGATTACATTACAGGCGGTGGCGATGATTATGTCATGCTAAAAGACTATCCTGTTCTCTATGTTTGCCCAGAGCCAATGCTGAAAATCATGGAAAACTATCTCAAAGTCCACCCTGACATCAAACCAGGAGTGGAAGGAAGAATCATCATCAAATAAAAAGTGGAAAAGGGTTTAATCTTTGGCCTGAAAGGATATACATATCTAAAGAAAAAACGATTTCACCACGAAGAACACGAAGAGAAGATTGTAAAGAAGGGCCACGAAAAACACGAAAGACACGAAAATGAATGGTTGAAATTTTTTGAAGCGTTTTCGTTCATTTCGTGTTTTTCGTGGACATTATAAAAAGGATAAAATATGCCAAGTAATCCAAAAGATGTTCCAGATAACACCACTGTTGTTGGCATTGGAGCTTCTGCTGGTGGGCTGGAGGCATTGCAGGAATTTTTCAAAAATATGCCATTGCAAACCAATATGGCTTTTGTCGTCATACAACACCTTTCTCCAGACTATAAAAGTTTAATGGATGAGCTTTTAGCTCGATACACATCTATTTCTATACAAATTATACGAGATGGCACTCCTGTTCTGCCTAACAATATCTATTTGATCCCACCAAGAAAAAATATTATTTTGTTCCATAACAAAATCTATTTGGAAGAGCAAGGAATCAGGAAAGGTCTGAACTTGCCTGTGGATATTTTTTTCCGATCCCTTGCTATGGACAAAGGCAAAAATGCTATAGGAATTGTTTTATCTGGTACAGGCAGCGATGGAACACTAGGCATCCGAGCCATCAAAGAGGCAGGCGGAATGGTTATGGTTCAAGATGAACAAAGTGCCAAGTTCGGTGGGATGCCTAGAAATTCCATATCAACAGGGCTTGTAGACTATATTCTTCCTCCTGACAAAATGCCAGAAGCCTTGGTAAACTTTATCAAACATCCCTTGGTAAATAAAACGCAAACTTTAGACAATGTATTATCAGGCAATATCGACACGCTAACAAAAATTATTATTATTTTAAGAAATTTCAGCGGAATTGATTTTTCTTTTTACAAAGAAAATACCATCATCAGGCGGTTGGAACGCAGAGTCAGCATCAACCGATTCAATACATTAGAGGAATACCTTATTTTTCTATCAGAATCGGATAAAGAAAAAGACACTCTTTACCGCGAGCTTTTGATTGGAGTTACAAGGTTTTTTAGGGATAACGATGCCTTTGAAAGCATCAAAAAAAACGTTTTGCCCTGGATTACAAAGAAAAAAACATGCAGAATATGGTCAGCGGGCTGTTCCACAGGAGAAGAAGTTTACTCTCTGGCTATATTGGTGAATGAATATTTAGAAAACAATGCTTTAGAATGCGAAGTAAAAATTTTTGCCACAGACATAGACAAAAATTCTGTTGAGCATGCCAGCAAAGGAATTTACCCCGACAGCATTATGGCAGATGTAGATCCCGCTTTGTCTGGAAAATATTTCATACGTACCAGCAATGGCTATCAGGTAAATGATACAATAAGAAAGATGATCGTTTTTGCGACGCATAACCTGTTAAAAGATTCTCCTTTTTCTAAACTAGACTTGCTTGTATGCCGCAATTTGTTTATTTATCTCAAGCCTGATGTACAAAACAGAATCCTCTCCATATTTTACTACAGCATCAACTCTGATGGCTTTCTGTTCATGGGCAGCAGCGAAACAGTAGGCGAAATGGACAATGCCTTTGAATGCATAGATATAAAATGGAAAATCTATAAATATGTTCCAGGCTATAAGCCTTATATTGTAAACAATATGCCATTGCTCCAAAGCGTTTCTGAGATTGAGAGATCTGTGAGCAACAAAACAAGGTATGTCGAAGGAATCAAGTTCGAGCGGCTTATGGATGGGATTATGTCTTCGTTTTTGCCAGCTTCCCTCGTTGTTGATGAGAACGAAAATATTCTCCATGTAATCAACGATATTTCTCCCTTTGTTAAATTACAGCCAGGAAGGTTTTCTCAAAATCTTTTCAGCAATCTCTCTCAAGATTTGTCTCTATTTGTCAGCACCATTCTCAGGAAAATAAAACGCAATGATAGCGATGCAGCTTTTGAAAATCTTCTAGGAATAAAAGGATTTGAAAATAAAAAAATCACCATCGAAGGCCGCAAGATAAAAGTTGAAAAATCCTATTTTTATGTTATTAGTTTTACCTGCAAACCCATAGAAACCGAAATAGAGAAAAAAATTCTTCTTAGCTCCCAAGAACAAAAAGAATGCCACCAAATTTGCGATAAAATAGCGGATTTGGAAAAGGAACTCAAGTTTACCAAAGAAAGCCTTCAATCCACAGTAGAAGAATTAGAAACGTCCAATGAGGAACTCCAGTCTAGCAATGAGGAGCTGATTGCTTCCAATGAAGAACTCCAAAGCACTAACGAAGAGCTACAGTCTGTAAATGAAGAGCTATATACAGTTAACTCAGAATACCAGGAAAAAATACAAGAGCTTATTTCTCTCAACAACGATATAAATAACCTTTTGCGCAACACAGAAGTGGGTGCTTTATATCTTGACAAAAACCTCTGCATTCGTAAAATAACACCTTCTGTGTCCAGCATCACTAACATTATGCTATCAGATATAGGCCGTCCTATCAAGCATATATCTCTACAAAACTTAAGCCCTTCTTTCATGGAAGACATCCATAAAGTTTTGGAAACTTTGCAGCCTATAGATAGAAAAATAGCATGGGAGAATGATATAACCTACTTGCTCAGGATACGGCCTTACCGTACAGAATTCAACTCAGTAGAAGGAATTTTGGTTCTTTTTATAGACATCACTCATTTTACAAGAGAGCATAAAAGAGCAGAGCTTGCATCCAAGAGACTTGGCTTTGCTCTGGATGCGGGAAGAATGGCATGGTGGGAATGGAACTTGCTTACAGACAAAATCGTTTTTGACGACAGAAAAGCCACTATGCTTGGCTATACAGTAGAAGAATTTCCTAAAAGCATGGAGCAGCTTATAAGCATCATTCATCCTGATGACCATAAAGCTGTTATCCAATCCCAAAAAGACTATCTGGCAGGAAAAGTGCCTTCATGGGAAATAACATATCGAATCAGGCAGAAACAGGGAACATACTCATGGTACTACAAAACAGGGAATATTGTTGAAAAAAATCAGAATGATAGACCAACAAAGATGGCTGGCACAGTAATAGAGATAAGCGATTTAAAGAATTTAGAATCTGAACTGCATCATAAACAAGATCTTTTAGAAAAAGTTTTAGAAAATAGCCCTATTGCTCAAACCTTATTAAACAAAGAAGGTACAATTATCTATGCAAATAAAAAAGCAGAAGAAATTTTAGGCATCACAAAAGAGCAAATCATAAGAAGAACATACGATGCAAGTGAATGGAAGATTACCGATGTTCATGGCAAAAGCATTCCTTCGGAGGAACTTCCTTTTGCCATCATTAAAAAAAGCCTGAAAAACGTCGATAGCTATCGACATTATATAGAAATCCCAGGAAAACAAAAAGCATTGCTCCATATCCATGGAAGCCCCATTATGAATTCTAATCAACTTTTTGAAGGTGCTGTTTTTACTATAGGAGTAATTTAAGGTGAAAGATAATTCTTTTTTAGCCGATATCAAAAAAAGAATTGAAGAAAAGCTAAAAGAAAAGAAACCATTACAAGATCTTGCCAATAAAAGCATGGATGAATTAATGGAAGAACTCAATATATACTACCATGAACTTGAGGTGCAAAACGACGAGCTATGTAGAATCCAACAAGATTTAGAAATTTCCAAAAAGCATTTTTTTGACTTGTTCGAAGATGCACCTATTGGCTATGTGATTTATGATTGCGATCTCAATATACATTCCGCTAATCGTTTGTTTTGGTCTATGGCTGGCATTCCTAAAGCTTCTAAGAAAAACGATGAAACCCCTTCCATCACAAAATTTATTGATCCAGAAAGCCAGGATAAATTCTATTTCCATATCCAATCCATTTTAAAAAAAAGAGAACCCCATAGCTGCCAGATAGAGATCAAAGGCATGAAACAAGTATACCCTGTAAAGATTGAGAGCAATCTCTGGCAAGATGGATCGAATACTATGATCCGAAGTGCTATCGTAGATCTCAGCAAAGAAAGGGAAACAGAAGAACTCTATCGCCATTTGTACGAAACCATGGGACAAGGCGTTATTTATCAGAATATGGACGGCAATATTATATCCGCCAACAGCTCTGCTTTAAAAATACTAGGCTTAAGCATGGATCAAATTTTCGGAAGAACCTCTTATGACTCCCGATGGAAAGCCATCCGTAAAGACGGGAGTCCTTTTCCTGGCGAAGAGCATCCAGCCATGATTACTTTAAAGACAGGACAGGCAGTCTATAATGGGCTTATGGGCATTTATAATCCTATAGAGCAAGGTTACCGATGGATTTTGGTCAATTCCATGCCCCAATTCAAAAAGGGAGAAACTCAGCCATACCAGGTTTATGCCATTTTTACAGACATCACAGAGCAAAAAAAGGCAGAAGACAAGCTTAGAGAAAACCAGGTGATGCTGCAATCCATCATTGATTCCTTGCCTGGAATGCTCAATGTTATTGCCCCTAACTATGATATCATCACCATGAACCATAACAACCTCAAAAACAAAGCACAAAGTGAAAACCATTTGCAGGATGTTTCAGGTAAAAAATGCTATGATGTCCTCATGCAAAGAAATTCTCCCTGCCCCTGGTGCAAAATCGAGGAAGTATTGGAAAGCCAAAAGCCTCTCCTGGAAGTAACAGAACCCAACGACCCTCGTGAGGAATTGACAGGAAAAGCTTTGCAAATTTATCTCTTTCCTATTCTATACCAGGGATCTGCTCTGGGGGTTGTAGAGTATAGCGTGGATGTGACAGGATTAAGAGATGCCAAACTAGAGGCAGAGAAAGCCAACAAAGCAAAGTCAAATTTTCTTGCCAGCATGAGCCATGAAATCCGTACACCTTTGAATGGAGTCGTGGGATTCATTGACTTGCTAATGAGTACAAATCTTACAGTAGAACAAAGAAAGTATATTCAAAATGCCAAAACATCGGCCCATCTTCTGCTAGGGATTATCAATGACATATTGGATTTTTCCAAAATAGAAGCAGGAAAACTAGAGTTAGAAGAAATCAAGACCGATCTTGTACAATTGGTAGAAGAGTCCACGGATATTATCAAATACGCTGCCATGAAAAAAGGTCTCGAAGTGTTGATCAATATAGCACCCGATGTTCCCAGATTTATCTTTGTAGACCCTCTGCGGTTAAAGCAAATTTTAATGAACCTTCTTGGGAATGCCACAAAATTTACGCAAAAAGGCGAAATTGAAATATCTATCCAATGCTCCACCGAAGGAAATACAGGCAATTTTTCTTTTATGGTGCGCGACACAGGAATTGGAATTTCAGAAGAACACCAAAACAAACTATTCAAAGCATTCTATCAGACAGATGTTTCCATTACCAGAAAGTTTGGTGGTACAGGACTTGGCCTTGTTATTTCTAGTATGTTGGTAGAAAAGATGGGAGGACAATTGCAATTGTCCAGCAAACCAGAAGAAGGGAGCAGCTTTTTCTTTAGCATCTCAAAACCCTTTGAAAAAACAGAAGAGTATGATCTAAAAAAAATAGAAAAACTAAAAGAAATCATAATAATAGACGACCATCAGAAGAGCAGAAATTTATTGCAGGATATACTCCAGAAATGGAATATCCAGGTGCATGCTTTTGACAATGGCATAGAGGCGTTAAAATATATTGAAAAAACAAGATCCTTTGATGTGCTTATAGTAGATCAGATCATGCCCTATCTCAATGGATTAGAAACCATCCAGATCATCCAAAAAAAATCCCACTTTAGCATAGACCCAAAAGCCACAATTCTATTGCAAAGCACGATAGATGCAGAAGACGTTATAGAGGGAAAATACCAGGAGCTAAAAATAGACTATAGAATAGGCAAACCCATCAAAGTTTATGAGCTATTCGAATGCCTTTCTTCTATTTGTCGAAAAGGAAATAGCAAAGAAGAACTCCTTGAGCCAGAAACAATTTTTGCATCCAAGAATAAGCTTCAGCCCCTTATTTTAATAGCAGAAGATTTTGAAATGAACAGGGTTTTGCTCAAGTCCATTGTCTCGAAAATATTCCCTAAAGCCAAAACCCTGGAAGCAGAAGACGGAGAAGTAGCCATCAAACTTATGATAAAGCATAAGCCTGATCTCATCCTAATGGACATCCAGATGCCCAACAAAGACGGATATGAATCCTCCAGAGAAATCCGCCAATATGAACAAAAACAAAGCTCCCAGAGCCATACTCCGATTGTTGCCCTAACCGCCAGCACTCAACAAGAAGAAAAAAATCGATGCCTTGACGCTGGCATGGATGATTATCTCACAAAACCAATCGACCCCAAACAATTGGAATTTTCATTAAACAGGCTATTGTCAAAATAACTCGCAGAGTTTTGCGAGAAAACATAACGTGTGGGTAAGTTATTTAATTCTTGTTTCTATTCTATTGCTTTTTCAATATGTTAGATAAATTTCTTATGATAATGCGTAAAGAGTTAGCATTAGGCATAAATAAAATAACTTTCATTTTGACAGTTTTTCACTATTTTGTTAAAATGCATTGATAAATATTTATGGAAAAGAATTAAAAACAAGTTTTTTTTATAATAGGGGAGTTCAATGCCTACAAATGAGGAAATTTCATCGTCGTTAAAAAAGACAAACGAAACTATCCCTATCCTTGACGATGCTCTTTTAGAAAAGAATGTATTGGTAAGAGGATATGCTGCTCAACAGGATATTGACGAGGCTTTGATTGTACAGGAAAAGCTGAGGGCAGAAGGGCAAGAAGTTAGCTTGGGCGAAATTTTGCTCCAGAGGAAAGTGATTACTATCACTCAGCTCAAAAGACTCAGGACAGATCTGGAAGGCGAGCAGGAGGTGTTTCCTGAGATTAAGGGATATGAGATTGTCAAAAAAATCCGCAAAGGCGGAATGGGAACAGTGTATAAATCCCGCCAGGTTAGCATGGATCGCATTGTTGCTTTAAAAATTTTGGCATCGGAGCTGACAGACGATGAGACTTATGTCAAACGTTTTCTGGCCGAAGCTAAAGCAGTAGGAAAGCTAAACCATGAAAATATCGTTGCTGGCTATGATGCTGGCTCCTGGAATGGAATCTATTTCTTTGCGATGGAATACATCAATGGGGAAACGATTCTGGAAATCATGCGGAGAGAAAAGTATTTGGCCGTTCCATTTGCGCTGAATGTGACTTATCAAACGGCGAAAGCATTGGAACATGCTGCAAAGCACAAGATCATACATCGCGATATTAAACCAGGGAATATCATGATCAACCATCATGGTGTTATCAAGCTTTGCGATTTGGGCTTTGCCAAGGTTTCCAATATTGATTTGCTAACCAAAAAAGGCACCACTTTAGGGACTCCTTATTACATGTCTCCTGAGCAATGCAGAGGGCTTGCTGATATTGATACACGAAGCGACATATATTCTCTTGGCGCAACGCTGTACCACATGGTGATTGGGAAAGTTCCCTTTACTGGAAAAACTGCATCGGAAATTTTGCGTAAGCATTTGATTGAGCAGCTTGTTATACCCCAGGAAAGGCGTGCTGTAATTGGAGAGTATACATGCCATATCATCGAAAAAATGATGGCAAAAGAAAAAGAACAAAGATATGAAACGCCTACAGATTTGCTCAACGAGCTAGAGCCAGTCATGGCAAGATTCCAGGCACCCAAAATTTTAATGATTCATCCTGCTCATAATCCTATAGCGAATGATCTTGCTTTGTTGATTTCTACAGGAGCGTATGAACAAGGAGCAAGAATTGAAATTATTAGCGGGGAAGATGTAAAGGCAGAGCAGTTAAAAGAAGCAGGCGCGATTATCATTGGTTCTGTAGGAAGCACACCTAATTTGCCTATTGATATTCAAGGCGTTCTGGATATTATGTGTCGATTTTCTGAAGATATGAAAGAAAAATTAGGCGCGGCCTTTGTCGCTCGCGATCCATCTTATCCTGCGAGAAACTGCTATAGCCAGTTGCAGGCTATTTTTGAAACCATGATCAATCTAAATATGGTAGTTCAGGGTAGTTTTACTGGTGTCTTAGGCGGCCAGGAAGCATTAGACGATCCAGAAGGCCCATCGGCTGAAAAATGCAAAAATATCGGCAGGCAAATCAGCAGTATGATCTTATTGCTTACGGCAGGAAAACAAGTATTAAAGAGAGTGGCTTTACCACAAGAGGCATCGCCATTGCCTTTAGTGACATTGTAAATTTTTCACAATAAAGCGAGGTTGCCTTGGTAGAAATCAATCAATTACTTCAAGTGATGGTAGATAAGGGAGGATCGGACTTGCATCTTTCTGTGGGACGACCTCCTATAATCCGTTTTCATGGTCGCCTTCGGCCTTTGAACACCCCCGCCTTGACTCCTGAGGATACTGTAAATTTAATGAAAAGCATTAGTTCTGCTAGAGCGCAGCAGGAGCTTAATGAAACTGGCGGTTCGGACTTTGGGTTTGCGTTTGGCGACCAGGCAAGGTTTCGTGTTTCTATTTTTAAGCAAAAAAACAATGTTGGCCTCGTTCTCCGACAGATTTCCAATCGTTTGTTGAGCTTCGAAGACATTGGTCTTCCCCATACGATTAAAACTTTATTGAGCAAGCCAAGGGGTTTAATTTTAGTAACAGGGCCTACAGGAAGTGGAAAAACAACAACTTTGGCAACCATGATTGACTTTATCAACGAAGAACAAGATTGCCATATTGTTACAGTAGAAGATCCTATTGAATACTATCATGTTCATAAAAAGTCTATTCTTACTCAAAGAGAAATTGGCATTGATGTTACTTCCTTTTCTGAAGCTTTGCGGCGTGCTTTGCGTATGGACCCTGATGTCATTCTTCTGGGAGAAATGCGCGATTTGGAAACTATCCAGGCAGCCATTACAGCAGCGGAAACAGGCCATCTGGTTCTGGCAACACTCCATACAACAGGTTCTGCTCGCACAGTAGATAGAATCATTGATGCCTTTCCTAAGGAACAGCAAGAACAAATCCGCGTTCAGATCGCCAGCTCCTTGGTTGCTGTTATTTCTCAGCTCCTGGTTCCCAGATGCGATCAACAAGGGCGTGTCGCCTGCTTTGAGATTATGATTTCTACTCCTGCCATATCCAATTTAATTCGAGAAAATAAAACTTTCCGTATTGATTCCATGATACAGACAAGCAGAAAATTTGGTATGATTTTATTAGATGATTCCTTGTTTGAACACTTTATTGCAAAGCGCATCACATACGCGGATATGATGCAACGGTCTTTAGACCCAGGTGCTTTACAACAAAAAGTAAAAGAGTACACAGAAAACTCCCAAGACAAAAGCAAAAAGCCTGTATAGAAAAATACCAAGAGGATTTGATATGACACACCAAAAAGATACGTATATTTTTGTCCTTGTTTTCTGGATTTTTTTCTCTTCTTGCCTTTTTTGCCAGCAAGAATCTTTTCAGGAGCTAGAGCAAAAGGTAGAAAGATATCTAAAAGGAATTGACCAAAAAAAAGAAATGGATGTATGGAAGGCCGCCTCTCGATTGGAAAGTTTAGGGGAAAAGGCAGTTCCTATCATTAAGCTACAAATCCCTAAAGTTTCGGACATGGGCAAAATCGTATGTCTAAAAACATTGCTTGCCTATGATCAAAAAGACTATTGCATCCATTTTCTTATGGAAATTCTGGAAACAGGAAAAAGCAAAGATGCTATTGTCTATGCTGCTGATCTTTTAAGCATTTATGGCGATTATGAGATTGAAGAACGCCTTGTAAAAATGCTGGATAACACCTTAGATTCTTACACAAAAATCAGCATTTCCAAAGTGTTGTGGCAGGTGGCAAAAAACAACCTGGCGAAAAAAAACATCAAGGAATTCTTGGATTCAAGCAATGAAGATCTGCGATTTGCTGCTGCTTTGGCTCTAGGGGAGATGGGAGATATTTCCGAGGCTAAGCTTTTTCTGGCACAGCTCAAGAATGAACCTTCTCTAAGAGGCAGATTAGCAAGATCTCTGCTGGATCAGGAAAGCACGATCAATCGCTATGAAAATCTTTTAAGCAATGCACCCAAGCCTTCTCAGCCAAAACCATCTCTTCCTGCTAAGACTCCTAATAAATATGATGTTTTAGAGGAAGTAGTAGAAAAGATCAAGGAATATCATGTTTATGGAGATTCCATTAGCGAGCAGACACTTATAGATGCAGCCATTAAAGGCATGGCTGAAAAAACAGACATCCATTCTTGCTTTTGGACAGAAAAAGAATGGGATGATTTCATCAAAAGCACAATCAATGAAGAGTATGTTGGGATTGGTGTTTATGTGAATAAACAAAACGGTGTGTTCACTGTCATCGCACCTTTATATTCTGGGCCTGCCTACAAAGCAGGAATACGTTCCAAAGACCAGATTCTAAAAATAGATGGGACATCTATAAGCCATCTAAGCATGGAAGAACTCCAGAAAAGAATCAAAGGCGAAAAGGGGACGAATATTGTCTTTACTGTATACAGAGCAGGCTGGGCAAAAGAAAAAGAAATTACTCTAACAAGAGAGCCCATCCGCATTCCTAGTCTTTTTTATGATATGCTTCCTGCGTCCATTGGCTATATTCGTTTGACTCAATTTGGGCAAAAAGCAACCCAGGATATGGAAAATGCCTTACAAATTCTCTATGGAAATGGAATGAAAGGTTTGATCCTGGACTTGCGAAACAATGGCGGAGGATGGCTGGAAACGGCTATTGAAATAGCCGATAAATTTTTAGACAAAGGAAAGCTGATTGCTTATAGCGAAGGACGAAATAAGCAAGAAGCTCCCAAACAAGTGTATAACAGCACGGAACGAGGAGATCGCCCTTATTATCCAATGGCTATTCTTGTGGATTCTTCTTCTGCAAGCGCATCGGAAATTGTTGCAGGATCGCTTTCTTATCATAAGAGGGCTGTATTGGTTGGGCAGAAAACCTTTGGAAAAGGTTCAGTGCAAAGACCTTATGCTTTAAATAACAGACCTGATTCCAGGCTAAAGATCACAATAGCTATGTACTATCTTCCTGATGGAAGGTGCATCAACAATGAAATGGATAGTGATGGCAAAATTTTAAAGTACAATGGGATTGATCCTGAAATAGAAGTCAAAGAAGAAGAAAACCAGGAAGCTGCCTTTCTGGAAGAAAAAGAAAAACTAGACGCTAAAAATGCCTTTAAAGAGTATGTGGATCAATACTATTTATCCCATAAAGAACTTTTACAAAGCCTGGCAGATAACGATCATAATTCTTTTAAACTATACCCTGATTTTGAAAAATGGTATCATTCTTTACAAACCAAAGCAAGCCAAGACCATGTCAGAAAATGGCTAAGAACACAGATTCGCCGTGTTGTCTCTGATGAGAGAGGAAAAGAATACGCATGTAACTATCTTGAAGACAAAGTATTACAAAAAGGTATTCTTTATATTTGCGAAAAAAATTCCGTTATTCCATCTCAAGTTCAGGAATATGAGCCATTTGTAGAAAAAAAGTAGCTTTTTGAAAATTTTTTGATACACTTTTTCAAGATTGTTTGTAATTTGTTTGACATTTTCTTTTGAATTTGTTAAAAAAATTACAGAAAGACATAAAATACTTTTTTGAAGTATATCTTTGTTTTTATAAAATCTTTTTGATGTGCAATTTCTTCAATTAGGAGGAGTGTCTATTACTCAGCAACAAAAATATAGAATCAATGAGAAGATTAAAGTTCCTGAAGTTCTTTTGATAGACGAAGAAGGAAAAAATTTGGGAGTTTTAACCATTAGTGATGCTATTCATTTAGCGCAGGAGTCCGAGCTTGATCTGGTAGAAGTTTCCCCAGAAGCAGATCCTCCTGTTTGTAGAATATTGGACTATGGAAAGCTAAAATACCAGCAAAAGAAAAAAGTCCAGCAAAAGCGTAAACCCAAGACCCATCAAAAAGAAGTTCGTTTGCGACCAAGAATCAGCGAACACGACATCCAGGTTAAGTTGCGACAAATTAGGGACTTTATGGAACACGGAGATAAAGTGTTAATCACAATCAACTTCCGTGGTAGAGAAATGGTACACTTAGATGGTTCTAATGAATTGATGAATCGTATCATCAAAGATTGCGAAGATGCAGGCAAGGTAGAAAAAGCTCCCAAGCTGGAGGGCAGGCGCATCAGTATGGTCATGGTGAGTAAATCATAGCCCAATCAAATTAAAAAAAATACAGGATAAACTCCTAAAAATACCATATAGAATAACTAAAGCAAATGCCTTAGTCTTAATTTTATCAAAAAGCTTTGTGCCTGATTATTATGTGAAATTCGTAACGATCATCCATATAAAGCTTTGTAAATTCATTGATATGGTGTAAAAAAAATTTGAAATTTTGATTGACGAAGCGCATAGAATAGCTTAGAATCATTGCAATTTATCAGAATCCATTGCTAAAAAAACGTAATTGTTTGCAAATCAAGGGGTAAGAAAAAATTTATCCCTTTAAATAAAGCAATTATAGCTAACTTTATTTGTTAAGGAAATAGTAGCATGCCTAAGATGAAAACTCATAAGGGTATCGCTAAACGCGTACGCGTGAGTAAAAATGGAAAAGTTTTGAGAAATCGCGTTGGACGGCGTCATTTAATGTCACACAAAAGCAGCAAAGTACGACGTCGATTACGTAAAGTGACAAAGGTAAATGCCAATTACGCAAATACCTTCCTTTCCCGACTGAAAAAAGACTAAGGAAAAGGCATCGAAATTTAAAGCTAACTGAGGAGTAGAATAATGCCGAGAGTAACATGTGCCGTAGCAAGACATAAAAGAATCAAAAGGGTATTAAAAAACGCTAAAGGTTATCGTGGAGGCCGCCGACGCTACCGTCAAGCAAGAGAAACCTACCATCGCGCCCTTCGATTTGCTTTTGCTGGCAGGAAAAGAAGAAAAAGAGATTTCCGTCAACTTTGGATCACAAGAATCAACTCAGCCCTAGCTGTTTATGGCGTAAGCTATAGCCAGTTCATGGGTGCGCTGAACCACATGAAGGTCATTCTCAACAGAAAGACCCTGTCTGAGATGGCAATCAATGATCCCAACAGCTTTGCTAAATTGGTAGAACAAGTAAAACCCAATCTACCAGGCAAAAAGAAATAAGGCGGATGTCTTGTCTAAAAGAGCAGGAAGACAATTCCTGCTTTTTTTTTTGGACTATAGCAACTAACGCAATCTAAAAAAAAAATTATAAAAAAAATTGAAATACAACTAGGGCGTGTCATCATTCAAGAATTTTTTTACCGCAGAGGCCAGAGAACGCCAAGAACGCAGAGAAGAAAAAAATAATGTTTTGGTCAAAATGCTG
>JABWCH010000438.1 GCA_013359215.1 Candidatus Brocadiia bacterium | reverse complement strand
TTAATACAAGCTATTTTTTTAAAAAATACTTATAACTTAACACGCATGAGGTTTAGGTTTAGGATTTGCATAGCGTTACGCTTAAATTGACAGCTATGGTGCGTTGCCCTGGGCTGGTATATATGCCCTTCAGCCAAAGATTAAAGGCTTTTAAACTGGCATAAGTCGTAATTTCTGTTCACGTTAATAAAAACACCAGCCATCCCTCTAAAAAAATCATTTCCCAGGATTACACACCTGAAGTTAAACGAAAGGATAAATTATGAAAATTGGGATTACCTATGATTTGCGCCAGGCATACCTTGATGAAGGTTACGGCGAAGAAGAAACAGCAGAATTTGACCGTCCAGATACCATTGATTCTATTGAACGTACATTGCAAGAGTTGGGATATGAAACCGACAGAATTGGAAACATCAGACAACTGGTTGCCCGTTTAGCAAAAGGCGACAGATGGGATTTAGTATTCAATATTGCAGAAGGTCTTAAAGGCTTTGGAAGAGAAGCACAAATCCCTGCCTTATTAGAAGCATACAATATCCCATGCACATTCTCTGATCCCATGGTTCTCGCACTCAGTTTGCATAAAGGCATGACAAAACGAGTGCTAAGAGACGCAGGACTTCCTACTGCGGATTTTGCAATCGTAGAAACAGAAGAAGATATTGACAAGGTCAATCTGGAATACCCTCTGTTTGCCAAACCCATAGCAGAAGGAACAGCAAAAGGCGTTACAAACGTATCAAAATTGCATAATTACAATGAACTCAATACTGTTTGCAGAAATCTTCTGAAAAAATACAAACAGCCCGTTCTTGTCGAAACCTTTTTACCTGGTCGTGAAGTTACTGTAGGAATAGTTGGCACAGGAAAGAAAGCAAAAGTCCTCGGCGTTGTAGAAGTAATCTTAAAAGAGAATGCAGAGGCCCATGCTTATACATACGTAAACAAAGAAAACTGCGAAGAGCTTACCATCATTCGCCTTGTGGATGATGCACAGGCCCAAAAAGCAGCCAAAATAGCCTTGGGCGCACACATAGCTCTCAATTGCAGAGACACTTCCAGAGTCGATATCCGAGAAGACGTTCATGGTGAGCCTATGATTATGGAAATCAATCCACTGCCTGGCCTACACCCAGCACACTCTGATTTGCCTATCCTTTGTACACTAGCAGGGATTCCCTATAAAGAGCTATTTAAAGAAATTATGCTGTCTGCTGTAACCCGCGTTAACCAGTAGCATCGAGCATTCTATATGAAAAAAGTCTTTATCCTACATGATCGGCTAACACAAGAATCAAACGATGATGCAGTGGATGTATTGGCGCAGGTTGAAGTGATTTCACAAACGCTTGTTTCTCTCGGTTATGAATACTCTGTGATGCCTGTTTCTTTCAATCTTGACTCATTGAGAGAGATGCTCCAGTCCAATCCATGCGATTTTGTATTCAACCTTGTAGAAACGCTCGAAGGTCATGGAAGACTAATACACCTATGCCCCGCCATGCTTGACGCTTTAGGGATAGAATACACTGGTTCAAAAACAGAAGCTATATTTTTAACAACCAGCAAAGTGCTGACCAAAAAGCTTCTCCAGTCTTGCGGAATCAAAACTCCAGACTGGTTTACCCTAAAAAGCTTGCAATATACCAATATTGTTCATCCAGGTCTTTATATTATCAAGCCTGTATGGGAAGACGGATCTGTGGGGCTAGATGAAGATTCTGTTTTGATGATAAAAAGCAAGGAACATCTGGTAGAAACAATCCACCAATACCAAAACAAACTAAACCAGGAATGCTTTGCCGAAGCATATATCGATGGAAGAGAGTTCAACATCGCACTCCTATCAGGAGGAAAAGAAGGCGTTGAGGTACTCCATCCAGCAGAAATTAAATTCGTAGAATATCCAGAAGACAAAATAAAGGTCGTTGGATATAAAGCAAAATGGCATGCCCAATCTTTTGAATACCAGCATACACCCCGTTTTTTTGACTTCTCTGATAAAGACCAGCCCCTTCTATCCCAATTGAAAGAAATGGCAAAAAAATGCTGGCACTTATTTGAATTGAAAGGGTATGCAAGAGTCGATTTCCGAGTAGACACAAAAGGCATTCCCTGGATATTGGAAGTCAATGTCAACCCTTGCTTATCGCCAGATGCTGGATTTTATGCCGCGGCTGAACGCTCAGGTTTAAGCTTTAAGGAAGTCATAGATAGGATCATTCGTGATATCCATTGATGACAAGATTTCCCACAGGATCTTTTATAGATCTTCTCTATCCTCCATCAATTCCTATCTTTTTTCTTTCCTATGATCAAAGTGCCAGGAGCGTTGCCAATCAACGCCCCTGGCTATTATTTTTCGCACCTTTATGCCTGATAGTGCTGTAATCCCGCCCACACTATCTTTTTATTAAAAACAAAACGCTTATTGACTTAGCTCCTAATTTTAAAATCACGAATGACACGCGAATAAGATGATCTATTCGTGCTATTCGTCCATTCGTAAAATTCGTGATAAAATACTTTTCTGATATATCCAGATTAGGAGCTAAATCCATAAGCATTAAAAACAATTATGAAAAATAAAATTAAAATTTTAAAAATCTCTCAAAAATGCTATTCCCAAAGAGGGTTTGACGACAGAGGTTGTTACGGATGTAAATGCGATGATTCTTGTTGTAAATATGGTGCTGATTTCGACAAAACGTCCTACGATTTAGTCATCCAATACAGGCATCTTATAGAACCCCTTATACATCAGCAAATTGAAAAGTGCTTTGAAAACAACTTTAGTGGTGATCCAGAATTCTTAGGCCAAAACTCGATTCGGAGTTTACTCGGAGAAAATGGCTTTTGTTCTTTCCATAAAAAAAATGCAAAGGGCTGTATTCTATACGAACTAGCTCTTGGAAAGAAGATAGACAAAAGAATCATTCCTTCCATTTGCAGGCTTTTCCCCTTAAGCTGGTTTCATGGAGAACTGCTCGTTTACCATGAGCAGCCCAACGCCGTAATCCCCCATGACTGCAATTGCATAGAAACAGAAAATTCCACATTCAAAAACATACTAGAAACGCAAAAAAACGAAATTCTCGATATTTTCGATCTTGATCCAGAACTCTTGTTACAACGTCCATTCTAAGAAGGAAAATTGAGCATGAATTTTAATCAATGTATTGTTCGGGCATTGCCCTATTTTCCAAAATCATTGGTTGGCTTTATTTCTAAAAGATATATTGCAGGCGACAACCTGGCTCTTGCCGTTGCCAAAACAAAAGAGATCAACCAAAAAGGAGCATCGGCAACCATAGACTACCTGGGTGAGTTCATCACAGAAATATCTAAAGTAGAAGAAATGGTAGAAACCTATACAAAAACACTAGATGCTATTCATGACAACAAGCTTGATTCCACTATATCCTTAAAGCCTACATCTTTTGGATACCTTATAGACAAAGACGTTTGCTATCAAAGCATTTATAGAATAGTAAAAAAAGCCAAAGAATACAATAATTTAGTAACAATCGATATGGAAAATCATCCATTAACTGACTTTACTTTAGATATATATGAAAAATTAAAAAAAGAATTTCCCCACCATATAGGAACGGTAATCCAGGCTTGCCTAAAAAGAACCTGGGAAGATGCCCAAAAAATTTCCCAAAGCCATCCTAACTATCTAAGGCTTTGCAAAGGAATCTATGTAGAGCCAGAAACCATTGCATACCAAAAAACATCAGAAATCCATGACAGCTACATTAAGACACTAGACACTCTGTTTTCCCAAAAAGCATACGTTGGTATCGCTACCCATAACAACGACTTGATAGCAAGATCTTTAGATCTTATAGAAAAACACAAACTAAGCAAAGACCAGTACGAATTCCAGATGCTCTTAGGCGTACGACCAGCTTTGCTGCAAAAGCTACTCAAGCAAGGCCACAAGGTAAGAGTTTATGTCCCCTTTGGAACAGATTGGTATGCCTATTCCTTACGAAGACTAAAAGAAAACCCCTCCATTGCAGGGAATGTCATGAAAGACCTTTTGAAAATAGATAAATTGTAATAGGAGTTACGCAAAGAGATTTTTATTTGGGGGAAAATTTTTGTAAAAATTTTCCCCCAAGCCCCCTTTAAAAACTTTATCAAGTTTTTTTATGCTAGACACAATTCTTTCCCAAACATTTTAGAATAGGAATTTTTTATGAAGTTTTTATCCCTTTTATTGGTCTTTATTTGTAGCCTCTATGCTGAAGACTACTTTCTTGTCTTGACTCCCCAGAATGAAAACTACGAAATTGCTTTTGTCTATACTGCTAAAGATAAAATACTCTGGCTAGAATCCCCCAATAAAAAATACTTTTATCAACAAAAAGATTATGGAAACATCTGCCCTATGTTTTTGTATTCTTCTTCTCTCTCCCAAAAGCAAAAGAAACTCTGGAGCAACAAGGGTGTTTTGGCTCTTTTTGAAGTTCAGCAGGATGGCGTTCTGTTTACCACAGTTTCTCAAGATGGGCAATGCCATTGGAAAATGAACGAATTGGGGAATGTGCAAAAGGTTTACAATCGGCCAGAAAAAAAAGGATTTGGGCAACAGGTGCTAAGCTTGCCCCTTGTTTTGTATAAAAAGGATAATCTTGTTTTGAAACTGCTAGGCGGTGAATCTTTAGCACTGTCCTGGCAGCTTACACAGGACAATTTGTTCTTTAGCGATGAATGGTCCCTGGAATTGCCTTGCCAGCCTTTGCCAGAACGATTCTTTTTCGAGAACGGATGGATTCTCGCATTTCATAAAGCAAGAGTGCTGACTTTTTCTCTTTCTACCTTGCAACAATATTCCATAGAATTGATGCTCAGCAGAATGAAGCAGATGAGACTCCAGGAAATGTCCCCAGACAATTTGCATAAGTATGTATCGTATTATTACATCAGCCAGGAAATTTTAAGGCATGCAGTCCTAGAGCCTTTGGTGCAGGCAAAATGCGAAACCATGCTCAAAGAACACGCCAGAAACCTTCCTCTCCTGGAAGTAAACCTGGAAGATGCTGGTAAAGTCTATCGCTGCCTTGTTTCCCTGGGAGACCGCAAAGCAAGATTCCTGCCAACCCATCTGGAATTCTCCACACCCTCAGTCCAGGCTTACATTATCCCAGAGGCCAGATCGGTTATTGTTTGGGACGCAGACGTGCAAAACGCTCTCATCCCTGAAAAGAGCAAGTCTGTTCTTCAAAAACTCTTGAACTCTATGGGCATCCTCTCTTTGGAGGAAGGAATCAAAACCCCATTCAGCACGCTCCTGCCCCTGGAGCTACAGTCGCAGATGAACTCCCTGAAAATCTATTCCTTTGCCCACAAAAACCGCCTGCGCATCATGTTTTTCCTCGAACAAAAGGACTATAACCTCTGGAAAATCTATATGAAAAGCGGGCTTCCCCTCCAGTTCGCCTGGGCATCGCATGCCCTTGGACTGGCACAGCAAGGAAAGCCCTCTGCCTTTGCTTCTTTGTCTTGCCAGCGCATAGAAGAAGTTATCCTAAATGAAAAATACACCCTGAGAGTAGACATTGCCCCTGACTTTTGGGAAACTTACCAAACCGATTCCCTGCGCTTACAAATCAAGTATGCTGGCAGCCCTCAGCATACAGCCGTAATATACAAAGGCGAAATAGAAAAAATCATTCCCATGCCCCTTCTGCGAAACGAAAAGGGCGAGCCAATCTATTCTTTAGAATACCGATGGGATAAATACAGCCAGGAAGCCTGGAAAGAAGGCTTATGGGAAACAACCCAATTCCCCGCTATCTTTCTGATGGAATAAAAAAACAATCTGCCTTTTTTACTCCTAACTAGGCTCTTTGAAAAAGGCGTAACCGACATTGCGCTTTCGAAATTTCAAGCGAATTATAAATGGAGGACGAGGCTCCTGCCGAGCTTCTTATGCATTGAAAGAAGCTCGCCAGGAGGCTCGCCCTCCACTGCCTTTTCGGACAAAAAAGTGCTCGCCCGGTTACGCCCCTTTGAAAAAGGATTTATCACAAAAAGCACAAATCGACTATAACATAATCCACAGATTACGCAGATAAAGGCAAGTGATAAGTGCTGTAAATGAAAAATGGGGAAGTGTCCCAAAAAAATCGCGCCCGGCTTCGCCGTATATAGGGATGGAGGGGAGGGGCTTAACGCCCCCTTTTCCCCTCTATCCCTACACACGGCGAAGCCTCTCTTA
>JABWCH010000437.1 GCA_013359215.1 Candidatus Brocadiia bacterium | reverse complement strand
AATGATTGCTTCTAATGCTTTAGGAATAGAAGGCAATAAATCTGAAGGCATTTTAGGCATTTTATATGCTATACTATGCAAAATTTCAAAGGTATTTTCCCCATCGTGGATTTTGGCTTTTGTTATCAACTCATATAAAACAGCACCCAAAGAATAGAGATCGCTTTGGTGATCGCTTTTTGCACTACAAGATGCTTGTTCTGGCGATACATACTTGGGTGTACCAAGGATTTCTCAGAAACACGGTTTTAAAAAATCTTATTGCCATGCTTTTGCTGTAAAGCATTTTTGACTCGCATAAGCATGATATTTGCCTGTATTGGTTTTTTAATATAATCTACAACGCCTAGCTCAAGTGCTTTAATTTCGTCTTGTTCTTGGGAGGAAGAAGTAATAAAAATTACAGGTGTCAGGATATTTTTTTGCTTTAAAATTTCCAATAATTTAAAACCATCAAGATTAGGCATTGATATATCCGATATAATCAAATCAAAGCTATTTTGTGCAATGGCAAAAAGTGCACTAGCTCCATCATCCTCTATTCTTACCTGATAGTCTTTTTTTTGCAGTAAAGCAGATAAAATACATTGCGATACCTTATCATCTTCAACGATTAGTATATTAGGTTGATTCAAAGACTGCAATAGAGGAGACTTCTTTTCGGTTGTCATATTTATTTCAGAATATGGTTCAGAATGAAGTTCTTCGCTAGATTCATTGTTTACATGATATTGTATTGTATCGATTTGGTTGTCATCATTGATTCTATCTACTTGAGATATTAAATATAGTTTGCTTAATTCATTTTCCACTTCCCAGCTCTTTGCACTATCTAACAGAGATTCCAACGCGTCTTGTTCTTCTAAAATTTTTTCGTTTTTTTCGGAATTTTTAAAAGCTTCTACTACTTCTCCATTGCGAAAAATCAGTAACCCTTCTTCTTGATTGTATTTATCTATTGCTAATTTTGCGTCCCAATGTCCCAATTTAGCCAATTCTAAAATATGGCTTAAAGTAATATCGTAAGCTTTAAAACATGCTTTTTCTACACTATTTTGCAGAATTTCAGCCAGGCATTTACTATCCTGTGTATCAGGTAGTGACATAAAAGGTTTAAGATCGGAAGAACCCGCTTCTTTATTGATACATACTAAAACTAAAGATTCAGGAAATTTGTTTTTTAAAATACTTAAAAAATTTACAATAAAGTAGCTTAATGTATTGCTATCTAATATTATTGTAGAGTATTCATTTTGTAAGCAGGCAATCATTTCCTCAGGATTTGTTACAAGGCTGACCTTAAAACTATCAATATTTCTATGGATTTGGTAAGCCCACAGGCTTTTGCTTATAATGAGAACCTTTTTACTATAAGATTGAAGAAAAGAATTGCTTTGTGCAAACTTCCAGGTTCTGCTCCTTTGGTTTTCAAAACAATATATTTGATAGTTGTCTAAAATTTCAGCGTGATAAATAGGTTGGTTATTAAGCAATGACATGATATCCACGATAAGATTCGAATAAGATTGATACCTATCTTTTGGTTGCTTTTGTATCATTTTGGCTAAAACTGCACATGTACTATCGCTTAGCGTGGGAACATAAACTCTAGGGTGCATCACAGGCTCGAATTTGTGATTGAACAAGGTTGTGACAATATTATCAGTATTAAACATGGTGTTTTTTGTTAAAAGATGATAAATTGTTGCGCCTAAAGAATATATATCAGATCTAAAATCCACTTCCACTCCAGAGCCTTGCTCTGGGCTTATATAATGTGGTGTTCCTATAATAGATCCTGCTTTTGTAAGACTATTGGGGTCATTGAATTTTTTAGAAAGACCGAAGTCTGTAAGCTTTACTAAATTGTTGGAAGTTATCAGCACATTGGCTGGTTTTATATCTCGATGAATTACTTCATGATGTAATGCTGTCAATAAGGCATAGCAAAGGGATAAAGCGATTTGCCAGACAAATGTTTCGGGCATGGCATCTTTTTCAATCATGTTTTTTAAGGATAATCCAGTAACATATTCCATTGCGATATAAAAAAAGTCTTTTTCCTGACCAATACTATAAATGCTTACGATGTTAGGGTGCTGGATCGCTGCCGCAATTTTTGCCTCTCGGATTGCCCGTTCTAAAAAATTATTGGAATCAAATGAATGAGAAATGATTTTTAAGGCAACATTTCTTTCCAGGGATTTCTGGTATGCTAAATAGACTTCGCTCATCCCACCTATACCAATCAAGTCTGTAACGATAAAATCGCCAAATTCTTTGCCGACCATATTATTACCGCCACGTACAGAGGGATTGAATGCAAGATTCCTTTTGGTTGTTTTGAGAGAATTAGTGCGAATAACACTGGGAGAAATTTTAGACAAAAAAGATTCTGTGGCAGAGGGCAAATGCTTATCTTTTAAAGAGTTTGCTATTTCTTGAGATTTTTTATTTTTAGATAGAAATCTGCATATTTCTCTTAATTTATCTTTTTCGGATTGTTTTAATGCAGAAAATGCTTCGCTTTGCTCAAGAAAAAAATCTATCTTGTTTTTCTCTTGTTCTAAAAAATAGCCTTTGGCAGCTAGTTCAGTCCATATTGTAAAAAATATGGGATTAGTTTGTTGATAGACGTTTTGTATCAAGCGATGGAAGGGAAGAAAAGATCGGTCGATTTCAAACATGGGTAGTCCATGCTGTAGTAGGAAACTTTTAAATTTTTCTAAAAATTCTAATGTCTGAGATTTCCAGATAGAACAATCCATCTCTATATTGTATTCCACAGGGCTGCTATGGGTTGATAAAAAGGATAGCAATTCCCATTGTGTCTGTACTTCTTCCACAGATAGAATATTTTCTAGTATCAAGATCTCTTTAATGGAAATATGACGAGATTTTTGGAAATGGATTATTGTTTCTAGCTGTTCCTTGTTTAAAAAACCCATTTGGAGCGACAGTTCGCCAAATTTCTTTTTGATTTTGCTTTGAACTTTAACAATTTTGTCGATATGCTCTTGTAGCATCAACCCAAGTCTTAAAGCAATCTGACCTATTTTAAGATTGACTGTGCTGTGAATTACATTAATATTTTCTAAATTTTGTGTGCTTATGATTCCTTTTTCTAATAAAAAATAGCTAAATAGCTCTTCGTCACTATGGTGCTGGCTGCATAAATCAGCAAATTTTTTTATTATATCTACAGCATAGGAAATAATGGAAAATGTTTTGTCACTAGATTGGATTTCTAAACACTCAGACATCAAAGATACCAGATTGACTGCTAAGTCTACAATGTTGTTTCCTT
Source organism: Candidatus Brocadiia bacterium (assembly GCA_013359215.1). GTDB lineage: Bacteria > Planctomycetota > Uabimicrobiia > Uabimicrobiales > JABWCH01 > JABWCH01. Next base: position 465 of record JABWCH010000437.1, on the reverse strand, counting down.
CCAAAGTGTAGTTGTTGATCCACTCTTGAAATGGCGTATCGCTAATATACTCTGTATTGCTCTTTGCATTTGCATAAGAGCATAGCCATAAAGTCCACTGATTCCAATATTCTTGTACTTCTAATATTTTTCTTAAAGATTGAGATAGCTCTTGCTGTTCCTTCCAGAAAGCTATTTTTATCATTTTATTTTCTAAAAAAGTCAAAAGACCCTTTATTAGTGTCCCTGTATAAGCTGCTACCTGAGCATAATCTCGTATTTGAAGAATCATTTGCGTATTCATTGCCATTCCTTTGTGGTAGTATTGAAATATGGAAGTTTTTTTAAATCTATTTATCAAATTGAAACGGACGCTTCACGTAAGCCTCATGCGTGTTAACTTTTCATATAATTCTTTATATTGTATGGGGTTAACATACCAACCAATGACGCTGTCAACTCAAGAAGGTCAAACTGAAGCAGTCG
>JABWCH010000436.1 GCA_013359215.1 Candidatus Brocadiia bacterium | reverse complement strand
CTTTTTCGTATTTCAGATGTGCGATTTATTTTATTTGCATCTTTGCTTTTCTTTATTTATCGCAGTTGATTTACTTATAGGCAACGTGGCACACTCATTCTTTACTCCTAGCAATTAGGTCATTTGATAATAGATTTGTATTTTCTATTTCAAAAGGTTATGTAAATTTATGATAGTTTGGATGATTTATTGCACTCCTTTTATTGTAAAAGGAGTCTATTGCTACAAATCTCATCCATAGAGGTTTGAAAGATCGCAAAATTTATTTTTTTTCTTTTTTAAACTTCAATGCCATAACTTTTTGTGGCGAGCTAAGGTTAGTTTTTATTTTAGGCTTTGCGACAATATCCGTAAAATTTTTGCATACCAATGAATTCAATTTATCAGAAGTAAAAATTTCAAGTGACTGTTTTTTTGATAGATCCTCTAGCCAATCTTTTAACTCCTTTTCATCACAAGGTTTTTCGCTATAAAAAAAGAATTGGTATTCCCATTCGTTGTCCTTATTGTCTATCTTGTAATACTCAGAGGGATCAGGCAAAAGAATGGTTGTTCCTCTTTGTATTGGATTAGAAAGAGATTTAGTAGGATAAATCATGCAAACAGAATCTCCATCAGCATGAAAGCCATATACATACAAAGGCTTTTTTTCGTATTGTGTTAAACGAATAGCAAACTCATCTCCTGCTTTTAATTTTTGGCTCTGTGTAACCAGCCCTTTATCTTTTAAAAACATTTCTAGTTGCAAAGGCGTATGAATAAGATCAAGCCGGGCTATCTTATATTCACAGTCTTCTGATACTAAAAAAATAAAAATTGTATTGCATATAGAATGGTTGACAGGCGATTGTTCCTTCGGTACTTCAATTCCTTTTTTGGCTTGAGAAACCAATCCTTCTAAAGAAAATAGCTTTTCAAAAAAACCATCAGGAGGATTCCCTTCTTTTTCAGAATAATACCATATCCAAATGGTATCTTGGGTAATTCCCGATAAAGAAAGTTGCAATGTCGCTTTTCCGTCTATAAAATTGGAAGGTGAAAGGTTGAGTTTAGAATCAGCAGGAGCAAAAGCAGTGCTGATTTTTTTATATGCTTTTAGATGTCCACTTTGTTTTATTTCAAGCTCCAAGGAATCATTTCCCATTACTTTTGTAACATTGTCTTTAGAAACAGAAATTTTTTCTGTATTATTTCGTATAATCGAGAGAGTAGCAGGAAAATCTTTTTTGGGTAGAGGCTTTATTGGTAAAGCTTGTACAACTTCTAAAGATTTTTGATAGTACTCTTCTGCTTTTTCCTGTTTCCCCATTCTTTCATAAGCAACTCCCATATTATGGTAAGTTCTATCCAGGGTATCATTAGATATACCAAACTTTTCTTTAATGCTTGCCGCTTTGTTTAAATATAAAATGGCTTTGCGGTATTCTTTTTTATGTATATACAATATTCCTAGCCTATCACATATTTTTGTATAAGATTGAGAATCTTTTTGCAAAGAATTCAATTCTTTTAACCATGCTTTTTCTGCCTTATTCCATTCTTTTTGTTTATAGAAGAACATTCCATCTTTTTCTTGAGAAAAAATAAAGCTCAAAAATCCAAAAATAAAAGCGATCAAAATTTTTTTCATAAACTTTCTCCCAAAAATTACTATTTTATTTTTTCATACTATCATCTCATTGATAAACAATACATCCTTCTTCTGGATTACCCCAGCTAAAAAAAGCTGGATTCTTCTTTTGATTGGGAAGATGAGCAATCTTAGATGTGTTTTCCGACAAGGGAATTGTATTGTACAAAATTATTATTTTTTTTTGGCCACGACTGAAGCATTCTTTTTGGCTTGGAAAAATTTGGGTCTTCATGGCCAATAATGGTTCAATGTACCTATTTATAATACAAATTTTATCATCCATTCGGATAAGATTTATAAAGAGCCTTTGAGAAGAGGTAATATGTATTTCATAAAGGTCGTTTTCTTTTAAAACAGCCATGCAATCCACAAGGGTGGATCCTTTATCGTCTATCTTGAATACTTCAATTTTCAAGATATTGATAGAATTATTTTCCAGTATAGAAGGTATATCTTTTACCTGTAACTTCCAAAGAAAAAAGGGTATACACAAGCAAAATACTAAAAGTATAATCGAGTTTTGAGTTATCTTAGATTCCTTTGCTTTTGACTGATTTTGCTTAGATTGGTAGGCTTTTAAATCCTGAATTAATTCTAAAGGTGTTTGGTAGCGTTTTTCTTTTTCCTTTTCCAATAATTTTAGACATATTTTTTCTAATTTTTTGTCTATTTTATGATTATAATCACTAGGTTTTTTCAGTGGATTGTTTAAAATACAATTGGCAATTTCTGCATAGGTATTTCCTTCTATAGCCTTTTGTCCTGTCAGCATTTCATAGAATACAGCACCAAGAGAATAAAGATCGCTTCTAGTGTCTATCTCTTTATACTGTATTTGCTCTGGGGACATGTAGTAAGGAGTCCCTATGGGTGTCCCAAAACCCGTCATTTGATCCAGTTTGAGACATTTGGCAATCCCAAAATCGATAAGCCACGCTACATCTTGAATTATCATAATATTGGCTGGTTTGATATCCCTGTGTATAATTTTTTTTTGATTTGTTACTCCTAAAATTTGAGCTACTTCAAGAACAATTTCAATAATACTTTGTTCATCGAATTTTTTTTGCTTTATAGCGTCTTCAAGCGATTGCCCTTCTAAATATTCCATAGTATAGTAATTCCAATCCTTTATTTTACATGCTTTTTTATACACTCTAGGGATTCTTAAGTTAGGATTGGCCGTGAGGATTTCTTTCAGACTTTGGGTTTCTCTTTCAAATCTCTCTCTATCTATATCTCTCACGTCTCTTTTATCTATCTCTAATATTTTCATCGCCTCTAGCCTGCATTGTTCCCTATTTTCTACAAGATAGACTGCCCCCATGCCTCCTTTGCCAAGCCTTTTTTGAATTTCATAGCCATTCTCTAAAAAGGTATTGAACATTTCCTCTTTGATTCCTTGTGGGACTTTTTGTGGTTTTGCTATAGGCTCTGTTGGTATTTGTTCTTCCTTATTTTGTTCATAAATTTTTTCTGTTTTTAATCCATTAATAGAATTATAAGTATTTTCTTTTTTTTCTTCGCAAAATAGAGTTCCATCTTGTTTTTTATTATCCATTTTGGTTTCCTTACTGTGGCTGTATAGAATTGCTATAACAAAGGAAACTAGCCCAAAGGCAAGGATGACGAAATTTAGAGATTAGCAGAGTGGATCTTTGTGTCTTATTAATCGCTTGTGTTACAGGCATTTTATATTGAAAGACGTAGCTATAAAAAAGACTGAGCTGGTTTCCTGACTGTTGTTCTAGGACATTCCATAAGGTAATGATGCTATGGTTTACGCCAGCAGCCGCCAAAGCTGTTTTAAGGCCAGAAAAGCCAGTTGCCAGCTCTGATTTACCTAAGCCAGTATCACAGCAGGAAAAAACAGCACAATGGACTTTGCTTAGATCCAGAGTAGCAATCTCTTGAGCTGTCAGATAACCATCATCCATATTGATCTCTTGGGGTTTAGGAAGGTTTGCACCTGCTAAAACAATGCCAGAAAGAAGTAAGGGATGCGTGCCTTGCTTTAAGACTAGACGGCGTTCGGTAAAAGAATCTAAGATATTTTTTTCTTCCTTAGAATCCTCACTTTCCAGGAAAAAGCCATGAGTGGAAAGATGAAGCCAATGGGCTTCTTGTGACATGGCTTTGAA
>JABWCH010000435.1 GCA_013359215.1 Candidatus Brocadiia bacterium | reverse complement strand
TGCCTATTTTACCTGGGATTCCAATGGCCTGAATCTATTAGCAGAAGAGGATAGCGAAGGGAATATAACAGCACAATATGTGCATGGCTATACTCCCATTCAGGGCATTGGCTCCCTTGTGGCAGCAAAGAAGGAAGTGGAGGGATGTACGTATTACCAGTATCCGATTTATGACCATCGCGGGACTGTAGTGAAGTTGGTGGATGAGAATGGCGAAAGCGTTGGTGAGTATACCTATGATGCATGGGGCGTGCCTTTGCATGAGGAAGAGATTGGAGCAACAAATAGATTTGGATGGCAGAGCAATTGGATACGGCTAGAGGATTCACAAGAAGGCATGCTAGTCTCTCCAGCTAGGATTTACTCGACAAAAGAAGGGAGATTCTTGCAAAGGGATTATATACACAACCCCAATTCCTTAAATTTATATATAAATTCTCATAATAATCCTTTATATTTTGTTGATATAGAAGGTCTACAAGCTATTGATATAATTCATCAATGGGATGGAGAGATACTATTAACTACAATTGATCTTAGTAAAATTCGATTAGGAAATACGTTTAGTTTCAAAAAGTTATATGATCAACTTAGCAAAGTAAAATATGATTCTTTTCAACTGAAAGAAAAAGAAAAACATGCTCTTTTAGAATTTCATAAAGGACTTAGCAGTATTAAAGATATGCTAGATAGTTATGGTGATATGGATAGATTTCCTATAGAAATAATAATTCACAAAAATAATATACTAGATTATCCTGTTTCAATAAAAGGAAATGCTTCTCCAGACGAAGCAAAGAATAAAATAATTAGAGATGCGAAACTGAGGTATCCATACTATAGCATAATTGATTTGACAGAGTTTAAAGATATAGATGAGACAAAATCTACTAGTGCTACCCTTATTCATGAATTAGGCCATATTATAAAAAACATATGGGGACATAGCATACTAAAAAATGGAATGATTGCTCCAGGTGGAACAGGAAATTATGAAATTTATGAAGTATTAAAAATACTGCGCAAGAAAAAAAATATTAAAACAAATCGTGATTGGGCAAGAGTGCGGGTCGAAGGCTTTAATACGGAGACAATCTCCGAAACCATGCGTTTAAACTATCTATTTAACGGACTAAATATGTCTTTGGACAAATATACAGAAAATTATAATAGAACTGCAACCCTGCCAGCCAATCTAATAGATAAATTTAGAGAAGATAAAAAATTGTTTGAAGAATTTAAAAAAATGTTGGAAGACGTAGCACTTATGATTAAAGAAACAGAATGTATTCAGGATTAATTATTCTTCATAAACCACTAGCTTTGCTAGTGGTCCAAAAAATGCTTCTAGCGGTACAGTATTTTTAAAAATTTGAAAATCCTTTAAGAAGCCCCCACTCTGGTGGGGGAGCTTCACTGTCATAGACCTTCCATTTTTTTTAACTTGGAGACTATGACTTTATTTTACATTTTTCCAAATTTTTATCCACTATTTTTATCAATTTTCTTGAAAAATCAAGGGCGTTGCAGCAACGCCCTCGATGACTGGATGCTTTAAAACATAGAATTACTCGGAAAGTTCTTGTAATTTTATAAACTCACTTCTCCACCTATATCTTGTTTTTGAAAAATTTGTCTCACTTACAACTAAAGAAAGGAAAGATAATGCTAAAAAAAAACATTTTCTGTTTGTTGTTATTTATGTCCTTTTCATTATATTGTTATGCCCAAAAAAATAAAATAAATGTAGAACTGTTAAGTGCTTCGGAACAGGGTTGTGTGGAAATCGTGAAGGAATTGTTAGAAAAAGGGGCTGATCCTAATTTCCAAGATAATGAAGGATATACAGCGTTAATGAAGGGGCTTGCAAAAGAAGAAGTAGTGAAACTATTGTTAGAAAAAGGAGCTGATCCTAATTCCAAAACTAATTATGGAGGGACGGCTTTAATAGTTGCTTCTATAGGCAATCGTGCGGAAATAGTGAAGATATTGCTAGAAAAAGGGGCTGATCCTAATTTGAAAGATTGTGAAGGCTGGACGGCTTTAATGTGGGCTTCCTATGATGACTATATAGAAATAGTGAAGATATTGCTAGAAAAAGGGGCTGATCTTAATTTCCAAAATAAAAGTGGTATCACTGCATTAATGGAAGCTTCCAGTAAAGGGCATATAGAAATAGTAAAATTATTATTGGAAAAAGGGGCTGATCTTAATTTCCAAAATAAAAGTGGTATCACTGCATTAATGAAAGCTTCCAATAAAGGGCATATAGAAATAGTAAAATTATTGTTGGAAAAAGGAGCTGATCTTAATTTCCAAAATATAGATGGACAAACTGCTTTATTTTGGGCTTCGTTAGGAAAGCATAAAGAAATAGTAAAATTACTACATGAGAATGGAGCAAATGGTTATACCCCTTTTCTAATTGCCTGTGAATATGGGAATTTAGAAAAGGTCAAACTATTTATCTCTCAAGGAGCTGATCCTAATTCTAAAGATAGCGATGGGAAGACAGCTTTAATGTGTGCTTCTTATGGCGGCCATATAGAAATAGTCAAGATATTGCTAGAAAAAGGGGCTGATTGGAATTGTGAAGATAATAATGGAAAGACAGCTTTAATGTTTGCCTCCAGTGAAGGGCATATAGAAGTAGTAAAATTATTGCTAAAAAAAGGAGCTAATTTAAACTGGCAAAGTAAATCTGGCTGTACGGCTTTAATATGTGCCTCTTGTGGAAGGTATATAGAAATAGTAAAACTTCTATTAGAAAAAGGAGCAAACCCTAATGTAAAAAATCATAGAGATGAATTAACGCCTTTAATGTGGTCTTCTTTGTTTGGGTATATAGAGATAGTCAAGGAATTGCTAGAAAAAGGAGCTGATCCTAATTTGGATTATATAATTAATGGTGAGAACCAAACGGCTCTAATGTGGTTTTCTGAGAGAGGCCATATAGAAGTGGTGAAACTATTGTTAGAAAAAGGAGCTAATCCTAATTACAAAACTAATTATGGAAAAACAGCTTTAATAAGTGCTTCTATACGCAATCGTGCGGAAATAGTGAAGATATTGCTAGAAAAAGGAGTTGAACTGAATTGTAAAGATGACAATGGAAATACAGCTTTAATGCTTGCTGCTGAGGAGGGTTATATAGAAATAGTCAAGGCACTACTAGAAAAAGGAGCTGATCCTAATTTGAAAAATAAAAGTGGTATCACTGCACTAATGGAAGCTTCCAGTAAAGGGCATACAGAAATAGTAAAACTATTGTTAGAATAAGGTTACGGAAAGAATATAAAGAATAAGGAAAAGAATAAGGACAGACACCACTATAATATTGCAAATATGAAGAATAAGGACGAGAGCGTTCGCTCCTGTGCGCAGGATAAAAGGCTAAAAGGCAAAAAAAAAAAATAAGAAAAAAAAAAATAAGGACAGACACAGCTATAATATATTGCAAATAAATATTTTAAGTATTTTTAAATCATTTATGCGAAAAAATAAAAAAATAAGAAAAAAAATAAAAAATAAGGACAGACACAGCTATAATATATTGCAAATAAATATTTTAAGTATTTTTTTAAAAAAAATAAGGACAGACACAGCTATAATATATTGCAAATAAATATTTTAAGTATTTTTAAATCATTTATGCGAAAAAATAAGAAAAAAAATAAAAAAAATAAGGACAGACACAGCTATAATATATTGCAAATAAATATTTTAAGTATTTTTAAATCATTTAAAAAACTATTCAAAAAGCTACATAAAGCT
>JABWCH010000434.1 GCA_013359215.1 Candidatus Brocadiia bacterium | reverse complement strand
CGGCTTTCTTCAAGGTTATCATCCTGCCATTTTTTTTCTAAATCTACAACTGTTATATCATCTTCGCTATCTTCCCAGGATTTTCTATGATTTTTTTTATTTTTTTCTTTTTCTAAATCTACAATCGTGATTTTTTCATCCTTTTCTTCCTTTTTAATGGGCGGAGCATCTTCGATTGCTTTTTCTTTTTCTAAATCAATGATCGTAATATTTTCTTGGGAATCGTCCCAATCGGATTCTTCTTCTAAAGAGATCTTTTCTTCTAAAATATTCTTAGGCGTTTTTGCGTTGTTTTTCAAAGGTTCTGAAAATTCTATATAAACTGCCTTTTCTTCTTTTTTCAGAGAAGAAATGCTTTCATTCGCTTCTATGGCTTCATGGGCAAAAATAATGGCCTCATTTTCGCTAAGCTCTTCTTCTCCTGAGAAAATCATGCTTGTCTCTTCCTGGGGAATAACAATAGCTTCATGGCTTGAGGAAGAAGATATTTTTGTATCGTTTACTATAACCGCTGGAATAGGTTTAGAAATAACTATCTCTTCCGCATTTTTGCCAGCTTGCTCAGGAGTACTTCTATCTATGTTTATTTGAGGCTCTGCTATGGGCAATTCTTCGCCTATTTTTTGGGATGCCCTTGCCTTTAAAGAATCCGTTTTTTTTTCGTCTCCAACCTGGAGTGGAATAGATTCTGGATTTTTATTTTCTGGAGTCTTTTGCTGTGTATTCGCTGGCTCTGGTGCTTTCTCTTTGGAAGATTGCGCTGGTTCTTCTGAGATTTCTTCTTCTGCTAAGAGAACAAAGGGAGGACTCTTTGGCTCTTCTTTTTCTATTTTGATTTCTTGTGTATTGCTTAGAACAACAAGCCTTTGATCTTTATTCCATTTTGATGTATTAGAATAGCTTTCTTTTCTTCTTCCAAAAGCCAGGTTTCTACGCATTTCTTTATCCCACAAATACCATGTATCTTCCATCCAGTTTTCTAAAGAGAGAGTCCATTTTCTTAGCTTTAAAAATCGCAAAGCAGGGATGCAAAGCAAGACCAATGTGACAGGAAAGCGCAAGAGATTTTTAAAAAAACCTTTAGGCGAAGAGGGGATAGGTGCTTTTATGGATCTGCTCTTTTCAGGCAAAGAAAAGTTTTCTTGGTAGGCTGCCAAAAATTTCCATGCAAAAGGCATAAAAACTCTGCTTTCCAACAAAGGCAAACCCACAATGGAAATTTTTTTTTCTAAAAAAGCACTCATAGGATTTAGAGATTGGTTTGCCATTGATTCCCATGTCTTTGTGGTTATAGTAACATGGATCATGGGGGAAAGATCTAAAATTTTATTCCCAATATTGCATTTTCCTTCAGGGAGAAACTCCAGATAATAGCGTTTTTGAACATCACAAAAGTCCAACAAGATTACCCTTGCTTTTTTGGCAAGATAGGAAATTTCTTCTTGCGGTATTTTTTCTTTTATAGATTCCAATGCCTGGAAAAGTCTTGATTCAAAATCGAGATTTCCAGAAGAAGGATAGCTGTTTTTTTGCATAGTGTCTTGCCTACCTATAAATTGCATAACTCCTGTCAATAATTACGACTAAGGCTTACAAATGGGGCAATTTTTTTTGCCATCTCTCATGGCTTCTTCTCTTGTATCGTATATAAAACATTCGAAATCTTTAAGTTCTTTTAATTTTGGGCAGCCAGGTCTGTGGAAAAACTCTTTATCTGCTATGTAGTTTGGAATGCATTCCAGGCAAGCTCTTTTACCGTCATTTTTAGCCGCTTCTTTTGTATAATAATGAAAGCATCTTAGTTTAGAGGCTAAAAGATCTTTTGCTTTTTTGCATTCAGGGCGATGGTAGAAAAGGCTATCAGCGATATACACTGCCGATTGTTTGCCATTTTGGAGATTTTCTTTCTCCCATTTCCTTTTCCCTTCTTCATTCCATACACCTAACTGGTTTGATCTTGCTTCTTGTTCAAGTTCATTGAAGTATTTTGAATGAAGATGCTGGATGGGTTTATTATCTCCTCTCCTATAAACATAAGCATAACCATTTTTGATAAGCTCTGCATTGACAAAAATATTGTCCACATACACATAAGCCCATAGCCTGGAATCCGTAGAAACTTTTTTTATATTTTTAATGCCCTTATCGGACTGTCTGTTATAGTACTCTTTATCCCATGCTAGAATTACTTTTTTTCCTTCTACTAAAAGTTTGTTTTTTTCCAGGGCTTCCTTTGCATAAAAAGAAGGAGGGGAATCTTGTTTATCTTCTGGTGCATCAATGCCTAAATAGCGGACTTTAAAAATTTCATCGTTTTTTTTTACAGAAATCGTATCGCCATCTGTGACCTCAACAACAGTTACCTGTTGCTCTGCATAGTTAGAGTCTTTCTCTAAATCAGCCAGTAAAGGGATGTTGTCCTTATTTTTTTGAAGCATAACAGACGTTACAATGCTCCCTACAATTGCTCCTATAAGAAAAAATCCAAAAAGAAGACTAAATAAAAAAGTAAAAGGCAAAAGAAATTGTTTTTTCATTTTTTTCCCCATCATTCTTGCTACTGTTTTATTCCTGGTCCAAGACGGTGGTCTTGGTATTTATAGCCTTTTCCTGCATTCTTAGGTAAAGGAGAGCTTAACGCATCCCCTAATTTGTGGTCTTGATAGGCAGGTTTTTCTACTGGCACTGATCTTCTATCAGGCATAGAAGGTTCTTGTTCCTCTATTTCTTGCGCTTCTTCTTCAAGTGCAATGGGAATCCCTTTACCCAGTCTATGATCCTGGTATTTTTTAGCTTTTGAAATAGGTTGTCTGCTTCCAGGCACAGCATTGGCTATATGGCCTTTAGATAAAATTTCCTGCTGTTTCTTCATCTTTTCTTTTTCTTCTTGAAAAGATTGAAAATCGACAAATTTTTTTGAATCTCCTTGTTGCCTTTCTTTTGAGAGCAATGGATTCGCTATATTTCCAGCCATAGGATGCATTGGTGCAGCAGTATTGCCAACCGCAGGTTTTGAAACCATTTGCTGCTGTGGCATGCTCGGTATTTTTTGTTGAGGCGCATTAGGCAAAGATGGCCTTTGGGCATTGGGCTGTGGCGACGCGGGCATTGGTCTTGGCCCTGCCATGTTCTGATTCATTCTTTGTACAGGCACTTGATTCACTGATGGCCTGGGATTCAAAGGCGAATTGGCAGATGGGCCAGAAGATGGCATTGTCCGCGCAACAGGAGGACTCAAGGGTCTTTGTAAATTTCCTGGATTTAAAGGCTTTGCAGCATTAGGAATAGGCTCTTCCTTTTGCTGGCGATTCAACATATTTTGAAATAAATCCTTGGAAGCATTAGGGTTATTTGTTGGAAGGCTCATAGTCTTTTCTCCCTTTTGGATGTTAATGCATAAAAATTTACCCAGGGCGTTGTCAACTTAAGCAAGACTAATCTACGTTGTAGGAGTTTGTAATAACAGAAGTTTCCATGACGGAACAAAAGAGAATAAATACAAAGATTAGCAAAAATATAAAAGATGCAATCGCTTTCTATAATATAAGTTATGTTATTTTAATTTCACCACGAAGGACACAAAGAACACGAATTCGTATTAATCTTTAATCTTGAACTTCTCAAGAGATAAGATTTCACCGCAGAGACACAGAGGACGCAGAGAAGAAAAAAAGAACTATATAATAGGCGTTACGCAAAGAGATTTTTATTTGGGGGAAAATTTTTGTAAAAATTTTCCCCCAAACCCCCTTTAAAAACTTTTATATATTTATTTTCCAATAGATTAT
>JABWCH010000060.1 GCA_013359215.1 Candidatus Brocadiia bacterium | reverse complement strand
AGTATGCAAAGAATTAGAAATAATAGGGTTAGAAATTTTTCCAGATTCAGGTTTAGGATGTTTTTTTCTGTCTTCTTTGGGAGAAATTTCCTGGCCGCTTTCTTTGAGGAACTGTAGTTCTTTTTGTCGGAAATCTTGGATCTTAGGTGCTTCGGCAAGATAAGGACTGCTTTCTTTTTTATTCGCAGGCAATGAAGGCGATGGCGATAAAAATTGCAAACCTTTTGTTTCCGAAGCAGAAAGTTTGGCTTCCAAATTTTGTGCTTTTGTATCTTCCAAGGAAGAGGAAAATTGCAATTTTTTTTCAGATGTTTCTGCTATTTCCTTTTCCAAAAGATTTTTTGGATCTTCTGTCTTGATTTCCTGCTCTAATATAGTATTTTGCAAATCTTGCAAGGGAATTTTTGCTACAGGCTCATCCTCCGCAGAAAATTCGTTGAGAAAGTTTGCATGAGATGTACTTAGGGCAGGCTCTTCGGCTGGACTTAAAGGAACAGCTTCTTTTTTTATTTTTTGTCCAGAAGATACAATGTCAATCGGGATATTGGCAACTTCTTTTATGGAGGCAAAATCAGAAAAATCAGGATCAACGATTTTCCCTGCATATTCCATGTTTTGTGGATTTTTCGGAACTGGAGGGAGCTTGCCAGAAGTAGGTGCTAATTTACCCAATGGTTTCCCTGTTTTTGTTTTTTTAGGAGGCTCTATTTTTTTGCTTTTGGAAAGATTAGACGGATTCGACAGATTGCTTTTCGTATTTTGTGTATCCACAAAGCGATTTTTAGCAGAACATATATCTTCGACCATGTCAATATATTCTACGACTTCTTGCGCAGACGAGAATCTGTCTTCTGGCCTTTTGGACACAAGCTTTTGAAATAAAAAATCGATTTCATCTGGTATGTTGGGAATGCTGTCTTTTAAAGAAGGAATGATAGCGGCGATATGCCTTTGCAAAACCACCAGAAAATTAGGGTCTTTATATAGAGGCTCTCCCACTATACTATGGTAAAGCACCATGCCTAAAGAATACAAATCAGATCTTTTATCGATTTTAAGATTACCTCTTGCTTGCTCTGGTGACATATATAAAGGTGTACCATATATTTTTCCTTCTGAATTCTCACTGTCTTCTTTTTGTATTTCTTTGGCTGTTCCAAAATCAGCAATTTTGATTTCCTGGTTTACAGAAACCAAAATATTGGCAGGCTTTATATCCCTGTGGATAAAGCCTTTCTCATGGGCATATTCTAAGCCTTTAGCAACATCTTTAAGCATACGAAGAGCCCATTCAAAGCTGAGCTTGCCATGGAGGTCAATCATTTTTTGCAATGTTCTGCCTTCAATGTATTGCATGATAATATAATACGCCCCAGATTCTTCCCCTACATCGTACACTGTAATGATGTTAGGGTGTTCTAGCTTTGCGCATGCTCTGGCTTCTTGTAAAAAATTTTCTATGCTTTCTTTTTGCCCTTGTCCTTGCAATATTTCGGGTTGTAAAAATTTTATTGCTACGGTTTTGTCTAATAAGGAATGCTTTGCCTTATAAACGATACCTCTGTTACCACTTCCGATTTTTTCCAGGATATGGCATTTACCGATTTGTTTGTCTATCCAGCTATCCATAGCTCATATCACTCCATTATGATGACTTTGTGGTTTACTCAACATGCTTCCATTGGAAAAGTTGGATCGCTCTATAATTTTCTGCAACACTCCATGCCTGTTTTGGGCATCCTTTTCGATTCCATTGTGCTGCCGATGAACAACTACCATCGAGTATTTCTGGTATAGAGCTTAGTTCTTCTAAAAACTTTGGGAGAGAAGAAAAATACTGTTTTTCCTCCAGGATCTGGATGGTCTTTTCTTTGTTGTATGTAAGAATACAGGCTTCTACAAATCCTCCTGTTAGCCAGGGCCATATAGTTCCTTGATGGTAGGAGCTTTCATCTGTGTGTACTGCTTTATAATCGGGATCATAAGAAGGCAATGTGCGAAGGCCATAGGGCGTAAATAGATCCTGGCTGACTTTATCCATAATGGCAATTCTTTCTTTAGGATTTTCCCAAAGCCCCATCACAATGCTGAAAATTTGGTTTGGCCTAACTTTTTGGCCTTGCCTTTCATCTCCTTCGATAGTATCGTAAAGACAATTCTGCTCAGGATTCCAAAATTTTTTATAATTTTTTTTAACATTTTCAGCCAAATCTTTGTATTTTTTTTCAGGAGAATATATTCCCATAAATCTAAGAGCATTATACCATAATGCATTGATTTCAACAGCCTTTCCATGTCGGCTTGTTATTGGCAAAGATGCCTTTGGTCTGGCATCCATCCACGTGAGCTGAGTTTCTTTGCTGCCAGCAACAAGCAAGGAGTCGATGTTATCTCGATAAATAGAAATTTTTGTGCAAAGTTGTTTTTCTTCTTCCTGCCATGTATCATCAAAAGATATTCCTGAAATCAAGGAGTCTAAAATTTCTTCTAAAATTTTTTGGGCTGTTTGTATTTTATCTTTTCTTAGTATCTTAGCTTCAAAAAAGCTATAGTCTTTTGTATATTGTAAATACTTTTCTATTGTCCAAAAAAGCCATAGTGTAGCATCTACGCTATTATAGCGCGGCGAAGATCCATCTCCGATAAAATTAGGCAAAAGGCCATTGTGTATAAACCTCAAGTAGTTTTCTAAAATCAGACGGAATATATTCCATTTTTGCGTTGCTAAAAAAATGCCTGGACAAGAAATCATAGTGTCTCTGCCCCAGTTGCAGAGAAAAGCACCACATCTTTGATCAAAATGTGGTATACCTGCAACGATTGTCCAGCTTTTAAGACTATTATCGTAATAAATAAAGTCTTCGCAGGCTTGTTTTAGCAATTTGTATATATTTGTTTTCATTTCTTTTTTTCCATATTTTGCTGGATTTTTGCCAATGCGGCTGTCGCTTCCTTTACAACACCAGAATCAGTATGAAATTTCAGCCTTTCCAAAGCACTCCTTGCATCAGGATGCCCTATGTCTCCTAGAATATTAGATGCACCACAAAGAAGCTCTATATTTTTGGATGTTCTCAAAATTTTAGTAAGCTGATATACCATGTGCTTTTTGTTTTCGAGAGACATATTATCGACTACCGCCTGAATAACATGCCTGTGTCTAGGATTTTCTTCAAAATATTTTATCAAAAGAGGTGCTGCTGTATATCCATTTTTTACGATGATCCGTATTTTAAAATCGTAATAGTCTCCATCTCCTAACAGGGAAACGACAAAAGGTATGCTCTCCTTTCCTATTTCCTCTAATGCAAACCAGCAGTTCACGGAAAACGGGTCCTTGTACTTTTTACCAGATAAAGCAACCAATGTTTTGATCACTTCTTCGCTTTTAAAAGGACTAAACAGAAAGGGAATATAAACGAAAGTGCCATCTGGGTCGACATCTCTTGTTTTTTCAATCGCTTCTTTTAAGTAGGGAACGACTTCTTTTTGTCCCATATAGCTTACGCAAAGCTTGATTCCCTTGACTTTTGTTTCTTTTCCTTCTAACATTTCACGAATTTTTCTCTGCTCTGATGTCTGTTTTTGCAAAGGAAGCTCTTTTTCCAGCCTTTCCTTTGATTCATAGGCATCTTTCATCTCTTTTAAGAGATAAGGCAGTATAATTTTCCCGTATTCTTTCAGGGCAACGGCTGTTTTGCTATACAATCGCTTATCCTCTAAAAATGAGATAAGCTTGGGTATAGAACGCTCGTCTTTTATTTTGCCAAACATATCCAAGATAAAAGCCTTTTCTTCGAATTTTTTGCTTTCTTCGCTTTGGACAATCAAATCAGGAATAGCGTTTTTTCCCATAAATACAATAGCATTTTGCACTTCTTCTCGTATTTGGGGTATATCGGATAAAAGCTTTAAAAGAGTAGGAAGATCTTGTGGATCTTTCCATCTCCCTAAAATTTTTACTATTCTCAATCGAACATTAGGGTCAGAAGAGCTGAGTAAGGGAATCAAATGCTTTCTTGCTGGTGCGCCAATTTCCACAAGTCCTAAAGAAAGGTTTTCTTGTGCAACTACATCGGATTTCACAAAAGCGTCCAGTAAGTAGGGAACTGCATCTTCTCCTATCTGCCCTAGCGAATGAGACGCTTGTTTAATAAAATCCTCTTTTCTGTGCTTTACCAGAATCCCAATCAATAAAGGAATTGCTTCTTTTCCTAAATTGGAAATATATTGGAATGCTTCGTTGGCAAGGCGTTCATCCTGCAAAGCATCTCGATAGAATTTAATGCTTTCCTTTGTTTGTATAGAACTTACCACCTGCAATATGTTTTTGCATGTAGGAATATGAGATTCTTTGAATTTTTGGTATAGTCTAGGTATAGCTTCTTCCCCTAGCATAGGAATTGCTTTCCTGGCAAGTTCCACTTCTTTAGCATTATTGCTAGAAAGCATAGGCACAAGATAAGGAAGAGCCTGGATATTCTTTAAGGATGCCAGGATAAAAAGGATTTTAAGCTTACTACTGGAATCTTCTTCTTCTTTTAAAGCACTAAGTAGCATGGGAAAAGATTCATCGCCTATGGCGATGATTGCCTTACATGCAAGCTCTTGAATGCTTTCTGAAGAAGAGGAAAGAAGAGAAAAAAGTTTTGGCAAGGCAGAAGCGTCTTTTCTTCTGGAAATCCCTTCAAAAGCATATTTTTGCATGCTTTCACTCTTGTCTAAAGCAGCAAGAAAGTATTTTCCTGTTTCTTCCTGCTTATAGTATATTTGGCAGAAACTTTTTAAAATAGCCTCTTCTATTTCTGGCTTAGTGCCTTTTTTCATAAAGGCCAAAAAACTTTGTAAAATTTCTTTATCTTCTATTTCTCCAAGGAGCTGTATAATTTCCAATTTTTCCTGATCCGAGGAAGAATGGTTAAAAGAAAACAAAAGAGGCTTTACAGATTCTTTTCCTATTTTCAAGATAATTTCTTGTGCTGTCTTTTTATATTCTGTGCGCAGAAGCCTTAGCATGGGATTGACCGCCCATTTCCCGCAAAATCCCAATTTTTCTAAAGAAATTTTATTGTCTTTGGAAAGAATCTCTGCAATCAGTTCTTCTTCGCCGCCTTCAATCAAAGATAAAGATTGCAAGCAAGCTTTAACAACATCATAAGAGCTGTCAAAGCGAATCCTCTTTAATAGAAGGGGGATAGATGCTTTACTTCGTATAAGGCCCAAAAGCCTTGCACATAGAATACGAACTAAAGCAAAATCTTCTTCTAAACCATCTTGCAATTTTTGTTCTAATAAAAAATCTTCGCTATAAGGCAGCAATTCTATCAGATGCTTTTCTAAAAAATTAAGCTCAGGAACGTCCTTTTTAGCATGCTGACAACGTATCGCCAAATCAAGGGCTTTTTGTATACCAGCATTATCAGAATTCTGATACTCTTCTTTCACTTCTGATAGAATATCCTGGAATCTAAGAAGAGAAAGAGAGGCATCTTTTATGCTTTCTATGCTTTCATCAGGCTTTAGCTCTTCTAAAACCTGTGAAGCCTGGGCAAGCTTTTGCTTCCTTTTTTCCTGTATATTTTTTCTACCCTCTGCAATCATACTGTTCTCTTGTTGCTGAGACTGCTTATGCTGTTGTTCTGCAATGAAATACAAAGCTTCTGCAAAATTTAGATTTCCTCTATGCAGAATTCTATCGGCCATTCTTAGGGTCAAGTCCAGCTTTCCCTGCAAAATATCTTCGTCTTTCGCACCTAAGATGGTTGCCTGAGTATATAGCTCCGAAATTTTCATCATTTCCTGGAATGTTGTGTTTGGCGTAATGCTTTTTCTCGCAGATTCAGCTTGCTGTAGGTATTTTTCTTTGAGCATTTTCTGCTCTAGTGAAAATGAATAGTCGAGGTATGCCTTTCTCCCAGAAAGACCTAAGAGCAACAGTGCAAAAAACAATATACAAACAGCAACAGCTTTGTTTTGATAAATCAGCCTTTTCCAGCTTACCCAGAAAGGAGGTAGAGTTCCCTCTATTGGTTCACCATCCAGATATCGCTTAATATCCTTTGCCATTTCCTGGGCATTAGCATAGCGGTATTGTTTTTCCTTGAACATTGCTTTTGTTGCTATGACAACCGCATCATGGTGGACTTCTGGATTGAGACGATGGACAGAAGGTGGGTCAACAGTGCATACTTTGTGAAGAACTTCTACCGGAGATCCGCTAAAAGGTGGTTTTCCTGTAAGCAGTTCATACAAAACGCATCCCAGACTATAAACATCACTAGCGTAAGAAATTTCGTCCAGGCTGCCTTTGGCTTGCTCTGGTGACATATAAGCTGGTGTACCAAGCGATTCTCCTGCTGTTGTCAATTGGGTATAGTTCTCCATATCTCTGGCAATACCAAAGTCGGTTAGCATTGCCTTCTGATTATGGATAATGATATTGGATGGTTTTATGTCTCTATGGATTATTTTTGATTCATGAGCTGTGTGTACAGCATGAGCAATATCGTGTATCCATGTCATTGCTTCTCTAGGAGCAATAGAACCTTGGGCTATCTTTTCTGCAAGATTTTGTCCTTCCAGAAGATCCATGGTGAAAAAAGGACGCTCTTTGTATTCTCCAACATCGTGTACTCTTACAATATTTTGATGTTGAAGCTTTGTTACTGTTTGCGCTTCTCGCTGAAATCTTTTTCCTGAAAGGCTTTTCATGTCAGCGTTTTTAAAAATTTTTAGAGCGACTTTTCTCTGTAACTCTTTATCCCAGACTTCATAGACATCGCCCATTGCTCCAGAGCCTATTTTTTTATTTACCTGGTATCGTGTGCCAATGGTTTTGCCTAGCAAGCTTGCATCTAAATCAAGGCTATAGGATGAGGTCACATTTTTTTGTTTCTTTAAAGAATCAAAAGATTTTACAACTGTCCTGGCTTTTTGTCCTTCTTCTGGTAATTCGTATACATTAGAAATTTCTTTTTTGCTATGTATCGTTGCAAAATCCACTTTACCTTGTTGCTGAGAAAAGTCGGTTTCTGGGACACTGGCGTTTTTTTTAAAAAAAATCTTGGTTTTTTGCGTTAAAACAATTGGCTGGTCTGTCTCTACTTTTAGCCATTTTTGGATTGGTAGTATCTGACCTGCTATTTGCACATTGCCAATAGGAAAGATTTCTAGTGATCCATTTACGATCCTTAGCATAAGATGGACTGGGCTTATTTGCTCGTCTTGTTTTAAAAGGTAAAGGCAATCCTGAGACCCAACTGTTTTGATTTCTTCATCATTTTTTAGATCATATTGGGCTTTTAAACTTTGATCATAATAGTATTCCAGTTTATACATGGCATAACCACTCGAAAAAGTGTAAGAACAAAGTCAGAAAACAAAAAGAACAAGCAAGTTGAATAATAGAATGTGGGATAAAAAGATTTTTATTTGGGGGAAAATTTTTATAAAAATTTTCCCCCAAACCCCCTTTAAAAACTTTTATTTATTTATTTTAACAATGCCATATTTGGGACAATCAAGGAAGATATTTGTCTAAATAAGGGTATAGATCTTTGCTGAATTCCATCATAAGATTAAGGCTTTCTTCTGTGCTATTCAGAATGGTAGTGGACATACGAATCAAGGCAACTCCACCTTTGCGTTTTCGGAAAAGGTTGAACAAAGCACCTGCCTGATGGTAGTAATATTCAGCAGTATAGACATCTTCAAATTTATACCAATAAAGCACGGCTTCTTTTGTTTTCCCTGTAAAAATGATCATAAAGATGCCTTCTTTACCATCGTTATAGCGAATTTTTTCCCTTTTCATGACTTCCCAGCCTATGCCTCTATAGCATATTTCTGGTGGATGGGCAATTTTACGGTTGGATTGTGCTGAAGCTACAATGGAAAGAAGAACAGGGGCTGAATTTCCTTTACGATAATACCGCATCATAATATCGTTTGTTTCCAGAAGCTGCACTGTACGCCTGTCTACTTCAAAAGCCTGCGCAACACTCCATTGTCCTATATGCTCAGGAATGCTTTGGGTGTAGGATATATTTTCAACAGGAAGATCTTTGTATAAATAAAGCAAAGAAATGACAGTAACAAAAATCATCGAGAGATTCCCCAGGAAATACTTTAACCAGAAAGGTTTGAAAACCTGGATGGTTTTGAAATCAAAGAAAGACTGGACTCCCGAAGGTGTACCAATTTCTAAAGTCTCTTCTTCTCTTAAAAGAACATAAATGCCCCAAAGAAGCATCAAATCCCCTACAAAAATAAGAATTCCAGAAGCATCATGAATAAACCCAGAGGCCATCTCAGCACCCCAGTGGTATGTCACAAGACCCAGCAGAAGAATTCTCGCTACATTGCAAAAAAAGGCTACAGGAAAAAGAGATGCCAGCATTAGCCCTTTGCGCCACCAGGAAGCACGAATAAAATATACAAAAGGAACACCAAGAGCAAGCAAAGAAATTAAAGATCTTAAGCCACTGCATACATCGCCCACAATGAGCTTTTCTGTTCCTTTAACAGGATGAGAAAAGAAAATAATGCTGCCTTCCCTGACAACAATATAGCCCATAAAATCCATGATTCTCATAGATGCTTCGCTTGCCATCAGCTTTAGCTCTAAAGTAAACTGAGATTCCCAAAAGGAAGGAAAAGGAAGCATAAAAAATAAATAGAAAATAGAAAACCAACTCCATCTGAAGCCTTCCCATCCAACAGTCATGAGTACCAAACCATACAAGACAAAAATCAAAGAAAACCCAGAGGTAAAGTGTACCCTGGTAATACCACTCAATGTATGAGCGAAAAGCCCAAAAAGCAAAAACGCAAATCCCCACCAGGTACCTTGTATTTTCATATCTTTTATTTTGTAACGGTCTTGCCATAGTATCCAGGCGGAAATGAGAGGAATCAAAAAACCATGAGAGCTATAAGAATCTTCTGCTGTCCAACGTCCATACATCCATTCCCAGGTAGGAAGATAGATCAAAGCGATAGAAAGCAAAGCAGGCAATAGCAATAAAATAAATTTTTTGAAATCTTTATTGTTTTTAATATGATCCATAAAAATCTTGTTTCCTATTTTAAAATCTACTATTTTGTTTTTTGATTGTAAGTAGCAAGGAAAGATATTCCCATCTTATTATTTTTCCTATCTCAGACAAGCCGAAACCAAAAAGGTATTAATCGCGAATGAGGCGAATATACAAATTACGCGAATGAAATTTTTATAAAAACTATTCGTGCCATTCGATCATTCGTCTTATTCGTGATAAAAATTTTTGCTTTTTCGGCAAACATCTAACTTCTTAGTTTCTATACAAAACATCAGAAATTAGAATACAAAAAACTTTTCCTTTACTTTATAAGAGGATATTATATAATTACGATAATCTCACATTTAACAATGACAATATCATACTTTGATGAAATCAAGGCACTATAAGCTATACAACTAGCCTAAAATATTTGTATTTTTATCGAGGAAATGCGCAGCAAAACTGCTATGATAACAGCATCTGCTCCAATCAGCGGTATTTGTAACCTTTTCTAATACAACATTGTTAAATTACTTAGGCTTTTTGGATAGTGATTTTCTATTGTATGATAAAAATTTCTCTTTGGCAAGAAAATTTACTCTTTAAAACTTGTTGTTGCCTATTTTTGTTTAAAAAATTTTTTTTCCTAACAAGATTAACAAAAACAGGAGGATTGAATGGAAAACAGGATGCTTCAAAGGCAAAAAGGAAGTCTGCTTGTAACGATTTCCTTATGTTTGATTGGCTTAATGGTTTTGGCTGCATTAGGATTTACAGCGAATTATCTAAGACCAAGCAAAAGAGTATTCCGCCATCATGAAAAAGGTCGTCTCTACTTTAGCCAGGCAAAATTTTCCCCTGCTATCAAAGAATTTAAAGCAGCTTTGGAAATTGAGCCTAAAAATGCCGACATACACTATCAGCTTGCAAATGCTTATTACTTCAATGAGCAAAAAGACAAAGCTCTCGAAGAATTGGAAAAAATCATTGTTTATGCCCCTGAATACACCAAAAGCTATGAATTGCTTATTGAGATCTACAACAGAGATGCTGTTGCAGCAGAAAAAAAGCCAGATAAAGAAGAAAAATTCAAAAAAGCTTTGGAATATTGCGATAAGCTGATTCAACTCAAATCTGCCAACATCCGCTATTGGAATATGAGGGCCAGAACTTTATTTACTATGGGAGAAGTCAAAAAAGCAGAAAGCGACTTGGAAAAAGCTATCCAGATTTCCCCTAAAGAAAGCGAATCTTATATTAGCCTTTCCCAGATTTATCTTTTGACCAACAGAACCAAAGAGGGATTAGAACTTCTGGAAAAGTTTGTCAAGGACATTGATCCTCATGAATTAGAAGCGCGTCTGGCACTGGGAAACGACTATCTGAATCTTCGCGATTATAAATCCGCTCTAAAGCATCTTCAGTATTTATATGAAAATAAATCCGATGAATTTATAAAAATTGCCCCTAGCTATTCTTTGGCATTGCTCGGAGACAACCAGATCGACAAAGCTGTTTTGCTATCGGAAAAAGGACTCAATGAAATCAAAACAGCAGCAACCAAAGGAGGCAGGACACCTACTATCATAAGAGCAGAAATTGCTTTTACTTATGTATTAGGATCAGGACAATTTGCACAAAGAAAATTCAAAGAAGCTATCCAGAATTTGCTTAAAGTGAAAAATCAGCTTCCCCAATTTTTAGATATATCCTACAAGCTTGCCATTTCTTATCTGGAAACAGGAGCGAACCATCTTGCTATCGAAACTTTAAGAGAAAGCATTCAGAAAAATCCTAATGCTGCCTTGCTCAGAACGACTATGGTACAGGCATTGGCGGGTTCTAATGAATGGGAAAAGGCAGAAAAAGAATGCGATGAGCTTTTAAAACTTGAGCCAGAAAGCCTGGAAGCAAGACGACTCAAAGCAAGAATTTTCCTCGCCCAAGGAAAAGACGATCAGGCCAAAGAAGTATACAGAGAGATCAGCAAGCTGTCTCCTAAATCAGCAGAAGGACAGATTGGCCTGGCCTTGATTGAAATCGAAAGAAATAAATTCCAGGAAGCCCTTCCTATTTTACAAAATCTGGAAAAAGAAAATCCCAAACAAGCCCCTGTAAACTTTTTGCTGGCACAGTGCATGGTAGGTCTAAACAACCTGGAAGCAGGTCTGGAATATATCAACCGCACTTTAGCCGTAGAACCAGCATTCCCTGCCGCTCGCATTCTCATGGGAAGAATCCGTATGTATCAGGGAGCATTGAACCTGGCTGCTAATGAACTAGAAGCTTTGCAAAAAGCCTATCCTCAAAATTTGCAAATCCTTCTGGAGCTTTCTTTCTTGTATTTGCGTATGGGATTGCCTGATAAAGCTATGGAAATGATTACTAAATCAGGTTTGGATAAAGCCAATAACCCCATTTTCCAGGAAGCTGTCGCTCGTATCCATTTTGTAAAAAAAGAATATGACCAATCCTTGAAAATCATGAGTACAATACAAAACCAAAATGCTTCTCATAAGATGCTTCTTGGTAATATTTACAATCGACTCGAAAAATATGAAGATGCTTTGGAATCCTATAAAAAAGCCAACTTGATTGATCCAAACACACAGGTAAACATCCCGATTGCTATCACACATTATCTTAGCAAGAATTGGAAAAGTTCAGCGGAAAGCCTGCAAAATCATCTTAAGCTTTCCCCAGAAGATCATGTCGTCAGAATTCTAAGAGCCAATATCCTCGTTATGGACAATCGTCTGGATGAAGCATTAGAAGAAATCCAAAAGACTTTAGAAAAAGATAACAACACAAAATGGCTAGGCAAGCTTATGCTTGGCGGTATTTTTGTAGCAAAAAAGAACTTCGATAAAGCAAGAAAAGAGATTGATGAAATTCCTGCTGAATTCCCTTATCTTAAAGATTTCAAGGGACTTGTCGACTATTGTGAAAGAAACAATACCCATTTCAATCCCCTCATGGATGCTATTATCTTGAGAGAAACAGGAAACAGAGATGAGTCTCTGGTCAAATGCGAAGAAAGCGTCAAGCTTTTGAATTCACATCCTGTAGCCCTTTACATCTATGCTATGACTTTGATTGATATGGAAAGAGAAGACCAAAAGACAAAAGGCAAAGAAATCCTGGAAAAGATGGCAGAATCTCCCAGTGCACCTCTTTATCTGTACACAAGCCTTGCAAGAGTTTATACAAGAGAAAATGCTTTTGAAAAAGCAGAAAACTGCTACAAGAAAGCCCTTGTTTTAAAGCCAGACGCAACAGATTTAGCCCTTGCTTTAGGCATGCTTTATGAAAGCCAGAAAAAAATAGATTTAGCCATTGAACACTATAAAAAAATTCTCAAACAAACCCAGGCTGATAAAGAAAAAATGGCAGGACTTAGAGCTATAGCTCTTAATAACCTCGGATGGCTATGCCTTGAAGAATCATCCAAGAGAGATGTCAAATTCGCTTTGCAATGCGCCAAGGAATCTTTTGAAAACGCTCGGTTCAACTGGGCCATTGCTGACACACTTGGTTGGGCTTACTACTATAACGATGATTTTAAAAATGCAGAACGCTATCTTGTTTATGCTAAAAATCTCAAGCCTGATTACCCAACAATCTACTACCATCTGGCTAAGGTTGCATTAAAAGAAAACAACAAAGAAGCTGCCAAAGAAAATCTGAAAAAAGCTTTGGAACTAGCAAAGGAAACAAACCAGGAATTCCGCGAAGCAAAAGAAGCCAAGGAAATTTTGGAAGTTTTAGAAAAAGAAAAATAGTTTAACGCTGTAGAATTTCCACTGTATGTATTGAATAATGGAAAGCCTTGCTTTTTAGCAAGGCTATTTTTCTTAAATAAATTAAAATTTTATAAAATATAAAACTATGCTATCCAAAAAAAAATTGCTGAAGTATGCTCTAATCGTTTTTTTTCTCGGCATTGTAATGGTTTTTGCTGCCCTGGGTATCAACTATATGAAGCCAGAAAAAAGGATAATACGACACTATCAGCGTAGCATTCTTTATTTGCAAGAAAAAAAACCAGCCAAAGCCATTGTAGAGTTAAAGAATGCCCTCTCGATTCAGCCCAAGGCTACAGAAATAAGATTTTTGCTGGCTAAAGCATACGCTGATACTGAAGGATTTGAATCAGCCATTGATGAAGCAGAAAAAGTTTTACAAGAAAATCCTGAATTCAAAGAAGCCTATTTATTCCTAATTAACATCTATCTCCAAGACAAAAAATACCAGCAGTCTCTTGCAACCTGCGATGCTTTCTTAAAAAAATACCCAAACAATCTGGAAGCTATTAACCAGAGGGGTTTGGTACTATGGAAAATGGGCTACAGAAAGCAAGCGGAAAATGAATTCCAAAAAATCATCAAAGAAACCCCAAACGATTCCAAGGCGTATATCAACCTGTCCAGGCTTTATTGGGATATGAACCAGCATACCGATGCTATTTTGCTCTTGCTCAATTATTTACAAGACCAAGATAAGCAAAATTTTCCTATACGGCTAGAATTGGGAAACTACTATGTTGGATTAAAGGAATATGAAAAAGCCATTGAAAAATTCGAACCCATTTTAAAGAACAACCCAGATTTGTTCGATAAGATTGCTCCAGGCTATGCACTCTCTTTGCTTTGCACAGGCCAGCTAGAAAAAGCAGTATCTACAGCAGAAGCAGCACTGAAAGAAAGCAACGAAAAATTTTTAAAAGAAAAAGATCCTATTCTGGTTTACGTAAGAGGCATAGGAAAATTAGAAAGAAAAGACTATGAAAATGCCATCAATGATTTCCTTTGGGTAAGCAGAAACCACCCTCAACTATCGGATGTGCATTATCAATTGGGAAAAGCCTATCTCGCTGTTCAAAAAACCCTTCTTGCTATTCGAGAGCTAAATCAGGCAGTAGAAATCAACCCTGCCTCCCTTCCTGCCAGGCAATCGCTGGTTCAACTTCTCATACAAGAACAGCAGTGGGATAAAGCTTTAGAGCATTGCGAAGCCTTGTATGAACTGAGCAAAAACAGCATGGATGCTCTAAAGTGGAAAGCCTTCATCCTCAGCCAGAAAGGGGAGCAAGAAAAAGCAAGAAAGATTTTTGAAAAGATCAAAGATGCACTGCCTGATGCTCCTGAAGGGAAAATCGGTCTTGCCATTGTAGACTATAACGAAGGCAGGTATGACGAAGCAATCCAAAAGCTTTTGGAAATACATAAGTCTCAGCCCCAAGATCATTATGTTCCCTTTTTGCTGGCACAAAACTACTTTGCCAAAAAGGATCTTTTTCATGCTCTGAAATTTGCAAACCTAAGCCTGGAGAAAAAAGAAAATTTTATTTCTTCTCGTGTTTTGCTTTCCCAGATTCGCGCTTTTCATGGCGATTTAGAGCAGTCTCTTTTTGAATATCTCAAAGTATATGAACAAAAACCAGAAGAAGAAAAAGTCATTTTAGACATAGGCTATCTCTACCTTTCTTTAGGGCAGTCAGAAAATGCCTTAAAATTTTTGCAAAAAACAGAGCAAGAAAAGTCTAAAAAAGCACCATTTCTGGTTCTGATGTCCAAAATCTATCTTATACGAGACGACTGGAAAAATGCCCTCCATTGCCTCATGCAGATCACCAACAAAGATTCCAAAATTTTTCTGCTAATAGGCGATATTTATATGCGCATGGAAGACTATAAGGCTGCGATTCGCAACTACGAAATGGCAGGCATGGTCGAAGAAAACTACGCACCCTATCTTTACATGAGCATTGCATACTATTTGCAAAAAAATGCAGAAGAAGCTATTCCTTATATAGAAGAATATCTCAATAAAAAAAAGGACAACGATATGGCAAGGCTTTTCTATTCCCTCTTGCTTGTTGGGAATCGTTCTCCTGAAAAAGCCATAGAAAACCTTCAAAGCTTTCTCTCAAACAACAGCAGTCAACTGTGGCTAGGACAGCTTCTTTACATAGGAATATGCACATACAAAGACAGCCAGGATGAAGCAAAGCAAATGCTCGAAAAGCTAAGCCAGCATGATCCTGAATTAGCAAAAGATATAGAGAGTCTGATGCAATTTTGTAAACAATACAAAACGCATTTTAATGCTCTTCTCGCTGCTTATGTATTCAGGGAAATGGGAAATTTGCATTCTGCTTTGGTTAAATGCAAAGAGGCATTGCAGGTTCTATCCTCTCATCCAAGCATTCTATATCTATATGCAGATATTTTGCAGCGCATGGGACAAAGCCAGGCAGCCTGGAAGGTCTATCAAGAAATCCTACGCACGCCCAATGTCCCTGCCCATGCTTATGCTGCCATAGGAAAGTATTTTTTCCAAAAACAGCAATGGAAGGAAGCACAAGAGTTCCTGATAAAAGCAGTAGAGGGATCTTCTGAAATGGAAGAGCCTTTGTTGTTTTTGGGCATGATCTATGCCTCTCAAAAAGACCTAGAAAAGGCTCTTGTATACCATGAAAGAGCAAAAAAAATAGCGTTGAATTCCAAGAAAAAAAATTCATTAGGCCAGATCTACAATAATCTTGCCTATCTTTATCTGGATTCACCTAACCCCGATAAGAAAAAAGCCTTAGAGTATGCAGAAAAAGCCTTTGCTCTCCATCCTTACGATGGCTCTGTTGCAGATACATTAGGCTGGTCATACTATCATAACCAAAAGTATACACAAGCAGAAAAGCATCTCTTATATGCTGAACAACTATACCCGAAAGAACCAAGCATACAATATCATTTAGGCCAGCTCTATCACAAGATAAACAAAAAAGAAATAGCCCGCCATCATCTGGAAAAAGCCCTATCCCTGAAAAAAAACTTCCCCGAACTTTTACAAACAAAGAAGCTGATGGAGGAATATGAATAGGGGGGGAGGCTTCATGGTTAAAATTTCAATAGAAAAAATGTTCTTAAAATGCCAATTTATTGCGCACTCTTTACACACTTAAAAATAATTACGATATGGAAAATACTATTTTATACGCTGCTGTTTTGACGTTTGTACTATTGCTTGTAGAGAGTACATACTATATTTATCATACGTACAAAAAAAACATCCAGCCGACCATCGCGACCTGGCTGATTTTCGCTGTTGCTACTTTTATCAGCGCAAGCAGCTATATGGTGGCAACAGAGAAAAAGTGGATGGAAGGAGTTTTGATTGTATCGGATTCTTTGTTTACTTTTTTGACTCTCGTGTTTGTTTTTCTTTTCACAAAAAGCAAATTCCAGTTCAATGCTTTCCAGATATTCTATCTTACTTCAGCCTTTATTATCGTGGCTCTCTGGATATTTACAAAAAGTGCCTTTTATGCTAATATTTTAGTGCAACTTTTGATTGCTCTTGGCTATATCCCTACTATAGAAAGCCTGGCAAAAGCAGAAAAAAATCCAGAATCTCTTTTTGCATGGAGTTTGACGTTCGCTGCTGGTGCAGTGTCTTTTTATCCTGCCTACCAGGGCGGCAATACTCTTTCTATTTTATACTCTATCAGAAGCATGGTTCTGATAGGAATACTGTTAGTCATGATCTTACGCCTTAAGCGTAAAGAATCTAAATCGGAGAAAAATGTATGAAAAAAAATTGTCTTTTGTTCCTTTGGGTTTTGTTGTCAATGGCTGTACTTTTTTTGTCTGGCCAGGATACAAACCCTGTTGCCCCTATTGCAGAAAAAATTCCTTTTAAGATGACGGCTCATGAGCAAAACAGAATTGATGAATATTACTGGATGAGAGATAGAGAAAATCCCAAGGTCATAGAATACCTGAAGGCTGAAAACGCTTATACAGAAGCTGTCCTAAAAGACACTAAAGAATTACAAGAGACGCTTTTTCAGGAAATCATTGGCAGGATAAAACAGACCGATTCGTCTGTTCCGTATCGGTTGCGGGGCTATTTTTATTATACTCGATACGAAGAAGGAAAAGAGTATCCTGTTTATTGCCGCAAATTAGATGCCCAAGACGCTAGAGAAGAAGTGCTTCTCGATGTCAATAAGATGTCCGAAGGGTATAACTATTACCAGATTGTTGGATTTAGTATAAGCCCTGACAATCAGATGCTTGCCTTTGGAGAAGACACGGTGGGAAGGCGTAAGTATACTCTTTGTTTTAAAGATCTTGCTTCAGGTAAAATATTGCCTGATCGCATTGCCAATACAACAGGAAGGGCCATCTGGGCAAACGACAACAAGACTGTTTTTTACTCTATTCAGGACGAAACTTTGCGCTCCTATAAAGTACTGCGCTATCTCTTGAATTCTAAGCCTGTTGAGGTTTTCCATGAAAAAGACGATACCTTCTTTACCTTTGTAACTAAAACAAAATCAGGACGCTTTATATTGATTGGTTCTAGTAGCACAGTATCTACGGAATATCGTTTTTTAGATGCTTCTTTGCCAGAAGGTGATTTTAAAGTGTTCCAGCCAAGAGAGCGCGATCTGGAATACTCTATAGAGCATTACAAAGAGGACTTCTATATTTGCACCAACCAGAATGCAAAGAACTTTAAGCTCATGAAAGCACCTCTTGGTAAAACAGAAAAAGAAAATTGGGTTGATGTTATTCCTCACCGTGAGCAAGTCTTGCTAGAAAATTTTAGAATTTTTAGCAAATATCTTGTTCTGGAAGAGAGGGAAAACGGCCTGAACCAGATAAGAATCATGGCGTGGGATAATAGCTGTGACTATCGGATCGATTTTGGTGAAGCCTGCTATACGGCTTATGCTGCTGCCAATGCAGAATTTGATACAGAAATCTTACGCTATGTTTTTGATTCTATGGTAACCCCACCTTCTGTTTTTGATTTTAACATGAAAGACAAAACCAAGAAGTTAATGAAGCAAGAAGAAATCGTGGGTGGATATGTGCCTGATAACTACCATTCTGAACGCTTATATGCTGTAGCCAGCGATAAAACCTGGATTCCCATTTCCATGGTTTATAAAAAGAGCGAGAAAAAGCAAGACGGTAATCCTCTCTTGCTTTATGGCTATGGTTCTTATGGATACAGCACTGATCCAGGCTTTAGCTCTAGTCTTCTTAGCTTGCTGGATCGTGGGATAATCTTTGCCATTGCACACATACGAGGTGGCGAGGAAATGGGGCGTTCATGGTACGAAGATGGCAAATTGCTTAAAAAACGCAACACATTTACAGACTTTATTGCTTGTGCTGAGCATTTGGTTGAAAAAAAATATACCAAAAGCAATATAATGTTTGCATCGGGTGGTAGTGCTGGTGGACTTTTGGTTGGCGCAGTGGTCAATATGCGTCCTGATTTGTTCAAAGGTGTCATTGCAGCCGTGCCTTTTGTTGATGTTGTGACTACCATGCTGGACGATACGATTCCTTTAACAACTGCGGAATATGACGAATGGGGAAATCCCAATATCAAAGAATACTATGACTATATCCTTTCCTATTCCCCTTACGATAATGTTAAAGCGCAGCAATATCCTGCCATGCTCGTTACTTCTGGCTTGCACGATTCTCAAGTACAATATTGGGAGCCAACCAAATGGGTTGCCAAACTAAGATCCCTAAAAACAGATAGCAACCCTCTTCTTCTCTATACTGATATGGAAGCAGGGCATAGCGGCGCAACAGGCAGATTTAAAAGCCATCGTGAAACTGCTTTACAATACGCATTTCTGCTAAAATTGCTGCAAAAATAGAAAAATTTTTCAGAATACACGAATATTTAGCGATAAGAATTAAATAACTTCCCCATTATGAATTCACCGCAGAGGCGCAGAGGGCGCAGAGAAGAGAGAAGAATAACGAAAAATATTGTCTCTGCTTTTGCGTGTTCTTCATATTCTTCGTAGTATAATTTTAATCTTCTCTTCTCTGCGATC
>JABWCH010000433.1 GCA_013359215.1 Candidatus Brocadiia bacterium | reverse complement strand
CGAATGAAATTTTTATAAAAACGATTCGTGCCATTCGAACATTCGTCTTATTCGCGATAAAAATCTTTGCTTTTTCGGCAAACATCTCATCTCTTAGTTTCTATCTATTCATCCTCTTGAAAATTTTGCTTAAAATAAAAAAGATATTTAATATTTTTTTTATTTTTGTTTTTTATGAAAATCAGGAATAACGAATATGAAAATCAGACATAAACTGATTTCCTAGAAATTTGTTTATAATATATAATAAAATCTTAAGCATTCTTTTTTTCCTTTTCTCAAAATATTGGGAAATTAGTTAGTTAAGGAGCATTATTTTGAAACAAAGAGATTTTTTTTTCCTGTTTTTAGGATTTACCATTGGCAGTATCATTTCCTTTGGAATCGCTTTTTTACCTTCCTTTACGAAGACTACAATACATAAGTCCCATAATCATCCAGGGCATGCAGAGATGTGTCCTGTGGATAAAAAACCTGATCACAACACCATGGCACAAAAGCAACTGGAAAAATTTAAGACAGATTTGCAGCAAAACCCTAAAAATCACGAAATCATGCTAAAAATTGCGAATGCGTGCTTTGAATTAGGGCAATATCAGGAAGCAATAGCCTACTGTGAACAGGCATTAACCATAGAGCCTAAAAATCCTGATATTATCACAAACTATGGAATGGTTCTCAAGAAAGTCGGAAAACCAGAGGATGCCTTGCTGCAATTTGAAAAAGCCTATACCTTAGATCCAAAACACTGGCAGGCACTGCATAATAAGATCATCATAAAAATCAGCAAAAAGACAGACCCAATCGATATTCGCAATGAATATGAAACACTGGCTACTATAGCTCCTCAAAATTCAGCAATACCTTTGGGAATTGCCATGCAATACTATTCTGCTTCTAATCTGATGGAAGCTTTATACTATTTTGAAAAAACTTTGCAGATCGAACCTGAAAACCTGGGCGCACTAAACTATTCTGCCAAGATATATGAGGTCAGCAGCCAAAAAGAAAAAGCAGCGACAATGTATGAAAGGCTTCTCAAAGTTCTTCCTAAAAATCACCAAAACAACATGATTATTAACAAAATTAAGCAGCTCAGAGCAAGCATAGATTTAGAACCTAAATAATTTTACAATGCCACATTAAAGAAGATTACAAGCCACTCCAACGCGAAAAAATCAGATTCCCAGTTATCCAAACTACGAAAGGCTTAGATTTTTATGGAAAAGTCTATATTTTTTGATCTGTCGTTCTATTCTTATTTTTTAGCAGTTTTTGCTTATGCTGCATGGTTTTTCAAAAAAAATAAAGCATTAGAGTATTTTTGCACTGCTCTTCTTGTTGTAGGCGCGTCTTTGCATCTGGGGTTCATCATACAAAGATGGATCATTGCCCAATACCCTCCTTTTTCGAATACATTCGAAACCTTGGTTTTTTTTTCCTGGGTTTTGGTTGTACAATATCTCATAATGGAGTTAGTGTTCCATTACCGATTTTTAGGCGCAGGAGTTTCGTTTATTGCGCTGCTCATCCTGGCCTATAGTACCTTTTTCCCTTCTGCTGTACGCCCTTTAATGCCAGCTCTTAGAAACAATTTCTGGCTAACGGTTCATGTTATATTGTGCTTTATCAGCTATGCGGCTTTTACTTTGTCTTTTTTAGCCGCTATCTTTCATTTAATCCAGAAGCGTTCCTGGCATCAATGGATAGCGTTATTCCTGGTTTGCCTTTTGTTGTCAGGCTTGATAGCTGGTGCGGGTGCTGTCTATCTGCATAAGGCAGGCAAGGTCAATATAGAATGGAATTTGCCTGTTGTAGTCCAATTCATTTTTGGAATTTTGGTTTTTTCTTCGCTGCTATGGTTTCCTTCTTTTTTATATGTGTCCCAGAAAGAATGGAAAACAACAGAAGACACTTTAAAAAAATTGATACATGGATCCATCACTTTTGGATTTCCTTTTCTAACCATGGGTATTTTGTCTGGGGCTGTCTGGGCAAATGAAGCCTGGGGAAATTACTGGAGCTGGGATCCCAAAGAAACATGGTCTTTAATTACATGGCTAATCTATGCAATCTATTTGCATATCCGATACAAAGGTGGGTGGCAGGGGACTCAGATGTCTTGGCTATCTGTTATTGGCTTCTTGTCTGTTCTGTTTACCTATTTTGGAGTAAACTATCTTTTATCAGGATTGCATTCTTATGCTTAGAGCCTATCCGAAAAATTCTTATTTTTGCCTAAAATTATTTTTCGGATAGGCTCTTAGCTGGATTGAAGGATAGAAACTAAGAAGTCATGTGTTTGCGAAAAAGCAAAGATTTTATCACGAATAAGACAAATGGTCGAATGGCACGAATCGTTTTTATAAAAATTTCATTCGCGCAATTTGTATATTCTTCTCATTCGTGATCAATACCTTTTTGGTTTCGGCTTGTCCAAGACAGGAAATTCTAGTGTACTTTAAGCTATCTAAGGCTACTGCTAATTTGCTACCCAGTGAGGTTTGTATGGATTTGATTAAAAAATTAGCGTCTCTAAAGTTGACAATATTTTTATTAGTAATTATTACTATTGTATGTGTTTTTGGCGCATGCATGGAATACGAATTCGCATTTAGACATGTTTTTTCTTCTTTTTTCTTTTGGATTCTTTTGATTGCTTTTTCTATTAATTTATTATCCTGTTCTTTTCTTTCTTTCCAGAAAAAGGAGTGGTTCAATAGTTCCTTGATAATCCATCTAAGTATCCTTATCATCCTTTTTGGCGGGCTGATAGGAAAGGGATGGGGGCTTAAGGGAAACCTTCTTGTTTATGAAAAAGAAGGCAGCTCTTTCTTCTTTGAAGAATCCCATCTGAAAGCTTTTTTTCGCCAGTTTGATCTTAACGGCGATTGGGTATGGGATAAAAAGGAAATAGCATCCTGGGAAAAAGAAAATAAATCCATTGCAGAATGGAATCTATGGAATCATGATGGGAATAAAGATGGCCGCATATCCTTTCAGGAATGGTTTGATGCTATCCTGTACGCACCCGAAAGCATCCAGAAAAACCTGGGTATGGTATTGCCTTTTAAGCTATACCTGGAAGAATTCATCACAGATCGTTATCCTCAAAGCCACAAATTATTTGTTACAGTCAAAGACAGCCGCATACAGGAACAGTTGAATGTTGTTTCAGGAAGCTTTTATAAAATCCCATGGTCTTCTTATGCTATTTCCATAGAACCATGGGCATCGCAGAAAACTATACCTGATGAAATCACCATATCGGTATTTCAAGGCAAGGAAAAGAAAACAGTCAATCTATCTTTAACCAGCAACCCTGAACAGATTTTCTTTGAAAATATTTATGTACACTATTTTTTAGAAGAGATGGGGCAGGTAAAAGAGTGGAAAAGCAAAATCAAGGTTTTAGAAAAAGATGCAGAGGTAAAAGAAGTTAGCATTTCTGTCAATAAGCCGCTACGATATAAGAATTTTTCTTTTTATCAATCAAGCTACTTTGTTGATCCTGTAAAAAAGAAAACCAGAAGCGATTTCATGGTCGTAAAGGACTATGGAGTTCCTTTTGTATATTTAGGGTTTCTTTTGCTTTCTGCTGGTTTGGTTTTTAAATTCTGTATTCGCCCTTGCCTTTCTGCAAGAAAAAAATAAAACGCTGATTGACTTAGCTCCTAATTTGAAAATCACGAATGAATAACACATATAACACGAATAAGATGATCTATTCGGATCTATTCGTGCTATTCGTCCATTCGCAAAATTCGTGATAAAATACTTTTCTGATGTATCCAGATTAGTAGCTAAATCTATAAGCATAAAAAATAAATATATACAATCAAAAATTCCATGCTTGTAAAGCAGATAATAAAAATGAAATACGAAACTCTACAAAAATCAGCGCAAGAACTCTTCCAGAAAATAGAGCAAAAAACCTTTAACTATAAGCAATACAAGTTAGAGAATATTGCACAGGCTATTACAGATGGGTTGCTTTTGGTTTCTCATGACATGAAAATTCTATGGGCTAACCAGGCATTTTTAGAACAATGCAGCAAAAAAATGGAAGATATATTGGGCCGCCAATGCTATGAGGTGAACCATGAAAGTCTCATGGCCTGCAATGATGTCTTGCATCCATGCCCAATTATCCAATTAAAAAAAAATAATTCGTCGCAGACTACAGTTCACGTCCATTACGACGAACACGGAGAAAACATTTTTGTAGAGGTTACTGTATATCCTATCTTAGATGAAGAGGGCAAAAGCATCCAGTATGTTCTGCTATACAAAAATATCACAGAACAAAAGCGTGCTGAAGAGATCATGATAAAAGCCCACGAAAAATTAGAAAGTGAAGTGGAGAAAAGAACAAAAGACATTCTTGTGATCAATGAGCAGCTAAGGTATGAGATCGAAGTGCGTAAGGCCGTAGAAGAAAAGCTTCGTATGCACCAAAAACGCCTGAGATCTCTTGCCACGCAGCTTTCATCTATGGAAGCAAAAGATCGGAAGCATCTTGCTAATGTTTTGCATGACCGTGTTGGGCAATCTCTTGCTGTTGCTAAAATTAAGCTAAAAGGACTAGAGAAAAGCATACCCCATGCTTTTCTTCCTACCTTAGGGATGATTACAGATTTGCTTGAGCAATCTATACAAGATACACGTTCTTTAACCATGGAGCTCAGTCCAACAATCCTTTATGAACTAGGTTTAGACGCTGCTTTAGATTGGCTTGTGGAGCAATTTCAAAAACAACATGGAATTTCCTTTTCCTTGAAAATCGATGATGATCATAAAAGTGAGTCCATTCACAAAGATATCGCTGGAATTTTATTCCAGGCAGTTCGTGAGCTATTTATCAACATCGTAAAGCATGCCAGGGCTACAAATGTAAAGTTGAGCCTTGTGAAGACCCATGATAAAATTCAGATCATTGTGGAAGATAATGGTGTTGGCTTTGATTTGCATCAAGAAGATAGTTCTGCAAATAAATCCATGGGATTTGGTCTTTTTAATATTCGCGAGCGGCTGGAAGAAGTGAAGGGCAGCCTGGAAATCCATTCAGAAATAGGAAAAGGAAGCAAAATTGTTTTAGTATCGCCTATCCAAATAGAATCTCATTCTTTTGATATAGAAGCTTAGTTTATTTTTTTGTTGTAAATCAAAACTTAAATTTAATTTTTTAGGAGATTTCAGAATGGTAAAGATTTTACTTTTCGCAGTATTATCCTTTGTTGTGTTTTGCAATTTTGCCATGGCACAAGAGGCAGAATTTGTGGGCGTAAAAAAATGTAAAATGTGTCATAACAAAGAGAGTCTTGGTAAACAGTACGAACTTTGGACAAAAGAAAAACATTCCCAGGCATATAAAGTGTTAGGCACTCCTAAGGCAAAAGAACTTGCTACAAAGATGGGAGTCAAAGAAAACCCACAAGAAAGTGGCAAGTGCTTGAAATGCCACGTTACTGCCTACAATTTTACAGAAAAAAGAGTGTCTACAAAAATTACCTTAGAAGAAGGCATATCTTGTGAAAGCTGTCATGGAGCTGGTAGCCTGTATTCCAAAGAAGATATCATGAAAAAATTCCAGGCAGCCTGTTCTAAAGGGCTAAACGTTAATCCAAAGGAAGTCTGCAAGAAATGCCACAATCCAGAGTCCCCAACTTATAAAGAATTTAACTACGATAAATTCTTTAAAGAAATCGCCCATCCAATACCTCAAAAATAGTATTTAGAAAAGCTAAATAACCGAAGTATTTTTAAGTTGCTTCGGTTATTTTTTTTAAGAGACTAAATTTTTTCAAATTCTCTATTACAAAGATAAAAAACTACAAAGATTGTTCTGGTCAAAATGCTGTTGAACATATTTCAAGAGATGCTAGTATTAATCACGAATAAAACGAATATACAAATTACGCGAATGAAATTTCTATAAA
>JABWCH010000059.1 GCA_013359215.1 Candidatus Brocadiia bacterium | reverse complement strand
AATAAATAAAAAAATTACTTGACATTTTTTTAATATGTTGTATAATATTACACACTTAAACATACCAAAAAACTGTCCAGCCAAATGGGTTCACTACAAAATACGAGTAAAGAAAAAATTGAGTAGAGAAAAAAAATTGTTTTTATCATAACCCATTGCAAAATAAATATATAAAAATTTTTAAAGGGGGAATTTTTGTAAAAATTTCCCCACAAATAAAAATCTCTTTGCGTAACTCCTATGCTTGAGTTATGGGCTGGTATATATAGGTCTTTCAGGCCAAAGATTATACTGCGGACGGTCATAAACCATAACTTTGTTCAACACCTTCAGTGTTGGATTTTGGGGGATTGCTAACCGCAGGTACGACCTGCGGCTATTCACGTTGATCCCCTTTTGGGGAAAAAATTTAGTCCATTTTGTGTTCGTTCACAGAATATTTGCCAAGTTTTAATTTGTGCCCGTTCGCAGAATAAAAGCTTTTCACTCGCACAAGCCGTTTTTCATTCCAATTCCTAAAGAATCTCCGCGTTCCAGGGAGATGCTTTTGTTTATGGACAAAACTCTGTACTTGAGGCAGTTGAGGCATTTGAGGCCGTCTTCGTCCAGGCAGATTTTATCAGGATAGAGAAGATAGTTTTTCTTTTGCAGGACAGGGGTAATGTTGGGCATGAGAACATTCGCGCCTGCTTGAAGAATCTTTTCTCTGCCTTGTGGATCTATAGAGCCAGCGGCAGTTGTGGCAGGAATATTGGCTTTGGGGAGCAAAAGGCGGACAAGGGAGACAGCGCGTATGGTCATTTCTATGCTGCCGCCTCCTTGCCCCGCGAGCGGAGTATCCTGGTTGGGGATAAAAGGGCCAATCCCCACCATATCAAGCTGTAGTTTATGGCATAGTAAGGCATTGTTGACTCGCATCTCTTCTGTTTCTCCAGGAAGCCCAACCATATAGCCTGATCCCAATTCATAGCCGCATTCTTTTAAATCTTCCAAAGCCTGGAGTCGCCGCTTTAAAGAAATACCATGACGAAGGCGTTCGTGAAGATCTGGGTCGCTGGTTTCAAAGCGCATAAGGTAGCGGTCAGCACCTACAGCTTTCCACTGCGCATATTGCTGCTTAGATCGGATTCCGCAAGAAAGGGTTACAGCAGCCTGGCCTTGTGTTATTTCTTTTATCGCCTGGATTATATCGCACAGAAGATCGCAAGTATAAAAGCTATCTTCCCCGCTTTGCAGCACAAAGCTTTTAAGGCCGCAGTCCTTTCCCATCCTAACAGCATCCAGGATTTCCTCTTTGCTCATCCGATAGCGAACCACCTTATCGTTGCTTTTTCTGATGCCACAATAAAGGCAATCGCTATGGCAATGGTTGCTGAATTCAATCAATCCCCTCAGATAAACCGCATTCCCATAGTTCATGCGGCATACTGTGTCTGCTCTTCTGGCTAAATCCTGTGTGCTGCTGTTATGATAAAATGCAAGGATTTCTTCTATTTCTTGTTTGCTCATGATGGTTTCTTTAGAAATAAATATCTCTTTCTTGATTTTTGATTTTTAAGATTGCTTCTTGGATTTTTGTCTGCAAGCTTGTGTCCTTAACGTCTTGGATGCATTTATCGATAAGCGCGTAGCCTTTTTGGATAGTCATGGAAGAGGCATAGTCTTCCAGATACTCGGCAAAGGTAAAGAGAGCGTTAGGCATGCAGAATTTCTGGATCAGGCCAGGCTTTGCAAGATCCATAAAATCATGCCCTACCCGCCCTTTTCTATAGCATCCTGTGCAAAAGGAAGGGATGTATTCCATATCAATTAGATGGGAAATGACCTCTTCCAGGCTGCGATGGTCGCCCAGAGAAAACTGCTCACCGCTCTTTTGAGAACCACATCCTGTTGCATAAGATCCTGGATTTGTACGCGAGCCAGCAGAAATCTGGCTAATCCCATATTGGAACAGCTCGTTTCTCAAGGATTCGCTCTCTCTTGTGCTTAAGATAATCCCTGTGTAGGGCAAAGCAATACGAATGATGGCTATGATCTTTTTAAAATTTTCATCGCTTACAGGATAAGGAATATGCTGGCTCAAAGGAGCATTGTCTGCTGGTTCAATTCTAGGAACGCTGACAGTATGAGGGCCGCACTGGAAATTTTCTTCGAGATGGCGTGCATGCTCCATGATAGCTAGAACTTCGAAGCGGTAGTCTTCCAGACCAAACAAAACGCCTAGTCCTACATCGTCTATGCCTCCCTGCATGGCTCGATCCATCACCATAAGCCGATAGAGATAGTCTGCTTTAGGGCCACTGGGATGGTATTCGCGGTATAAATCAGGGTTATATGTTTCCTGGAAGCAAACATAAGTTCCTATTTTGGCTTGCTTTAGCCTGGCGAAATCAGAAACGCTCATGGGCGCAAGCTCTACATTGATTCTCCTGACGCTGCTGTTGCCTGCCTGTACGCTATAGGCTGTATGAATCGCATCAAGCATATAGTCTATAGAATTTTTTTCGGATTCTCCACAAATCATCAACAATCTTTTATGACCCTGGTTTAAAAGAGCAACAACCTCCTGGGTGATTTGGTCTTTATTTAAAATCATCCTCGCAATGTCCTTGTTGTCTTTTCTAAAACCGCAATACAGGCAGTTGTTGTTGCAAACATTCCCTGTATAAAGAGGTGCAAAGAGTACCATCCTTCGGCCATAGATTTTTTGTTTTATATATTCCGCAGTTTCCAGCAGCTTTTTTATGCTCGCAGGATCTTCGATTTGCAGCAATGCTGCGACATCTTCAAGCCCCAAGCCCTTGAGTTTTTTTGCTTTTTGCAATATTTCTTCGATTTTATAAGCTTGTGGGCAAGGACTAGAAGCAAGCTCTTTAAGTCGTTCAACGCAGATAAAACTTTTGCTGGAATCTGACCTTTTTGTGTCCATGTAAAATCCTTTAAAATTCCTTCCTCACAACAAGCTTTCCCATTTTTCTTAGCTTTTCTTCCAAAAAAGGAATGATCTTCTTGCGAGGGAAAAGCCCCAATTGGGTAAAAACAATACCATTATGTGCAGAATTTTCTGCACCACCAAGCCAGAAGACAATTCTGTCTACAGCTTTTAATAATAGTGCCATTTCTGACACGCAGGATTCTTTATCATATATTGCATCGTTATAGTCGAGTATATTGTACAATTGATTCAAAGAAAAAGCACCTTCAGTGGCTATGTCTATGCCATCTATATAGTATTGGGGTGGGCTTATATAGCTACCCTGAACACGACAATTCCCTACTTTTTTACCACTATGGCGTGCAACAATTTCAGCCGTTGTAGAACCGCATACCATCTTTACGCCAGGTGCTTCCAAAAAGGCTTTGACCATCTCTTCGTCTCTTTTTTTATCCAAAGCTGGCCCAGTCATGATATTTACCGTGCTTCCTTTCCTGGCTGTAAGAACGACAATGCTTGTGTCGTCTGCACAATAGCCGCCATCAAGCCTTTCTACTGTATTCAGGATAGATCGGGAAGTTGCTTCGAAATCTCTGCCTATTCTCATCTGCTCAGAAACGTAATAAGCCAGCTTATTCATCCCCCAACCTTCGAAATTGTTTACGCCCATTCCTGCCTGGGATACACCATCGCTTACCAGCATTATACCATAACCCTTGCGTAATGAAAAGTGGGATTCTCCTACAACTTCACCGCCCATGGTAAAAAAACGTTGCCCTGCTATGTAAGCAGCCCCTGGCTGGATAAAAATCGGAGGAGGCATTTCATAAGTGAGGATTGTCGCATGACCATCGTTCAATATCCTCGCCACAGCAAAGGCAGCAAAGGGAATATTGCTAGACCTCGCTGCGTGCATGGATGCTGCGATTTTTTCGCCAGCTTCCCTGAGCGTAAACCCATTCTTGAGCATTTCTATGAGCATAGCCGCGTTCAGCGTTGCAGATATATTGGCTTTTGCCCCTGAGCCAATGCCATCAAATAATGCAATGGTGGATGCTTCTGCTGTTCTTTCCTGCACAATCAGATCCCCGCATATTGTATAGGCTCTTTTTGGCTTTTGCAGGCTCAGGAGATCGACGTGCATGTAGGAATCTCCCCAATTTTCCATATCTAATCCCCATTTTCTGCTAAGTCTGTCAATTTGCGAACCAATGCCTCTGTTTTTGCAGAATTTTCGCCAAGCTGCCAGGCGATTTCCTGAGACATGCGTATTTGCCTTTCGAGC
This sequence comes from Candidatus Brocadiia bacterium, assembly GCA_013359215.1. Taxonomy (GTDB): domain Bacteria; phylum Planctomycetota; class Uabimicrobiia; order Uabimicrobiales; family JABWCH01; genus JABWCH01. Next base: position 14,731 of record JABWCH010000059.1, on the reverse strand, counting down.
ATCTCTCTTGCCTGGCTGGCAGCTTGTTCTTTGATTTTCTTGATTTTATTTTTATCTCGCTGGGACGCAGTGATGTCCACAAAGATTCCTACATATTGCAAATCCTGCCTTAGAGCATAAAAAAGTTCATGGCATGTAATGCCCCGATTTTGGTGGGTTTCTGTGATGTCCACTTTTTCTGTAATTCCTGAAACTAATTTTTCAAACGGTGCTGGATCTATGATGTTCGAGATGTCAGAACCAATAAAAGAATCTGTCACAGCAAAAAACTGGCGGAAAGCAGGATTCATTTTCAAAATTTTCAAATCTTTATCTAAGACTACAATACCATTTGGGCTTGTTTCGATAATCCTGTCAGTACGCTGTTCTGCAAGCCTACGCATGTGTGGAAGGCACATTTCTGGCTCGGCCATACCCTCTAGTACTGCGATGGCCTTTTCCCTGCAACCCTGGTAGCCACAAGCTCCACAATTCATCATGTCATCAATGCTGTTCTTTCCTGTAAGTGCCAGCACTGCTTTGATTTGCTCATCTGTATATTGTGGAATTACAATTCTCTGGTCATCTGAATAAGCTTCTCGGATGCAATACAGAAAATTCTCATCAGAGTCATTGTATATTGACTTCTGGCAGGAAGAAGGCAATTGGGATGGTTTCTGGGCAATGTACCTTCTTCTTTCAAAAATCGTTGTGTTTGCTTTAATTCCTGGGCCATTGATGCATCCTCCAGCGCAAAACAAAGGCTCTATCAGAACATTGCCCAGATCCCTTGTCGAAAGGACATCCATAACCCGATCTGCACCATCTGCTGCCAGGTAGGCTTTGTCAAAGCCGCTACATTCAATGCCTGCTGTCTTGAAAGTCCCGCCAGGCAAAGGGAAAACAGCCGCCCCACCTATAGCCTGCGCGTCTAGGTCGCATTCTTCGCAGTTCTTTAAATCAATGCCTTCATTCTCCAGCCATTTTAAAACTTCTTCAAATGTCAAAACAGCATCTACTACACCATGATATTCAGGCCGAATGCTTTCTGCCTTTTTAGCGATGCATGGGCCTATAAAAACAACGCTGCTTTCTTCACCAAATCGAGATTTGATCCAGCGAGCATGAGCGATCATGGGCGATACCACAGGAAGCAATGCACTGGCTAAGGCTGGCACATATTTTTCTACATACTTTACAGAAACAGGACATGCAGTGCATATACTTAACCTTGATTCTCTTTTCATAGCTTCCTGTATGCTTTGCTTTGCAACCAAAGGAGCAGCAACAGAAGTTTCTTCTATTCTGTTAAAGCCAAGCCTTCTTAGGGCAGCAATGAACCTAAGCCTTTGCCAGCCAGGAAAAAAAGCAGCGTAAGATGGTGATACACTCGCTATGGACAGAGTGGAATCCTTAACAACATTCATCGCAGCATAAAGATTGCTTATATAAGTTTTTGCTTTCTGTGGACATTCCCTGACACAAGTTCCACAAGCTATGCATTTAGACTGATCAACATAAGCCTGCCCATTTTTCATTCTAATGGCTTTTACAGGGCATACCTTCAGGCATCTGTAACAATCGCGGCATTTAGCACTTAGCGTATAAACAATCTGCTGTTCGCTTAAAGAATCTACCTGGTCATTCATAGTTTTTTGCCTTCTATGTTTCTATAGTTTTGCAGATTTTCTTAAAGAATATGCCAAATTTTGTAATAGTCAAAATGATCCTGTGCAATTAGATTTTTGCAGAAAAAGCAAAGATTTTTATCGCGAATAAAACGAATGGTCGAATGGCACGAATAGTTTTTATAGAAATTTCATTCGCATAATTTGTATATTCGTCTTATTCGTGATTAATACCAGCATCTCTTGAAATATGTTCAACAGCATTTTGACCAGAACAGAATATGCCAAATTTCTGAAAAAATTAGCATAGTGTTTTGTATTTTGTCCAAGCCTCTAGCTCTGGGCTACGCTTATTTGAAGCTTTCTATCTATTTCGCTGATGGCTTTTTCAGGGGTGCATTTTTCTATGATTTCGCCACCTATATTGACAACAGGGCCTCGGTTGCATTTTTCAAAACAGAAAGAAGCCTTCACAGATACCCGATCCTGAATATTTTGCTTATCAAGATGTTCGAGGATATTTTTCATGACAGTTTGCGCTCCTCTCAAAAAGCAGCTTGTTCCAAAGCATACAGTAATATCCAGTTCTGTTTTCTTTTTGTTAGCATGGATATCAAAGCTTTCTTTTTCGATGCGCTTATGGCTTCTATAATGAGTGTGGAGCAATTCATGGGCAAGATGGAGGCCCTTTTCTCCTCCTCCAAACACAGTTTGATACAATTCTGCAATATAAGGATTTTCTTGGGACTTATGCAACTGCAACATTTTTTCATTGTCATAAAGACCTTTTGTCCTTTTTGCCCTTACCGAACCTTCCTTATATACAGGCTGCCCTGCGCCACCTATGCAACCTCCTGGACAAGCCATAATTTCAATAATATCGTATTTTGCTATGCCTTTTTTGACTTTTTCGATTAAATTTTTGACATTCTTCAAACCACTCACAACAGCAAGCTTAAGCAAAGTTCCGCCAACTTCGATCTGGGCTTCTCTGATACCCGATTCACCACGAACTTGTTTAAATTCATAGCTTTCCGTTCTGACACCAGTCAGCTTTTCCGAAGCATATCGTAAAACAGCTTCTGCAACTCCGCCTGAATTTCCAAAAATAACGCCCGCGCCTGTCTTAAAGCCAAAAGGCATATCAAAAGACGATGGTTCAAGGTTCTTAAATTGGATTCCTGCTTCACCGATCATGGTAGCAAGTTCCTGGGTTGTCAGAATATAGTCTACTTCAGGAATACCATCTTTGGCAAATTCCTTGCGTCTTGCTTCATATTTTTTTGCTGTGCAAGGCATAATCGAAACAACAACTATATTTTTCTTCTCTACTTTATTCTTTTCAGGCAAAATCTCCTTGATCAAAGAACCAAACATCTGTTGTGGAGATTTGCATGTAGAAAGATTGTCCATCAGATCAGGATGGTACTGTTCAGCATACTTTACCCATGCAGGACAACAAGATGTCATTAATGGCAGATTTTTACCTTCTTTTAGCCTGTTTATTAGCTCATTCCCTTCTTCTATAACTGTCAGGTCAGCAGCAAAAGAAGTATCATAAACCATATCAAATCCCATAAGCCTCAAGGCAGATACGATTTGTCCCATAGTGCTTGTTCCAGGCTCTAGTCCAAATTCTTCTCCCAGAGCAACACGCACTGCTGGTGCTAGTTGGGCAATAACTATTTTTTCCTTATTTTCCAAGGCTTTCCAAACTTCTTCTATCTCTGGTTTAGGGGTAATTGCGCCTGTAGGGCATACTCTTGCGCATTGTCCACAATATACACATTCTACGCTCGCAAGATCTTTCCCAAAGCTAGGGAGAACAGCAGCCTTTGCGCCTCTAAAAGCAAAATCAATAGCCCCAATGCCTTGCACTTCCGAACACATTCTTACACAATCGCCACAAAGTACACATTTATCAGGATTTCGCAGTAGAGAATATGTACTATCATCCGTTTCTTGTTTATGTCCAGTTCTTTTGAACCTTACCTTTTTTATTCCTACTTTTTTCGCAAGCAACTGCAACTGGCAACTTCCATTTTTTCCGCAAGTGGCGCATTCATGCCCTTCGTTTGCAAGCAAAAGCTCCACAATAATCTGTCTGAGTTCCCTGATTTCACTATTGTTTGTGACGACTCTCATGCCATTCTCTGGAGGAGTGGAACAAGCAGGCTGCAATCCTCTTCCGTCCACATTTACCATACATAGCCTGCATGCACCATATACGCTTAGCTCAGAATGGTAGCAAAAGGTAGGCAAATCGATTTTGGCTTTCCTGATGACTTCCAGCAAATTTTTTTCGCCGTTTACCTCTATGTCTTTTCCATCTACATTGATTATCATACTTGTCGTCATGGCATTATCTCCTTATCGCTTTAAATTTGCATGCGTCTATGCATACGCCGCATTTGATACATTTATCCTGGGCAATGGTGTGCGCTTTTTGCCTCTCTCCTGAAATAGCCCCTACAGGACATTTTTTAGCACAAACTGTACACCCTTTGCACAGTTCTGGAATAATGGTAATGCTTGTGAGATGCTTGCATTCTCCTGTAGGGCATTTTTTCGCTTTTATATGGGCATCGTATTCATCCTGAAAATATCTCAATGTTGAATGCACAGGATTAGGAGCGGTCTTTCCCAAACCACACAAAGATCCCTTTTGCACAGCATTTGCCAGCTTTTTCAGCAAATCTATTGTTTCCTCTGTTGCCTTACCTTCTGTTATATCTGTTAGCATGGCAAGCATCTGTTTTGTGCCTTCGCGGCAAAGGACGCATTTGCCGCAAGATTCATTTTGTATAAACTGCATGAAAAATTTTGCAATTCTCACCATGCAAGTATTCTGGTTCATCACAACAAGCCCACCAGAGCCAACCATGGCCCCTACTTTTTTCAGGGAATCAAAATCCAAAGGCATATCCAGATGCTCCTTGGTCAAACAGCCACCAGAAGGCCCGCCAATCTGCACTGTTTTGAATCCCTCTGGCCATAAAGTTCCATCTTCTCGTGTCACACCGCCAGCTATATCATTGATGATCGTCCTTAGCGTAGTGCCAAAAGGAACTTCAATCAAACCTGTATTTGCCATAAGACCTGTAACAGCAAATGTCTTAGTTCCAGGAGAAGCTGCTGTTCCCATTTTGCGGAATTCCTCTGCCCCTATTGCCATGATAAGAGGGACATTTGCCAAAGTCTCTACATTGTTAATAACGGTTGGCTTTTCCCATAATCCACTTTGCACAGGAAAAGGCGGCTTAGGCCCAGGCATACCTCGTTTTCCTTCTACTGATGCCATAAGGGCTGTTTCCTCTCCACAAACAAATGCGCCAGCACCTTCCATAACACTCAGTTTGACAGATTTGCCCGAATAGAATATATTCTTTCCAAGAATGCCTATTTTTTCTGCCTCACTTACAGCCTTCCTCATTCTCTTTACAGCCAGAGGATATTCTGTTCTAACATAAACATAACCTTCGTCTGCGCCAATCGCCAGTGCCGCGATAATCATGCCTTCTATCACACTATGAGGATTTCCCTCCATGACACTGCGATTCATAAATGCGCCAGGGTCACCTTCATCGCCATTGCATATAATATATTTCTTGCCCTTTGGCTGCAATCTAGCCATTTCCCATTTTTTCCCTGTAGGAAAGCCGCCGCCGCCTCGACCACGCAAACCAGATTTTATAATCTCATCGCATATTTCTTTGTCCGCCATTTCTAACGCAGCCTTTCTGGCTGACTTATATCCACCCTGAGCTATGTACTCCGCTATGTCTTCAGGGTCTATCACACCACATTGCTTCAAAACAAAGCGATGCTGTTTTTTGTAAAAATTGATTTCCTCTGTATTTTTGCAAGACTGGCCCGTTAGCGCGTCTTTATACAAAAGCCTGTCTACTGCTTCCCCCAGGATAATCGTTTTTTCTACGATTTCAGCAACATCCTCTGGCTTTACCTTGGTGTAAAGAATATTTTCAGGCAACATGGTCACCAAAGGCCCCATCTGGCAAAAACCCTGGCATCCACTTTTGGACACATAAACGCTTTTTTTCTCCTCTTTTAGCTCAACCACAACATCCAGACCTTTTTCTGCTATCTTTTTCACAAATTCTTCATGCACTTTGAGCGAACCATTAGCAACACAGCCAGTGCCAGCGCATATAATCACTCTCTTTGTTACCTGAGCAATCTTTTTACCATACTCCTCTGCAATTTTAGACAGTTCAAGTGTTTCAGCAGAAATCATAGGGAAGCCTCCTTTTTCAATATTTCGTCTATAAGCGCGACCGTTTTTGCTGGTGTCATAAGCCCATGAACATCCTCATTGATAACAACAGCAGGTGCTAAACCACAAGCCCCAAGGCAAGACACAAGCTCTAAAGTAAACAGCATATCAGGTGTTGTATTCTTATCTTCTGTCAATCCCAATTTATGCCTTACAGCGTCCAGAATCGATGTCGATTTTTTCACATGGCAAGCTGTCCCATCGCAAATCTTTATAATATACTTACCCTTTGGCTTCAAAGCGAAATGAGAAAAAAAGGTAGCCACACCATACACTTTTGCAGGCGGTATATCCAGAGAAGTAGCAAGAAACGTCATGATCTCTTCTGGTAAATACCTGTATTCCTCTTGTACTTCCTGCAGGATAGGAATCAACCTGGCAGGGTTATTTTCATTCTTTTCCAAAATTTCACATACTTTTTCAAAATTTCTTTGTGCAGTATTCATAATCTCCACTCTTTTCTTTTAAATCTCGTTCCTGTCTCGCACAAGCCGAAATCAAATTATTCGTGATAAAAATCTCTGTTTTTTCGGCATAACTTCTTAGTTTCTATTCTGCTGTTCCTGCAATTTCTTGGAAAGAACAGCGAGCGATGCTGCCAGGTTTTCATTGAGAACTATAATCTCTTCCCTGGTTGTGATTTTGATCGGAGAAAAATTCCATAAAGCCTTGATTCCCGCCTCCACCATTGTATTCGCTATTTCCTGAGCGCAAGAAGCAGGCAAGGTAAGAATCCCTATTTTAATTTTCATTCTTTTGATAAGAGAAGGCAGCTTTTCAATATGGTATATCTTTTTCCTGTGAATCTCTGTCCCCACTTTACTGTCATCCACATCAAAACCCGCCAATATATTCAACCCATATTTTTCAAACCCCTTATAACCCAAAATCGCAGACCCCAAACTCCCAACCCCAACAAGAAAAGCATCCATCACATTATTCCAACCCAAAAAATCCTCAATCGCAGACATCAATTGCTTTACACTATACCCCACCTGCGGCTTTCCCACGATTCCTGTCAAAGAAATATCTTTCCTTACCTGAATCGCCTCCAGGCACAAATCATTCGCAATCGTTGTACAAGATATAAAATCTTCTTTGTCTATCTTCTTCAAATATTGATGGTATATTGGCAGCCTCCTCAACGTAGGCTCTGGTATCGCTTTCAAACTCTCTTTCACAAGATTTCCAACATTCATCTCATTCACTCCTTTTATATAAATATATTTTTATCTATATTTAATTATCGATATTTTAATATCGATAAAAATATATCGATTTAAAAGCCTTTTGTCAAGGAAAAAAATATTTTTTTTTAATAGCGGAAAATTTTAAAATCTTCAGGTAAGGAATATGTTGCAGGAAGATGCTTTGCAAAAGAAGACTGTGGCTGTTTTATATATTTCTCTCCGTGATCTCCGTGTTTTTTACTTCGCGCTCTTCGTGTTAAAAATTTCAGGACATAAATTTTTGAGCCAATATCTATACTATAGTTTTGCAGATTTTTGCACAGAAAGCACAAAAAAAAGAACACAAAAAGCAAAAAATATATAAACTATTATTTAAAATATATTTAGATTTTTGTTCTTTTCGAGATATTTTGTTTTTTGTGTTAAAATTTAATGATATAATTTATTGGATTATAATTAGTTAAAAAAATCTGCAAAAGTATAGACCTTATATTCTTTTAAATATATTCTTGCAGACGAAACCCTACCTGCTGGTATCCACGCAGTTCAGGAAGTGCATAGGTCAAAGCAGGGTCTTTTTTAGCGGTACGTCCTTTTATAAAGCCTTTTATTGCTCTGGAGCGGTCGAATTCTGCTTTCTTCTCTCTCTGTCGGGTGCGGCTAGGCGATTCTTTGATAAGGCCAGTATTGGTGTCAAAAAATTGGGATTCTTTTGGGGCATGAGCATCGGAACACCATTCAAAACTATCGCTCCAAAGGCTTGGATGATTCTGTATCAAGGCTTCCCAGAAATATTGTCCTGCGACTTCAAATTTATGACCAGTTTTTTTGCTTTTAAAAAGGCAATATCCTTTGGCCTGGTAAAAATTGATTCCAGAAACAAAGCTTTCCCTTAAAATATAAGGCGGTACTACCTTACCAGCATGAATTCTCCAATTGGAAGCAGAATTGAAAGCACCCTGGATAGGGTAAAAAATATGATTCAGGCATATTTTTCCTGGATCATATTGTATCTCTTCAAGGTGCAGAAAAAAGCGATATAGAAAGGTGTTGGCTTCCCAAAAGAATATATTAGGCATATCAAAGTTCTTTGTTAGTATATCAAGCATCTTGCAAAAATTTTCTGACGGCAGTTTTTCTTCTGGATCGTTAGACGGAGCATGCCTGAAAGCAAACCCTCTTTGGAGAAGATAGTATCTAGTTTGGTTTAATAGCTTTTGATACTTTTTTATGCACTCTTGTCTGATTTCTGATTTTTTGGGCTGAATGTAGATGAAAGACAGCTCGCTATCCAGGGATGCAATATAGGCATCTAGTACACTCGCGAAACGAGATTCTGAATTTTCTTGCTTCCAGATTTCCTGCCATAAGCAGGGATCATTATAGTCTGGGCTATTCAAAAATTCATTGAAGTCTGTGACGCTTACTAAATTCTCGCTTATATGCACCTCTGGCAAAGTTCGCTGTTCTTTTTTATATAAAACTTGGACATCTTTTAGAGGAATCGTATTCGTGCCAGGCTCATGATTTTTGCTTCCTTCTGACAGTGCCTGAAAAAAGACATCCAGATTTTGCGGATGAAATAGCTTTTCTGCACAAGGGGAAAAAAGGGTAAGTCCATTGACACGAGTAGGATGGAAATCTTCAACATCTAAATTCAAGTCTTTCAATAGACTACCAAAATACAAAGGAATCTCTTTCATATTGCCAAAAACAAAAACAGCAGGATATGATTTTTGGAAAAAATCTTCTAATTTTGGGAAGACTTCCCCGCATTTTCGTAACCTTTCCTTTGCATCCATAATGCGCGTTGCCTGAAAGAATTCAAGAAAGATTTCATGGTTAGGAAATTTTTCCAGTGCCTTTCTTAGCTTTTCCATCTTATTCTTGGTATCGAGAGCACTTTCTGTATAGGCATCTTTCTTTTCTTCTTCGCTCAGTTCGGCTACTCCAGCCCTTATTTTAGACATTCTTAATTCTGCTACTTTATTGGGATAAATGATACGACCGACAATCATTTCATAAAGCATGATTCCTAAGCTCCATAAATCGCTCCAATACCCATTGTTGGACGGATTGATAAGAAAAAGGTCGTCAATGTATTGAAGCGTTCCCATAATTTGTCCTGGAGCAGTCTCTGGCCTCATGCTCAGATTTTCAATACGATCTTCTAGTTTACGAGTGGTTCCAAAATCTATAATATAAGGCTCATTCTTTTCATCCAACAAAATGTTCAAAGATTTTATATCTCGATGAATATATCCCAATTGATGTAAACGTATTATTTTAGAGTCAATCTTATGGAAAATCTGCATGTCTTCCCTGAAATGTGTATAACTATAGTTTCCCTTTATCCTTAATTCTTCTCTTTCTTCAATATATTGATCCAGATTCTTTCCCATATATTCAGAAATAGCGAAAAATATCCCCTCCTCACGGGCAAATTGGAAGCCATGCAATTCAGGGCAAAGGTTGGACTCACTTTGTTTGATTTTGTAGATCGTTTTAAGCTCCGTCCAAAAACGCTCAAGGCTTTCTTCATTACAACTTTTAGTTTTGAGAACAGCCAGTGCATACTTTTTTTCGTCTATCTTTATCCTGTAAACGCTTTTAAAGCCTCCTTGATTGATATCGCATTCTAAAACCGCTTCCTTTTCCACTCTGGACTCTGGAAGAATTTTCGAGCCATTGTCTAATTGAGTAAAATAGCCAAGCTTGGTTTTATAGCATGTTCCGTATTCAAAGGTTATTTTTTCTTGCAGTTCGGCGATTTCTACATATTTTTCTTTTGGTTCTTGTGAAAAAGCATCGCCAGCATCTGAGGGCATACCCAAATGGTGCAAGAATTCTTTTTGTTTTTCTTCGGAAACGCATTCATAAAATTCAGGGGATAGAAACTGGCTCAGCTTACAATAATCATCAATATTTTGAAGCTTTTTCAAACAAATTTCTATCATCAAGGGAACAAAGTCCCTTGCTATTTTTTCTATCTCTGGAATATTTTCCTTGTTCAGCTTTTTAAAAATATCCTGAATCGCCTGTTGGAAATGCTGTATAGAACTCCGATGGGTTGTCATATTGCCTCCTTTTTGATAAAAGTTCCCAAAGTGCTGCAAAGAATCTATTAGAATAAGAAGGTTCTAAGCAACAAGAGTGCCAAAGATTATTTTTTATTAAAAAAAGAGTGAATCTCTTGAAAATGAAAGGATTAAGAATATTACCGATTGGAAGAAAAAGAATCGAGGGTATGCCTGCGAACCCAAATTTTTTTGGGATATACCCAAGTTTTATGGCATGGTGAGGAAATGCAAGAAAAAGGATGGCATGATATCCTTCCCACAATCAACGGGAAGGACAGAAAGCCAAAACTAGCCTGTAAATTAAGAAGAAAGCCAATATCTTTAGCTTAAAGCCTCTTTATCTCCAATCCATTCAACCCATTGACTTTTTTTGCCTTTATACAAATATCAATGTTAGCACCATCTAGTGTTTCTGTTTCCAAAGCTGTTACATTTTTTGCTTCTTTTAGACGGATTTCTTCTTTTATTTTTGCACCTTCTCCAATATGTTTTACATCAATAAGAATACTCGATTCCATTTTATATTCACCTCTATTCACATTGACTTCATGATAGCCGCCCATCATATTTTCGCCTTTTATAGCAGTGACATTGCTCAATTTGCCAGGCTTTTGAGGATTTTTTTCTACAGAAGTAAGAAAATATTGCAAAGCTTCGGCAAATTCTTTAGCAGTGGCATATCTGTTGGCAGGATTTTTTTCCAGGCATTTGAGGCAAATCTTTGCTAAAGAATCTGGTATACTGGGATTGAAATTTTTAGGATTTTTTGCTGCGTGGTAGGAAAGGATGTCTTCCAATCCCTTGGGAAAAGGGAATACCCCTGCAAGCAATTCATACAAGGTAACCCCCAGAGAATAAATATCCGTCCTTGGATCTAAAGAATCTCCGTTGGTTTGCTCTGGAGACATATAGAATTCTGTTCCATACTCTTGTCTGTCGCATTTCCCTCTAATTTGAGCCAGCCCAAAATCCACCAATTTAGGCTCATCGCCCACCAGGATGATATTGGAGCTTTTTATATCGCGATGTATGATGGACTGCCTATGTGCATACTGAAGTGCCACAGCAATTTTATAGAAAATTTTTGCCAGCCAGGAAAAATTATCATGGATTGGCTTGTCTATTTCTTTCAGAGATTTTCCTGGTAAATATTCCATGGTATAGTAATAAGCAGGAGGAATTCCCAAATTATATATTTCAACGATATTCGGATGTTTCAGTTGGGCAATGATTCTGGCTTCGCTAAGAAAATATTCTGGATTTTTTTCTGCTCTTAGAATTACCTTTAGAGCTTCTATTCTGCCAAGATCCTTGTTATAAACTTTGTAAACAGCCCCCATCCCTCCTGTCCCTATTTTTTCCAAAATTTCATAGCGAGAGGGAAGACTGGGAGGAAGCATTTGGTCTATAGAACCAACCAAAACATCTCTTGGCTCTGATGCACTCGATCCTTGCACATTCTTTTGGGTAGTATTGACATGAAAATCGAAGTTTTGCTTTTCCATAGCGGGTTTCCTTTTATTTGATTCATGTTATATATTGACCACTATACGAGAATGCTGAATATCCTGAGATTTAACAACAACAATATTCTCCATTTCCTCTACCTCGCAATCTACCTTGATCGAAGAATCCTTGATTTGCTTTGTGTCAACTACAGCACGCCTGGACTCTTGGACAAGAAAATTTTCTAAAGCATCGGAGAGTTGCTTAGCACTCTGGTATCGTTTTTCAGGCTTCCTCTCAACACATTGCTGGCATATATGTTGCAGTTCTTTGGGGATAGAAGACGCAAACACAAGTGTGCTTTCTTCTGTATTGGATATACTTTGAGAAGGCCGCCTTCCTGTAAGCACTTCGTATAAGGTTACCCCTAGAGAATAAATATCGCTGCGAGCGTCTAGTTTTTGATTGGCAGCTTGCTCTGGAGACATGTATTCTTTGGTTCCCGCCAGAATAAGGGATATGTCTCCTGCTATCTGCGCCATGCCAAAATCCAGCAATTTGGGGTTTCCCTCGTTTTCTTCTATCATAATGTTAGAAGGCTTGATGTCCAGGTGGAGAATTCCTCGCTCATGGATATATTGTAATGCCAGGGAAATTTTTTGGAAAACTTTTGCAACTGTAGCGGATTCTGGAGATGCCCCCTTGGGGAAAGCTTCCAGCAAAGTTTTTCCTGATAGATATTCCATGGTATAGTACAATTGGGGTTCCCTGCCAAAGTCGTATATTTTCACAATATTCGGATGAACCAGATTGGCCAGCATTTTTTTCTCAATCAGAAAGCGTTCGATATACTCTTTCGAGATATTTTTATGATCCATGATCTTGAGTGCAACCCGTCTCTCAAGAAGAGTATCGAACGCCTTATGTACCTCCCCCATGCCTCCTTTTCCCAGAGAAGATTCGATTCTATACCTGGAAGGAAAGGCCGTTTTTGCCTGCACCTGATTGCTATCAGGTGCAACTGCCTTAGGAAGATAGCCCTTGTACGAATATTGCTCTGAAACCTTGCCAGCCATTTTCATCAAAGGCGACTGGCATTGAGGGCAAAGAGGCAGCTTTTCTGGAAGCTCTCCATAGCAATTGAAGAAAGATTGGCATGGGTTGCATACAAGAGGAACGATGCCTTGCGCTGCCAAAACTTGTTGCAGTTCTTGGGGCTGGAGGATTCCTCTTTCTTGCAGGATATGTCCTAGTAGCCTGGTATGCTCGTTTTTTGTATCCCAGGCACGCTGCTCCTGTCTAGCCCTCTCTATTTCTTCCTCTGTAATGCGGGGAAATAATTCTCTGACTATCTTTCCTAACTTTTTGGGAGGACAATGGGGGCATATTGGCACATCATTTCTTCTGAAATGACCCTTGTCGCATCGTATAAGATAACACATAGGAATCTCTCTCTATAAAAGACCTTGTTCCTTGTACTGGTCACGTTTTTGCCGTATGGTTTCCTCGCTTTTGCCTAGCATTCTTGCTGCCTTCGCCACATTTCCATTGGTAATATCCAAGACTTTAAGAATATGTTTACGCACTGCCGTATCCAAAGAAAAATTCTCTTCTTCACAGACTTCTTCTGCTTGCGTCTTGATTTCTTCGACTTGCGTCTCGATTAGCCAAGGCGGCAAATGATTTAGTTTTATCGTATCTCCTTCCGAAACCGAATAGACTGCATATCGGATAGCATGTTTAAGCTGCCGTATATTCCCAGGCCAGCTATATTTTTGAAAAAATTCGATTACATCTTCGGATATGGCCAATTCTTTGCGTGTTTTTTCCTTTACATCGTCCAAAAATTTTCCGATTAGAAAGTCTAAATCTTCCTTTCGTTCTCTTAAGGAAGGAATCCTGATAAATAAAGACAGGCGATAAAAGAGATCTGTGCGGAATTTTTGGGGATCCAACAGCTCTTTCAGCGATTTGTTTGTAGCACAGACAATATGCGCATTGGTTTCTTGTTCCTCAGTGCTGCCTATAGCATAAAAACGTTTTTGCTCAATAAAACGCAATAGTTTCGCCTGAGTATACAAAGGAAGCTCGCCGATTTCATCAAAAAACAATGTTCCATTAGTAGCGATTTTCGCCAAACCAACTTTGTTTTCGTATGCATTAGTAAAAGCCCCTTTTTTATGCCCAAACAACTCGCTTTCCCATAATTGTTCTGGAATTCCAGTGCAGTTAATCTCCGTAGGATCACCTTCTAGCTGTCTTTCATTATGGATAGCCTGGGCTATCATATTTTTTCCCGTGCCTGTCTCTCCGATCAACAAAATAGGATCAGAAGATTTCGAAAACTTACGAGCCTGTTCCAGAATTTCTTTCATAGCAGGGCTTTTTGTACCTTGCTTTAAAGTTTCAAATTTTACTTTACCCTGAAGATAAAGGGCAGACATGGTTTCTGAAGTTTCATTCTTTTGCATAACTTTTCCTATCTTTAAATAAAGGCCAAATATATAAAAGTTTTTACAGTGGTTTTGGGGAAAATTTTGCCGAACCAATCAAAAGGCTTTGAGAAGGGTTCCTCACGAATACGAAAAGCATTTGTCTTATTCGTGAGGAAAGTTTTCTCTTGGCTTCTATTTTGCAAGTATAGTGCCAAACTTTCTTTTTTATAAGAAATATTTTTAACTTATTGGGAATAAAGGAGATAAATTTTGTAGATAATCTAAAGATTGCAAAAAAGAAAAGTACCTGGCACTATTTTTTGGGGGATACCAAAAAATTTTTTGGTAATGGTGGAAATCCCAACCTTCACCTAAAAATTCAGGGAAGGATGGGAAAACAGAAAAAAGCAAGACTATTCAATGAGGCGGAGAAAGTTCATTTGGGTAAATTCATCGAGAACTAAGATGGTTTTGTGATCTGAAGCAATGCCATAAGGGAAAATAAAAAAATCACCTGAGAAAGTGGCAATGCATTCGCCAGTAGCCAGATTCCAAACTTTCAGCGTATTATCTTTGGAAACGGAAACAGCGATCCGACCGTCTTGACTCAACTTTACCGCATACACCTTAGAGGAATGTCCTAGTAAGGTATGCAAGCATTTTCCGCTCTCTATATCCC
>JABWCH010000432.1 GCA_013359215.1 Candidatus Brocadiia bacterium | reverse complement strand
CATAAAAAATCTGTGTAATCTGAGTAATCTGTGGATAAATTGTTTTTTCCAGATTTTTATCCGTTATTTTTTAAAATTTCCTTGAAAAATCAAGGATTTATATGCAACGCCCTCGAAAAAAGCAGCAACTGACTGGGTTTAAGGGAAGCATTCGTTATATTCTTTATGCCTAATCAGGATTATTACGCCAGATCTCCCCATTTTTTCAATAGAACTCTAACTTCCTCAATAAAACGTCTGACAGAATCGTCCTGCTGGCAGATCATTTCTATGTCCAGATTTTTAATGATTTCCTCGGCGTGCTCAATCCAGCCCAGGGTTATATAACCGCCTGCATCCGTGATTGCTTTATTGAGGATTTTTTTATAGTAATCTTTTTCACACTTTTGTTTAGGAACACTACAACCTTTGCCAAAGACGATTTTAAAAGCGTATGCATCAAGGAGCATCCACCGTTCCACATGCGGATCGGGTACAGCGTGGATGACAGGCATAATATCGCTTAACTCCTTTGGCACTTTACCATCAATTTCATTTTTTTTAACGTTATATCCTTTGCAATTGGCATCTATGGCAGCTACAATCGCGTCGGGCATGCTTAAATGCCTGTTTTTTATTTGCACCAAATACCTTTCCAGTTCGGAAAGTGCCCGGCCTTTGCCGTGACGGGAGGAAAGAGTTTCAATAGTTGAGAGTTTATTCGGCACTATTTTTCGAAGCAGACCCGTAATCACTTTTTCGTGACCGATGTCTTCGCAAAAAACGACTATCCTACGCATCAAGGTCTCCTCGCAAAATAAGTTCGGATGGTAATGGAACTCCTTCGTCCAAGGCTTTATCAATGCCAATATTGTAATCATGGAACGGAATAATTTCGGTAATTCCATTCTTTTTTTTACAAACATACAGGGAATCGTTGGCGATTTCATCAGAGAAAACGGGCGAATGGGTGGTGGCGATGATTTGTGTGTTCCGTCCGGCAATATTTTTCAAAAACTCAGCGATGAGTTTGATTCTCCGCGGATGAATGCCGTTTTCTGGCTCTTCGAAGCAAATAAGCGATGGATTGTCGTTATCTCCTGTGATGGATAAAAGTCCAAGTATACGAAGCGTTCCTTCGGATACCAGACGAGAGGATATGGGTCTGTTGTTTTCCACAATAAATAACTCTACATCACCCGTTTTTTTATCAATATCCGTGTCAATTTTGTCAATAGAGGGAATAATG
Organism: Candidatus Brocadiia bacterium; assembly: GCA_013359215.1. Classification (GTDB taxonomy): domain Bacteria; phylum Planctomycetota; class Uabimicrobiia; order Uabimicrobiales; family JABWCH01; genus JABWCH01. Next base: position 2,581 of record JABWCH010000432.1, on the reverse strand, counting down.
ATTTTTATAGCTCTACAGAGGGAATCATAGTGCTGTTTTTTTGCTGGATTGATTTTCAGACCATGCAAATACGCCGCTAGTTCCTCGCCCATCATTCCGATGTGGCGAATCTCTTTCGTGGGATTTGCCGCTCGCATTCGTTCTCTAGGCTCAAGGTAAAAAAAACGCCAGCTTTCCAGCTCCCGTATGAAACCAGTGATATGGGGATAATGGGGTGGGTACAATCGTAAAGAAAGAACGGTATGGTCCATACCAAGATCGTAATATGTCGAGTGGCCCTGGCCTTCCATTCTTAAACTCAAGCGATTCTCTTCGGTCTTTTTCAAAAAGGCTGCACGGCTTTTTTTCACACCTTTTAAATTCTGATGCAAAGCATATAAGGATTCATCGCATATCCGTAAATATCCTTGTTTCGGCATTAGCTCAATTTCAATTGTATAGCGTAAAAATCTTTCTTTGATGTAATTCGAATCCTTCCCATTTTTTTTTTCATCATAGCCCTTGTGCATCTCTTTGATTTCTTTGTTAACGCTATCAATAATCGGCTGTGATAATTCCACATCCATACTGATGGAAAAATGGACAGAATCCTTTTCAATAAGCCCTTCAATCCCTTTTTCAGGTAGCGTAAAGGATTCGATAGGACGTCCCCTGTATGGTGGATCAAAGCAATCCTTTAAGGATTTACAAGTGACAAGTCGTGACAAAAGCTGCAAGGCATCCAGAAAATTGCTTTTCCCGACAGCATTTGGCCCGATAAGAACATTGAGTTTGTTTAAAGTAAGCTCAAAATTATGAAATGTTTTATATCCGTTGATTTTAATGCCTTTAAGCATTATAGCCTCCAGTAATGCTGAGGTAAGCTACTTGTTTTGGTATCAAAGCTTTTTTAAAGAATCTTTACACTTGGATCTACAAGTGCTTATATAATTTTATATATTTATTATGCCTTGTCAAGGTTTTTATGCCTTGATACATCGGGAAAAAGGCCAACGCTGGCTGTAAAAAGTGATGAAGAGATGCCGTAAAACTCAAAAAATTAGAAAATTTTTGGAGTGGTTTTGGAAGGGAAAGTGGTAAAATAACTTGTCGTTTTGTAAGGACAAAAAAATAATTATGCAATTTAACTGAAACAGAGAGAAGACAAAATGGATGAAGATGAAGATTATGATTTTGGATTATGGGAAGCAGAATGCTATGGATGTGATGTTTGGACTCGCGTAAATGATCTTGGACTCTGCGAAGATTGTGATGCAAAACTAGATCGTGATCTTATTCGTCAGCGCGATTGGGATTACTCTGCGAGTGCCTTTGGTGTTCCTCCTGAAAAACTTGAAGAACTGCGTACATCTGTCGTCAAGGAATATGGAGAGCAATTGGAATTGATAATAGAAAGGCAACCTAAGAACCAAAGTATCAAAAAAAGTAAAACAAAAAAGAAAAAACGAAATAAAAGATATTAAATAAACATGAAATTTCTCGCTTTTTCTGACAATCACGCTTCATACATGTTTACCAGCAAACTTATTGAGCAAGGAAAGAAAGCTGATTTTCTTGTTTCTGCTGGAGATTTCACTCATTTCGGTCGGTTCTGGAAAGAATTTCTCACAAGACTGACAATACTAGAGCTTCCCTTGTTGGTAGTTTCTGGCAATCATGAAGCCTGCAATTATAAAAACCTCATGAAAAAAATATCGCTCGAATTTCCTTTTGTGCATGATTTGGAATCTCAGCCGTTTTCTATGAATGGTGTCAGTTTTATTGGGTGCAGCTATATGGATAGTGAAGATGGAGTCCCTTTTCCATCTCCCTCTCACGGAAAACCACTGGTTTTCGTGACCCACACTCCTCCGTCCAGATGCGAGGCAGCTATGACAGAAAATGGCAAAGACGGTGGGAGTGATCGTGTTCGCACTTTTATCGAACAAATTCAGCCAGATTTGGTTCTTTGCGGGCATATCCATAAACCACTTCAAAGGGAAAGCAGAATAAGGAAAAGCCGCATCATCAATATTGCATGTGAATGCCGATTATTTCGATTTCAAAGCAGAGACTCTCTACCATAAAATGAAGAATAACGAACTAAAGTTCAAAAGAAAGGTAAAATAAAGGAGGGAGAAAGATGAAGAGCTTGGGGGGAAAATTTTTGTAAAAATTTTCCCCCAAACCCCTCTTTAAAAACTTTTATTGAAAAAATAGCGAGATTCCTTTATAATTTTTATTTTTCAGTAAACACAGAAAGGAACTCGCTATGAATAATCAATTTATAACCGAATTTGAAGGCAATATCAATTTTTTTTATAATTGTTTTGATAGAGTAATTCTAAAAGGATATGTGAGATGGCTTTTTACAGCCAGTGCGTTGTCGTATTTTCTCAAACTTTTGGGATTTCATAAAGCTTCGCAAGGAGTAATGAGAATACTGACAGACCAATTGAACAAGCATATATCGCCTTTATTCTGAAACAAGATAGACCACAAGGAGTGCGTTCAAGTATTCTTATCAACAGTCCGCCAAATACTTAGGTCTTTATTTTAGCTCTTTTGAAAAATTTAAGCATTTATGGATTGAGACATAAAA
>JABWCH010000058.1 GCA_013359215.1 Candidatus Brocadiia bacterium | reverse complement strand
GACCCAGGAAGAGCTGTGTTCAAGAAGGGAGATGAGCAAAGCTTGGGTAAAGCGATAGGACATAACCCGTCCTTGAGTGTGCTTGAGACGATAGTAAATCTTCTTTCTGGAGTTGCTTCGTTCGCAGCCAGAACGAGTGGCAAGAAGGGTTTTGTATTCCTGGCTATCGCGAGGGATGGCAGGATGAAGCCTGGATCATCTTTCTCGGCGGGATTTTGGATTAGGGCAGAAAATGGTGAATTTTTAAGTTATTATTTAAGAGATACTTAAAGACTTGAATGCACTCAATTTATTCCAGCAAAAGAATTATTGTTCATTAAAAAGGCTTTCAGGATTGTATCTTTTCTTTGAGTTTTTACTAAAAAATCAAAATGATAAAAGAGATTTTTATTTGGGGGAAAATTTTTGTAACATTTTCCCCCAAAAGTTTTTAAAAACTTTTATATATTTTTTAATAGGTTATGCTAAAAATAGATATAAGCAAAAAGCTTGCAAAGCTATTCTAAGAAGTCTTGATTTCGATTTTTTTGCCTTTTTCCTGGGCGGTTTCTTTTTTGGGAATCACAATGCTGAGAATCCCATTTTTGAAAGAAGCCTCAATTTTTTCTGTTTCCACCTCTTCAGGAAGAGGTATGCTGCGGTGGAAAGAACCATATCGTCTTTCTATGCAGTGGTAATTTTGTTCTTTCTTTTCTTCTTCGTGTTTTTTTTCTCCCTTGACAGTCAAAACATTATTATGCAAACAGACTTCTACATCTTTTTCTGTCATCCCAGGAAGTTCAGCACTTACCTGGATAGATTTGGCATCTTCAGAAACATCTACGCTTGGCAGAAAACTGTCTTTTCCAAACGGCCAGCTTGCCAGTTTCATACCGCCAAAATCATCGACAAAATCTTCAAAAAGCTTATCCATGTTACGACGGAAAGAAAGCAAGGGATTTTCTTCTTTTTTTTGCCAGGGAATAAGATTTTTAAACATAATTATAGTCTCCTTTCATAACATTAATGTTTGTATATTGTTACTTAAATATAAACTTTCTGAATTTTATTTTAGCAAAAAATATACCATTTTTTTTATGAAAGGATAAAAAGATATAACTATTTTATTAGCAATAAGATATAAAAATATCAAAAATAGACGGTGTTTCAAGTGGGAAAAAAATCTGCCAAATTGGCAAATTGGTTGTAGGTTACTGGTTTGTCAATTCCAGGAAAATGTCCTCCAGGCGATCTTTGCCTTGAAGCTTTTCTCGGAGTTCCAGTAGCGTTCCTAAAACGATAAGCTGTCCGCCGTGAATTATGCCAATTCTGGTGGCTGTTTCTTCTGCGACTTCGAGACTATGGGTTGACATGAATACCGTTGTTCCCAAGGCAGCCTGTTCTTTTACGATATTTTTGACAATTCTAGCACTTTTTGGATCTAAGCCCACCATGGGTTCATCCAAAATCAATACTTTGGGAGAATGCAAAAGGGCAGAAGAAAATACCACTCGTTGCTTCATGCCGTGGGAATAGCTTTCGCAAAGGGAATCTATATATTCCTTGAGTTCAAAAAGCTCGATCATGGTTTGGATTTTTTCTTGTATTTTTTCTTCTGTCATATTGTACATACGCCCTACGAATTCCAAAAGCTCCCGTCCTGAAAGCTTGTCGTAAAGATAGGGCTGGTCAGGAACATAGGCAAGCGATTCTTTTGCTTGTAAATACTGATCTTTCATGGAAAAACTATTGATGTGGATTGTTCCCTGGGATGGCTGCAAAAGTCCAACCATCATTTTGATTGTGGTTGTTTTTCCTGCTCCATTGGGGCCAAGAAAAGCAAAAACTTCTCCTGACTTCACTTCGAGACTTAAGTCTTTTACCGCCATTTTACTGCCAAAATATTTGGACACTTGTTGGATATGTATCATATTTTTTCCTAGAGAGTAGCTACCACGATGCGAATCGTGATAGCTTTGAAAAACTTAGTGATAGCCGCAGAATGGATCGTAGTTCATATCTGCTTTTTGAGGAACAAACTGAATATCAGAATATATCTCGATATCAAACAAGCACTTGGTAAGCATGATAAGACGCTGGTTTTCATCAAGGCATAGAGTGACTTCTTCTAGTTCATCAGGAGAAACTTCAAATTTAGCGAAAGGTTCGCTCTCCGCGCCTTCCTGTGCGCTAGAAATATTGAATTCGTAAACATCTGTCATAGTTAAAGCAGGGCTTACGCAGCAGCGTTTTTTGCTTCCGTCAGGATAGTTGATTTGGAGAAGCAGTCTTTCTCCTCTCGATATGATAGGAGAATCATCCAGAACTTCTTTGAGGTAGACCGTGCGAGTTAAAGCAAGATCTTGTCCATCGACTTGAGGCATTTCTTCATCCTCTTGTGCTGGAATGGGAGACTTTGGCTTAGCTTTAGGCTTTGTTTCCTTAGCTTCTTCGCTTTCTTCTTCCATGTCTTCCTGAATTCCAAAGGCATCGGACTCTTCTTTCCATTTTTCTTCTTCGTCTTGATTTTCTTGATCATCAAGCCTTTCTTCTTCATCCTGGCTTTCTTCCTGGATATCTTCTGTTTTGGCTTTTTCTTCGTTCTTCTTGTATTCAGATCTTTTCAAAGGACTTTGTTCGCTTGGCACAGAAGCAAAGAGGCTTGCGACTTTTTCCTGAGACACAGGTTCTGCGAAATCTTTTGCTGTAATCTCTATTCCTTTAGGCAGATAGAAACAACGGATCATCAATTCAGCATCGGCTTCAAAGCCAACAACGTATTCTTCGCGGAACTTACGGAAATCTTCGAATCCATGATCTTTGGCGACTTGCTCTGAATCGATAAGCCCTAAATACTGAGGCTCTGCCCCAGGGAAATCAATGCGGTATATCCAGAATTTTTCCTGCACAGGCCGCAGATCGCGGATGGATGTGCGGGCTACATTCTTGTCGTCCCAATAGGATTTGACATTGAGTTCCTGGCCTTGCTCAAAAATAGGAACCATAGCAACAAGAGAATCATAAGCAAGACGGCAAGGCAGATAGGAGAACAGGTTCTCAATCACAAGCTCGATCTGGTCATATCCATCACGAAGCATTTGTCTTGTTTTTTCGTTGAAGGGATCAACGCGGACTGATTCCATATAACGTCCAACGCAAGCTCCCAAGGCAACAGAAGTTTTGGCAGAATCACGATCAAAGCGCACGTTGGTTGGATCATAGTCGAAAATGCCATCGCTTTCTCGGAAAACTACCTTTGCTACATCCTGTACTGCTTTCATATTGCAAGAAAGCCCTGCCAGAATCAGACGGTCTACTCTGTCGTGTCTTGTCTCTGTTCTTAAACGGGCTTGGGCAAGACTTGCAGCAAGGCTCATAGACTGCTTTATGGTATCGCTGACAACCGAATTCATTTCTTCCTGTGTTATGAGCATGCGTAAATCTTCTTGGGGAATTTTATCGGCAAGCCAGGGCTGGATCATTTTAATGAAATTATACAATTGCCCACTGTCCACTTCCACTTCGCTAGGCCAGTTTTTAGCAAGCCCCATGCCCAGGCATGTTCCAAAATTTTCAATGATAGGAGTTCCCAATGCCTTTTTGATTTCGTCTGTCATTTCCCATAATGTAAAGAAATTGGGAACTTTGCTGCGATCATTATAAAAACGAGTAGGAACAACAAGGTCAATCACTTGCTCGTTCCATTGGTTGTATTTTCGCAAATACTGTGTTGGATGGAGTGTCCATTCCAAGAGCGATCCGCTCTGGTATTTTGCAGGCGAACCTTCTGGTGTGTCCTGTACGCTTAGTTCTTCTGGGAAATTATATAGCAACTGGCCTAGTGGGCTGTCTCCTGGTGGCTCTATGTTTTTTTCCAAAATGTAGTTCAGAAGATAGTCGGCGATTTTGGATTTCATGAAACGGAAAAACCATAGAGTTAGAAGATCTCCGCCTAAATATCGATGCCCTGTTGTTCCTAAGAGCCTGGGGGTGATTCTAAAATAGCAGCCGCCATTCCCTCTATCGTCTTCTTCATCAAAAATAGCCAGCTCTTCGTAAAGCAGTTGGATCAAGGCTATATCTGTCGTTCCGCCGCCCAAATCATAAAGAAGGAGGTTTTGGTATGATCTTCCATATTTATCCTTGCGGCTTCGAGACATAAGACCATGCATTCCGCATACAGGATCAGCTCCAATCTCTCTCCATATATAGTAAATGGCAGCAGCCGTTGCTTCATCGAAACGGGTATCAATTTCTTTGATTTCGAGTTCTTCCAGGATTTGCCTTAATGTTGATCGCAAAGAGGCTGGATAGGTTGTAGGGAATGTAGCCACTAGAGATTTGGGCCAGGTAGCATCCTGGAAAAGGCCAGCTTCCGCCCTGCGATGGATGTCCTGGATGCCTCTTTTCATAAGCTCTCGGTAGGTTAGTCTTGAGAGTACATCGCATGGAATTTCCACTGCTTCTCCATTTCCTTCAACAGGAACAACTTCAATTTTTTCTTCGCTGCCAAAATATCTTTTGCTGGAGAGAACGAATTGTCTGATGTCAATTTCGCCCATTGCTGCATTGTGCAAAAGCAAACTGACTCTTGCGCCCATATCTACCTGGGTTTCCTCGGTCAGAGATTTGAGGTCTGTGCTGGCGGGAACGCTGATTACCTGCAAAACACTGGATATAGGTGCAGCACCAACATTTCTGTCTAGTTCCAGAACAAAATACCTTTGCGATTCCAGGCTATTAGCATCAATGATAGCTTCAAATCCTTTTAAAGATTCATAGGCCAGTTTTTTCATCAGAAGATTTGGACTTTCTTCATTCAGGCCATTGCTGGATAAGCGGCTGACTAGCTCTTGCAAAATTTGCGCTCTTGAGGCATCGTCTAAATTACGGATGGCTTGTTGTATCTCATCGCCAGGAGATCCGCATTCTGGAATGCCTGCGCCTGGGACAACCAGGGTAAGATTATGAATGAAGAGATCCAGGTCGCCTGGCTCCATGCTTCCCAAATGGTTAGTAAGCCATATATTCATCCATTCACACAAAGACTGCCATTGCGCCTGGCCCAACTGCCCTCTTACTTCTTCTGCTGCAAAGCATGGATCGCGGACAGCAACAGTCGAATTGGTAGTCCCATAGTCGATGGCAACCAGACCACTATAGAAGCCAGCCTTTTTTTCGTCTTCGTCTTTTTCTTCAACTTCGTCTTTTCCTTGATCTTCTAGTTGCTCTTGGTCTTCAGACTCCTGTTCCTGAGATTCTTGTGTTTCTTCGTCTTCTTCCACTTTTTTTTCTATCTTTGGTGCTTGCTTTTCTTCAGGTTTAGGATTAGACGGCTTGCTAGACTGAGCCTGCAACTGAATTTCCTGGTTGCATTGTAACTCCAGGTTACCACCTTCTGGATCTTTTTTCAAAAGCTTAATCACAAAAGCAAACTTAACATCAAAACTCTCTTTTATTTCACCCTTATAAGGAAGAAGAGGGATTTCGATTAACAAATTTTCCTTTACAGGAGTGACTGTAAATCGATTTACATCCAGCATATTTCCCAAAAGCAATTTAACCTGGTTTTTGATTTGCTCTGAGGGAAATTTGATGTTCGAGGGAAAAGCAATCTGAATTTCAAATACTTCTTTTTGAGGATCTGAGCCTAATCCTTCTAGGATATAAGACAATTTTTTTCCTGGCTGTGTAGCTTTTACAGCAACCAGCTTGTCTTTAGGATAAAATGAATTTTCTGGCATTGTTTTTTCCTTCAAAAAAAGCTACCATTGATTCCAGTGTATTTTACTTTCGTCATACTTGTTTTTAGGCTTTTCTATACCACAAGGGTATCCTAAGGAAACAATACTAAAGGGGAAAACGTCTTCTGGGATTTGCAAAATCTGGCGCACAAAAAGAATTCGATCTGTCATAGGATAGATTCCTATCCATACAGCACCCAACTGGATTGCCTCTGCTGCAAGCAAAATATTCTGTGTTGCAGCAGCGCAATCCTGTACCCAAAATTCATTTGCTAAATCAGGCATAGCAGGCTGAGGAATACCACATACTGCGATGGCTGCACCTGCGTCTTTTAGCATTTTACCATATTTTAGTGCATTGGAAAGTCCAAAAAGTTTTGATTTTTCTGTGATTCCGATAAAACTCCAGGGCCTTTTATCAGCAGAAGTGCATGCTGCCATAGCAGCCTTTATCAAGACATGCATTGTCTCTTTTTCTACAGGTTTATCTGTATACTTCCGAACACTTTTGCGATTGTGGATCACAGAGAGGGCATCGTCCATCTTAAAAGTTTCTTGCATGAAATATCTTTCTATTGTTGGCTTGGCATTGATGGAAAATTATGGAAAATTTTGGTTTGGGAGAAAAATTTTCCCCCAAACCTCCTTTAAAAATTTTTATTGCTTTTGCCACTGATTCCAGTGGATATTTTTTTCATCGTATTTGTTTTTGGGTTTTTCTATACCAATAGGATGCCCTATGGAGATCACGTTCAAGGGTATCATGGCTTCTGGAATACCCAAAATTTTACGAATGTTGGGCAATCTTTCCTCTAAAGGGTAGCATCCAATCCATACTGCTCCTAGCTTAATAGCCTCAGCAGCAAGCAAAATATTTTGAGTCGCGGCAGCACAATCCTGAACCCAGAAATCAGCTTCTTTTCCAGGTAGCATTCTCTCTGGCACTCCACACACTACAATGGCGACACCTGCTTCTTTGAGCATCTTGCCATAAGGAAGGCCGTCTGCCAAAGCATTGAGTTTTTCTCTTTCTGTAACAACCACAAAGGCCCAGGGTCTTTTGTCTGCGGCAGTAGGTGCTGCCATACCTGCTTTAAGCAAAGTGGTGATGTCTTCTTTGCTGACTGGTTTGTCTACAACATATTTGCGAACGCTTTTGCGGCTATGAATCACACTTAGTGCATCGCTTCCTGATGCTGCATTGCCAGAAACAACAGGAAGGTGAGGTTTTATTAAAATGATAATGATAACTAAAATCAACAAAAAGTTAATGATACTCTCCCATTTCATACTTTTTTTCTCCTTGCTTTCTTTGCTTTCTTCTTTTTTAGGAACTTTACAAAATACTTCTAGCAGTTGGCCTGTAGGGCATAGGTAACGACACCAAAATCTAGGGTAGCATAAAGAAACCAGTAAAAATACAACGGCCAGTGCGATGACGCTCCAGGAAGCGTATTCGTAAAGGAAAGCAGAGAAAGGTTCTATATAAGTTAAATCAAAACTATAGCCTATCAGCAAAAGCATGGCAAGCATGCCAAAAACGATTTTTCTTGAATGGTTTGCTGCTTGTTTTAAAAAAGCAGGCATTGCGGGTTTTTTAGGAATTATTTTTCCAGCCAATTCTTGCGCAGCTCCATAAGGGCAAACATGGCTACAATAAAATTGTTTATTGGTAAAAATGTGTACAAAAAGAGCCAGAAAAACAATGATAACAAGAATAGGACGTGCCGCAAAATGTATTCCTGAAAGTATCCATCGAAAGGTAAGGTGGCTTGAAATAGAGTATCCGTTTAGGAAGCCAAGCACCAGGACAAGAGAAATAAGCAACCATGTCCTATACTTATTTGTTTTTTGTGGGAAAAGAAAACTTAGATAAGCAAATAGAATAACTAAAATTGCAAGTATATTTCTTATGAGTTTATAAAGATTGATTTGTGTGGCAGGTGCTTGTTTTCCAACAATCATAGAAAGGCGTTGCTGCATAACTCGGATGGTTGCTGAACTTGTTATTGTAGCACCAGTAACCGTATCTATCTTCTTTTCTAGGGCTTCTTCTGGTGTAAGACCATTCCAATTCTGGAAGAATTTTTTTTGCTCCAGTTGTTCTACAAAGCTTTCTGATTCTGCATTTAGCAGCAGAAGCATACCTGCTATTTTCCCCTGCAAATCCATCCCTATTAAAAAGGGGACTGGGCCACCATAGCCTTCGATAGAATCAGTGTGAGGGGATGTGTTTACGACTTTCCCTATTTCTTCTCCTGATGAACCTAGGACTTTGCCCCATTCCTGAGAAGCTTGAGAAATTTGGAAAGAAGCTGCTTTAGGAAAAATTTTTTGCACATCGCTCAATGCCACAGGCGCAAGAAACGCAGCTTTTTTCTGGAAAAAAGAACTTATATCTTTATTTTGTAGAAAAATAATAAAAAACAAAAGACAAACCAAAAGTAGAGTGGAAAGTTTGCTCAAAAAATTTTGCAAGTATTTCATAAAAACCGAATACCTTTGTCGTTAACATCAACAAAAAATAAAAAAAATAAGCCGATGCTTAAGCCTGGTAAAGGCTAAGTCATACGGCTTATGTTCTTGACTTCATTCCAATCAAGGTTAAAAATCAATTTCTTCTATCCTTGAGGAAACTATTTTTCCTGTTTTTCGTAGTATACTTTGATTTTCCAACCATTGAGTGCACCAGTGTCTGAGCTAGCAGTGTCTTTTACCAGGAGGGTCCAATCACCTTTAGAATCGAGTTTCTTAAAGGTAGTGTTTGCCCCTTGCCATCCAACGACATTGTCTGCACCGCCGCCAACTTTTTCTCTTACTACATGTTTTTTGCCACTGGCTACATGGGTTAAGATTACTGTAACATCGCCAACATAAGTATGGTTGATGTCCAGATAAACATCCAGTTTAGCAATGAGGAAAGAATCTTGCACTTTCAATGTATCCTGAACTCCTGAAGCATTGTTGTCAGGAATGGGAAGAGGACTGGAAAGATTCTTTTCGAAAACTTTTTCTATATAAACAGGAGGATCAGGAGGAGGTGTCTGGTCTTGGTTAGCCCAGATTGGCTCCAGAGAAGGATCGCCAAAAAAGTGATAGACTTCCCAATAGTATTGTTTGAGCTTGCTATTGGGGGATTTGGTGACAGCCAGATTTCCTGCCATCATGATACCAGCATTGCTTCCTTTGTGTAATCTCTTGAAAGCTGCATCGTACATACCGCCTATTGTTTCGGCTTTTTCAGGAGCTGCTCCGCCATCGATGGCAGAAGTCAGGGTGCAATAGCCTACTCCGAACCAGAGATCTTCGTCCCAATAGGTATAGTTCGATCCGCCGATGTAGCCAATAGCACCTTTTTGAGGGGCTCTTAGCCATTTTTCACCAAAGCAGGTTGCTCTTTCAAAAGAACCAGTCAGACAGCAGTTTCCAACAACCAAAGGATACATTCCTTTGTTCTGCATACGATCTATATCAGACATGGTGAAAGAAGGATCAGCAAAACTGGATTCATCTCCGTGTGCTGTATAGTTAAAGAAGCATACACCTCTGTTGACATGAGCAAAAATCTTGTCGGGTGTATGACCACTGCGTTTTGTCAAGAATACACTTTGGGCAGGGTCAGAATCATCATCGATTGCTTCTTCGTAAGCGGGTTTACGGAAATGTTCTCTCATAGCAAAACGAATCTGAGGATAGCCTCTCTTGACTGCCCAATTGCCATCCCATCCAGCGACCAATGTATAGCGAGTTAAGAAGCCAGGATCAGAGAATTCTCTTTTTTCATAGCTCAAGGTTTTTTCGATTTGCGCATTCAGATCAGCATCATTAGCAGCAGAAAAACGTCCATAGAGAATATCAGGCAGATAATCATCGCCATCTACTGTAAAATAATAAAGATCTGTGTAGTGTTTGCTTCCTCTGCTTGGAGCTTGCTTTAAAGTAGCGGGAATTTGTTCCAGATCACCAACCAATAAAACAAAAGTAGGAGGTAAGGAAGCCTGATATTGTTCTTTTACATATTTCTGGATATTGGCAATAGCATTTCCGCCAATTTCATCTGTGAAAGAAAGAACAACAACAAAGCCCATGCTCTTTTTCCAATCTACGAATTGTTTTAGATTAGGATTGCTTCTAAACATAGGATCAGCAATAATCAAATACTTTTTGTCAGCGCGAACGCTTTCAAAATAGAGAGATTTGGGAAGAAGCATATTAGGATAAATCCAGCCAAAATAAGGAGATGCATACTTCTTCTTGTTTTCCATAGTGCGTTCTACGTCTGCTTTTTCTACAGTCATCTCAACGCGAATGTCGTTGTGAACTGTCAGAAGATTGGCAGCAGGATTGTATTGGACTGGTCTGAAGTGTACTAAAACCAATCTCATACCGCGCATAGTTCCAATTTCTTCTACGCTCACCAAATCTTCATTGCGATAAGACCCCTGATAGACTTCCATGTTGTAAGCAAAAGGAACATCTTTCTCGTCTTTTCTTTGAGAAGGCTGTGTAGGATAGATAGGAGCGTGAACTCCGAATCTATTTCCTGCATCTTCTTTGCTAGAGGAATACTGAACTTTTACAGTGATTTCTCCACCTTGGGGTACTTCTACGATTTGTGTCAAAACGGGCAGCTTAGGCTCACCAACATTGTAAGTATGTTGCCATCCAGGAATTTCCAGGTTGGTGAAAGTACCATAAGATGTTTTGACTTCAGAGGTTCTCAAGGATTGGACATGAGCTTCCAATACTAGATGAGCATTTCCTCTTACTTTTAAATTATCAGATACAATCTGTACCCCAGTTTGCTTTGCACTTCTGCTCAGAACAATTTCTTCGCTTCCTGCAAAACAAGAAAAAACCAAGGCAAGAAGGACAAGAATAACACAACAATTTTTCATTCTAACCTCGTTAAAAAAGCCCTTGTAAAAAACAAAAGCCACGAATGCTTTTGCCTTATTTCAAACCTATTTTATCAATCCCCAATACCCAGGTCAAATCTATTTCTTTTTTTCTTGAAAAATTCTACTTCGACAAGGAACAAAAATTCAATAATTTCCCCCATTTACTTCCCAGACTCAAGCAGATGCTATTAACATAGCACTGCTTAGCCTGCGCAAGCTGCTTATTCTTGTGTAGAAAGTCAGTATAAATAAAAAAATACTTGACATTTTTTCAATATGTTGCATAATTTAACAATGTTAATTTGACAATGTTAAATCTAAAGAGACGCATAGCGTGAAGAGAAGAGAGGGAAACTCGGAATTTAACATTGCCAAGGTAATATTCTGCACTGAACCACCATACCAAAAAACTGTCCAGCAAAATGATGTCACTACAAATTATCTTAATCCTAAGTAACATTTTTAGGGGATTACTATGAAAAAACAAACAGCGTTCCAGTATTTGATGATCTTTTCGTTCTTTTGTATAATCTTTTTGTGTTCTTGTGGAGGAAAATATACTAGAGAATTTAGTCCCAAAGAACTGGTAAGTGAAAATTCTATGGTCAAGCTCTCTGTGGACAAGGTACTTTTTAAAAAAGGGAATTTGAGAGTTTGGGGCACCCTTGAAAATAAAACAGACCAGAGTATTATGTTAAGCTATGGTTCGTTTAAGATCAAAGTTTTAGATACTGTTTATCCAGGTGCTTTGAGAGTCCCCTTTGTCCGCGTTACTAAAGATTTCCCTTTAGAGCCAAAGATGTTAAAAAAATTGCCAGGACCTATTGAAGCATTACAAGTTGCTCCTGCAAGTCGCGGATCTTTGATATTGGATATTCCAGGCGGATCATCTGTTTCCGTAGACTTCCCTATGTCTGAATAGACTGATAAAGGATTGCAGTGAATAATAGCCAGGGGCGTTTGCCCCTCGCTGTCAATTTAAGATATGACGCTCAGAGCCACCTCAAATGCACACGTAAATTACTCTTGCTTAAAGGGCTTCCCTATTTTGTCAATGCTTTGTTTGAGATTGTCAGGAATTTTGTATATATAAGGAAATCCGCTGACCCAGAGGGCAAAAAAGCCTTTTTCCACTTCTTCTCCCAATTCTATTGTGCAGACTTTTTTTTCTTTTTCTGGTGAAAGGCTGGCAATTTCCAGGGAATATTTTTCCCCACATAAAAATTTTTTCCGTGCGGATTCGCCTTCTCCTAAAACTCCTCGTGCCATAATCCAGGCACAATGTCGCAAAATATCTTCAACAGCGTCTTTTTCCGCCAGATGCAAACCAGGGTATACACACCACCATACGCCTTCTTTTTTTTCGAATGCCTGGAGCGTATCAGACTTATGTATCTTTATGGCAAAGACTTCAGAAAAAGAAAAAGCATCGATTCTGTTGTTGTAGAAAGCAAAATGGTTTTCCTGGAGAGGACTCTGATACGATGGTAAAATTCTGCCCACATCGTAACCTTCCTGATAGATTGCCATTTCATCCGAAGAGAAATCATACCAGGAAAAAACTTGCCTATCTCCCTTTTCCAAAACCAAAGTCAGTCGATTTTGGGCTTTCTTTTGGAGAGATTCCTTGATGAATTTTTTACTCTTAAGAGAAAAAATGCGTTCCAAAAAGACCTCGACTCTTTTGGATGGTACTTCCTTTTCTTGAGGCAAAGACAAATGCCATTTGTCCTTTTCTGCTCTGTTTAATTGCCAGGAAATTTGCCCTTCTCTGAGAATGCTTTTTATGCTATCTTTAAAAATACTTATGGCTTGGGGTTCTCGAAACATATCGATCTCTCCAGGCATTGCTTCTCCATATAGCTTGGAAATAAGATATGTGTAGGCGATCTTAATCGCTTCTCCTTGGAAATAGGCTCTGGCACAATGCAAAAACTCCTTTTGTTCCCTTATTACAGTCTTCCCCATCAAAAAATATTCTTCTTTGCCACCATCCTGGTAGCCTGCCATTACAAAAGGCCCAAATTCTTTGGTATCAGGACAGGGTTCGTATAGAAAACGCTGGACAGTGCATTCTTTCATCCATTTTAGAAATTTTTCTAAAACAACAAAATTTGCCCTGTCTTTAAACCCTTGATTATCCGTTAAGTACCACTGTCCCTTTTCTAGCCAAAAGATACACTTTTCCCCAGAAGCATTTTGCCAAAAAACCTTTTCTGGTGTGCCCTGGAATCCAAAAACCCTTTTGCTTCTCATACAATCAGGATTATTCTGTATATTTTTTATCCATCTTTGTATCTTTCCATCCAAAAGCAAAAGGTCATCGCTGCCATCCATACGTGCATAAATATAAAAAGAGTTTTCTTTTCTTAAAGCAATTCCTAAAAAAAGCCTTTGGGTGATACTGCCATAGTTTACCTGGATGGAATCTACAAAGGAACTAGATCCTAGATCACCTAGTCCATAAGAATTCCAAAGGCTTCCTTTTTCTATGTGCTGCTTTTCCTCTATTCTGAGGCTAGACAAATCGTCCATCATCTCCCGCATCTGGATATCATCAGCCTGGTCTTCTATGATCGTCTTTTTCCTTATACGATAGGAAGAATGCCATCCCATGATACTTCTCTGAATGGAAAGACAATAGTTTCCACTGGAAAAGACCACTTCATTTAGATTGCTGCCAGACAAAGAAGCAAAAACAAGATTTTGGCATTCTTCTTCTTTTAATTTTAAAGAAAAAGCAGGAGTTAGAAGATCCAGAATCCAGACAAAACAGCATAAAAAGACAGAAATTGCATAAAGAATCCAACTGTTTCGAAGCATAAAACGCCTCTGATATTTTTTCGAGGAATTATTTCAACGCAGATACCAGCCCATTGGCTGGTATCTATAGATCTTTCATGCCAAAGATTAAAGACTTTTCAACTGGCACAAGTCGTGAAAATGTACATTTTGGAAAACTATAGAGAGTTAGGAAAACTCCCTAAAATTTTACAACTTTTGAAAACATGACTGCTAAAGCTGCCAAAAATACAAGCAAAAAAGTTCCTGGTTCTGGGACTGCAAAATTGAACTCAGCACCATACATAGAACCTGTTAATCCTGTTACATTTATGCTTTGCAAAAGAGTTCCTGTTTTTGTATATTGATTAAAGGTAGATGTGGCCTGTACGCTTAGCCAAAGAGTATTGTCCGTGTGGTCTAAAGCTAAACTGCCAGTATACGTTGCTGTTCCAAAAGTGCCGAGCAAGCTTCCACTTCTTGTATAGTGTTCTACCTGCCCACCGCCCCAAGAGCTGATCCAGAAAGTATCGTCTGTAGGATCATAGGTTACGCCCAAGCGGCGGTTTCCAGAAAGAGAGAACATCGTACCAATGTGGTTCCAATTTTGGTCAAATTTTTCCAATGTATAACTATGATAACCCCAAGCATAATTATAAGTTCCATCGGTTGTTCCATCATGAAAGCCATAGCCTGTTGGGTTTAAAGCATATTGGGTACCTGTATAAGCTCCCGACAGTGTATACTGTGCGCCAACAGAGCCTGAATGATAGTAACCATAAGTTTTTACTGTACCATTAACGGCGATTGCCAATTCTGAGCTTCCAGAGCTAGACCATGAACGAATGGCAGAAGTCCCCTGGATGACGGATATACCAGCGTTTTGCCAATTGGTGACATAAAGCTCACTTCCAATTCCAGCAGCATTTGCCTGAACAAGCAAAGCGAAAATCAAGATAGTGATGAAAAGGATTTTCTGCATGCTATGCTCCTTTCATAAAAAACTAAAAATTTTAAAGCTACCTAAACATCCTAAAAAAATTAGATTCAAGATTCAAGAATAAAATATGAAGATCACAAAAAAATATAAAAATCTCTTCTCTGCGCATCTGCTGTAAAATCCCACCGATGATTACCTGGATTGCCTTCTTGCTGCTGCAATGACTGCCTGCCCATAGGAAATGCCTTCGTCATTAGGGGAAAGGATGCGGTGGGTGTAGACTCGCAAATTTTCTTTCTCCAGCAGAGATATGGTCTTTTGCAACAAAAGGGCATTTTGGAAGCATCCGCCTGATAGAAATACTTGAGAAATATTGTATGATCTTGCCATCTGGCAAACCATTTCCTGGGTTGCCTGAGCAATGGTGTTATGAAAGCGGGCAGAAATAACAGGTACAGGGATTTTTTGCTGGCGTTCTTGTAAGACCTTTTCGAGAATGTTTGTGCCTTCGAGAAGCAAAGGGCTTTCCTTTTTCTGGAGAATGGAGTAAGAATAAAAACCTTGCTCCTCTTCTGATGCTAAAGATTCTAATTCCATAGCAGGCTGGCCTTCATATTGCATCCTGGTGTTGATGCCTAGAATCGCTGAAATAGCATCAAAGAGCCTGCCCATGCTAGAGGCAAGAGGGCAGGAAACATTGGCTCGTAACAAATCCCACACCGCATCTTGCTCTCTTGCATCAATTTGGGAAAAAATTTCCTTTGTGTCCTGATAGCCAAGAGAATAGAGCATCCCCATGGCGATCCTCCAGGGATTTTTAATCGCCATATCGCCTCCTGGCAAAGGAATAGGCGAGAGATGAGCAACTCGCTTATATTCTCTATAGCTTGCCAGAAAAATCTCGCCTCCCCATATACTTCCATCTTCGCCATAGCCCGTGCCATCATACACAACACAAAGAGCGTTTTGATCAGCAGGAAAGTTGTTTTCCGCCATACATGATGCTGCATGCGCGTGGTGGTGTTGAATATATTCTATAGGCAAAGACGTTGCCTTAGACTGTACCTGGGCAAACTGAGAACTCAGGCTTCCAGGATGCAAATCGCATGCAAAAAGTGCTGGCTTTACTTTAAGAAGGTGCAAAAGCTGGCTTGTGGTTTGCTCCAGACTATGGTATGTTTCCAGGTTTTCCATTTTGCCAATATAAGGCGAAACATAGCATCTTTGCTCCCGCCCAATCGCTACCGTGCTTTTGAGCACTCCACCACACGCAACAACTCCCTGCATAGGAATAGGTGAAGGAAGGGATTCTGGGGTATAGCCTCTGGCTCTTCTTAAAAAAACAGGTCTTTCAGAAACAACTCGCACCAAAGAATCGTCAATCCGATTTTGGATTTCTCGGTTATGAACAAGAAAAAAATCCGCAATCCCCTGAAGTGCCTTTAAGCATTCGGTGTTCTGGTAAATCATAGGCTCATCGGAAACATTCGCACTCGTCATCACAAGCGCATCGAAATATCCTGTATCAAAAAGCAAATGATGCAAAGGTGTGTAGGGAAGCATAATCCCTAAAGAAGGGAGTTTTGGCGCGACAAGCTCTGAAATCGCGGATACATTGCGCTTTTTTTGGACAAGAACAATGGGTTTTGCCATGCTTTGAAGAATGGCCTTTTCTTGAGGAGAAAAAAAGGCAATCTTCTCTGCTACAGACACATCCTTGACCATAATGGCAAAAGGCTTTTCATCTCTTTTTTTTCGCTGCCGTAAAGATCTGATGATGGAATCCAGGTCTGCCCTGCAAGCTAGATGAAATCCACCTAAGCCCTTGATGGCTAAAATATTGCCTCTTTGAATCAATTCGCAGGCTTTTTGTATCGCGTTCTGGGATGTTGCCCCCACTACAATCTTTCCTGCAAAGTCCAAAAGTTCCAGATGCGGCCCACACTCAGGGCAGGCAACGGGTTGAGCATGAAATCTTCTGTTGCCTGGATCATGGTATTCTTTGCTGCATTGAGGACAAAGCTCGAAATGCTGCATAGTTGTCATCTTTCGATCATAGGGCAAATCCTGGATGATCGAATAGCGAGGGCCGCAGTCTGTGCAGTTGATGAAAGGGTATTGGTATCTATAGTCATTCTTGTCGTTCATCTCATGGAGGCAAGCCTGGCAAGTGGCAATATCTGGGGTTATGTCGATCTGATAGGCATTTCCTTTTTCGCTTTCTTTAATACGAAAATCAGAATAATCTGTATAGTCCATGCTTTCTAGCCTGGCCTCTCGGATGACAGACAAAGGTGGCGGAGAATTCTGAAGTTCTAAAATAAAAGAAAGAAGGCTCTCTCTTGTACCGCTGATTTTGATTTCCACGCCTTGGGCATTGTTGCTTACTTCGCCTTTCAGTGCATGCTTTAAAGCACATCGGTATACAAACGGACGGAAGCCAACGCCCTGGACAATCCCTTGCACAGACACAAACAAAGAGCAAGTCCCTTGTTCTGGCAAAAGCTTTAGGGCTTTTGAATGAATTTCTTTGCTTTGACAAAAAACTATCATGGTTTAGCCAAGGCTCTTTTTCACTTGATAAAGAAAGTCCATCCATTCGCCAAAGCCTTCTTTGGTGACGCAGGAAGTTTTAAAGATTCGGACTTTGTTGTTGAGTTTGTAGCAGTCTGAAGCGAGCCTGTCTATGTTGAAAGCAACGTAAGGCAAAAGATCTATTTTATTGACCAAAACAGCCTGCGCTCTTGTAAAGAGGGCAGGATACTTGATGGGCTTTTCATCTCCTTCGGCTGTGCTAACAACAGCGATTTTAATATGCTCGCCCAGATTATACGTAGAAGGACAAACCAGATTGCCGATGTTTTCGATTACCAGCAAAGAATTAGGCTCTATATCAAAAACCCTCAGTGCCTTTTGTACCATGCTGGCTGTAAGATGGCAAGACCCGCCTGTCTGGATCTGGAAAGCTTTTGCTCCAGCCTTTACCAATCGCTCAGCATCCAGATCTGTCTGGACATCGCCTGTAATCACGTGGAGCTTTTTCCCTAATGTTTGGGCCATAACTTCCAGAATGGATGTCTTTCCTGACCCTGGAGAACTAATCATATTTAAGACAAGCAAACCGATTTGGTCAAAATATTGCCTGTTCTGGTAGGCAACTTCATCGTTGATAGACTGAATTTGTATATCCAATTTTTGTTCCATAGCATAACCTATCAAAATAATTTTTTCTATATCGCAAAAACAAAGCATAATTTTACCATAATATCTACCATCACGCCAGATTTTTTTTGATTTTAGGAATGGGATTACATAGAAACTAAGAAGTAAGATGTTTGCCGGAAAAACAAAGATTTTTATCACGAATAAGACGAATGGCCGAATGGCACGAAGAGTTTTATAAAAATTTCATTCGCGTAATTTGTATATTCGTCTCATTCTTGATGAATGCCTTTTTGCTTTTGGCTTGTCTGAGATAGGTTGAATGAAAATAAAGAGCAGCACGGATGAAAGCCAAGGTTGTTCCTTGGTTTTTATCCGTAGCTACTCAGGCTATTTGCGGAGCAAGAATAAGGCGATGATAGAAAGAAGGGATAGAAACAAAGAGTGTGGCTCAGGGACAGAAGTTCCTGAAAGTTCAATACTATCCAGACCTAAAGCATTGGGTGTGCCATTGTAAAAATTCAAATGGTTTGCGGTACTCGGTGCTGTGGAATAAAAATCACGAACTCGGATTTCATCAAAGCCACCGCCAGAAAAGCCAACATAAAGAGCAAACATGCTACCAATGCTGAAAGTACCACCTGTTACAAATACACCATCGTTGTATAAACGATACGCACCTGTCGATGCCCCGCCTCCGCTATAGAGCTGAAAGCCTACATTAACAAAATCCAGGCCATCGGTTCTGGTGATTTTGGTATATCCATAATCACCACCATTGGGATACCAATAGCCACCATTGGGAAAATATGAACCATCTTCTGATTGCCCATTCACTTGCTGTATTCTGACACCGTTTTCAATGTAAACCAGATTGACAGCACTAGAACTGCTTCCAAAAGCAACAAAATGGGTTCTCTGGCTATTGTCAATAAAATCGGTTGTATGGATATTGACAGCCTGGATAGAGCTTAAAAGAATAAAAAACAAGAAAAGGCTTTTGAATATATTCATAAAAGTCCTTTCAAAAAGAGATAGGAAAATGGCTGTAAGTCTACACCATGAAATCTTTATAACAAAAAAGATAGAAAAATTCAAGACCAAAATTTTCTAAACCTAAGATTACACAGATTACACAGATTTTTGAAGCCTGGGGATTTATCACCATTGGTGTTAACCTAAGAAAATAATTCATCGCAGAGAGAGAAAAAGACGGATCGAGTTTTTGTCCACGAAAAACACGAAAAACACGAACATTCCTTTTCGTGCCTTTCGTGTTTTTCGTGGACAATTCTTTATAATTTTCTCTTCGTGTTCCTCATGTTTCCCTTAGGTTAAGACCAATGGGGATTTAGTGATGAGAATTAAATAACTTCCCCATTTTTAATTGAATACAAGACAGATTGTTATGTAAATTTTACTTCTGTGTATCCCTAAATTAAAGGGAAATCA
>JABWCH010000431.1 GCA_013359215.1 Candidatus Brocadiia bacterium | reverse complement strand
CCTCTTACCTGCGATTCAGGATGATGGAGCAAAGGCAATATATGCTTTTCTAAAGATTCAGGGCTGCTTTCTTCTAACATATTCAAAGCATAAATCACCTCTCCAGGATGGTTGCTTTTTAGTGAATTTTGGAGTAAGGCAATGCTACATTTATCGTGGCAAGAAAGAAAAAATTCCTTTATGTTTCTTTTCAAAAATTCTTTTGCAAGGAAATTTTTATATTCTTTGTGCAGCAAGACAGAGACAATGATCCATGCAAGGCAGAGTATAATAAGAGAATAGGCAATAGGAAGTAAAGGAAAATTAAAAAAGGTTGTTAATGCTAAAAGCATGATACCAGCAAGAGCAGCAGCAATCTGGTCTACCACGCTTTCTGTTATTGCCTGGGCTTTGAGCCTTGAATCAGAAGGGATTGCCTGGTACATAATCCCTCTTGCAGAACGATGAAGAGATCTGCGTGTGCTTGCTTCCAGCAATCGAGTGCCTGTTGTAAGCCAGAAAATAATAGGTACATTTCCCAGAATACTTCCAGAAATGACGATAGCGATTGCTCCATATAACACAAGAATGGGAGTTGTAAGAAGCGCAAAGCTTAAGCCAAATCGGGAAATCAATCGATCTGCCAAAAAGAAGCGGATTAAAAAAGCCACTGTTCCCATAATCGCAAAAAAATTTCCGAAAAAAGAGGCAAGATCTTCCTGGCTTTTGAATTGTGTGCCTGCTCTTTCATAAAAAAGGTTGTCTACAAAATAGTAAACGAGCCAGCAAAGGGACGAGAAAGCGAATATCCATCTTGTGTAAGGATTTTGGATGAGATCCTTGATTGGCTTTGCTTTCTTTTCTGTTGAAGATTTCGCTTCTTGGGATAGTTTCTCTGGAAATCTTTTGATGATATAGCATAGTAGTAAAAAAGACCCCAGGTTAGCAAAGGCTGAAATTAAGAGCAGGTTGGCAGTCCCTAAAAGGGGAATAAGCCAGGGAATAGAAAGCCCTCCTATGGTTGTTGCCAAAAGCTCTGGAGATCCAAGAAAGCCAAAAAAACGTTTTCCCTGCCGAATGTTGAAAAGTCTTCCTGCCAGACTCCAGAACTCCAGATTTAAAAGTATGTCCATAGCATACCACCAAAAATACAGCAACGCGCCTATGGGCAAACTAATAGAAAGAAAAAATCGAAACAAAAAGAGAAGCAAAACATTAAAAACAAGATTGACTAATAACAATGTTCTAAAAGAGAGCCATTGTTCTAGTTTTGTATAAAAAAGACCTGTAATGCTAATGAAAAAGGCAATAAAAATATACACATAAGGCAAAACATTGGCGTCAAATTCTGCTAAAAACATTGCGCTGGCACAAGATCCAATGAATACAAGGCTTATGCCCATAAAAAAAGAATGGAAAGCCATTAGCGCAACAGGCAAACCTTCCCCAGGCTGTATTTGAAAAAGTGATGCGATTGTTTTTCGAAAAATCATAAATTTTGTCGCTAAGAAGTTAGAGAAATCTTGCTTTTATCGAAATATGACATTATATAAAGTTTTTAAAGGGGGTTTGGGGGAAAATTTTTACAAAAATTTTCCCCCATCTCTTTATGTAATTCCGAATCATTATTTACTATTCGCTGTCCTGCCTGGCCAGTTGTCTGTTCTAAAAGGAACAGCAGGGAGATTTTCTTGGTTATACAAATTGCACCCTTCAGGATTATTGGCCCAGGCATACCTTACAGCAACAGGATGTTTGACCTCATCGCTCCATACAATTACCTGGCTTCCTTCTATCCGTGCCTTAGCCCAAACAAAAATTCTATCCTGGCCTGCTATGGAAAAGTGTTTGAGTTCTCCGTCTCTGGCTACAAGACCGCTTCCTATGCTTTTAAAATTTAAAACAATTTTATTATCTTGGATTTGCATAGAATCGTATACTGGCCCAGAAAAGACAATATCTTTGTTGTAGGCTGTTTTCAAGGCCGCAAGAGCAAGCCGTCTGCCAACCTCTTGTTTATTTCTGGGATGAATATCCCTGGCATCTCCTATATCAATAGCGAGAGCAAGGCCACAGTTCTTCGTGTTGAATGCTGTCATGGCCTGAGCTTCTCTTAGCTCTGCCCATTCCGATTCTTCTGGCTTAGAAGGTGCTGCCATAAAGTTGGCAAGCTGCACTATAAAGAAAGGAAAATCACTGCCAGGCTCTTCTTGCGCCCATTCTCTTCGCCAGTCAGAGATCATGGCAGGCAAAAGCTTTCTGTATTGATAGGCTCTATAGGCATTTGATTCCCCTTGATACCATATAGCACCTTTGATTGAGTATGGAATAATAGGGCTAATCATGCCATTGTATAAAGTAGAGGGAGCATAAGGATTTTCTGGCCCCATGGGAGGGGTTGGCTTTAAAGAAGAATACACAGCATACTCTACTTTGTATTTCCATGCACCCGATATTTTTAAAACTTCGCTATTCCTTTGGATTGCCATATCTTGAGGCTGCCCGCTAAAACCACCTGCTCCAAAATGGTCAAACACCCTTATGGCAAGACAATTCTTTCCTGCTTTTACAAGCTTGCCTGGAATTGTGTATTTTCTTGGAGTACTCCACCAGTTAGGTGTTTCTTCTCCTATACTGCCTATTTTTTCGCCATTGAAGTATGTTACATCAAAATCATCGACAGCACCAAGTGTTAAAGAAAGGTCTTTCTCTGCCCAATTTTCGGGAATTTGCATTTCTTTTCTGAACCACACTGCGCCATCGACATTCATGGTGTTTTCCCAAAGACAGGGAAGATCCATAGTTTTCCAGTCAGAATCCGAAAATTCCTGGCTTGCCCATCCCTTTTCAAAGCCTTGATTTCCCATATCCGTTAGCCTATCTTCTTCTTTCCTGTCTCCTTTATTTTTCTCCCATTCTAAAAGAGATTTTCTATAGTTTTCTATCGCTTCCTGGGAAACAGCAGATTTGTATCTTTTGACAATCGGAAGGAGATCAGGATCATTTTCCAGGGTTTGGAATGTTGTCCAGGATTCTGCTGGCGTTCCTCCCCAGGAAGAGTTGATTAATCCAATGGGGATATGGAGTTTTTGGTTTATTGTTCTACCAAAAAAATACCCTACTGCTGAAAAGCCTCCTATTGTATTAGGAGCGCATACTTTCCATTCTCCCTGAAGATGCCTGGTTGGTGTGCCAGTAGCCTTTCTGGGGACAGTGAAAATCCTGATTTCAGGGTGGTTTGCTTCCTCAATTTCCTTTTTGGCATTTTGGGATTGATAAACAGGCCATTCCATATTGGATTGTCCTGAACATACCCACACATCCCCTACAAGCACATTATGCAATTTTATGCTTTCTCCTGCTGAAGTAACAAGCAGCTCCTGTGGTGAAGAGGATGCCTGAAGAGAACCAAGACTCACGACCCAATTCCCCGTTTGATTGGCAATTATTTTTTTTTCCTGACCAGCAAACTGGACTATAATTTCTGCCCCAGGCTTGGAAACTCCCCATATTTTAGCAGGAATTTCACGCTGCAAAACCATATTGTGGGAAAACATGGTATGCAGTTTCAATTCCAACGCGCTTTCCTGAGCCATGATACAAGGCAAAGACAACAACAGAACCATAAAAATCAAGCCAAAGCTTCTTCTCAACATAAACATTCCTTAAAAAATTCCCTTTGTTTTATAAATTATAAAGTAGTTTGACGAGGTAATCCATAATCCAGTAAATTATCATAGGTATTTGTTCAAAAGTTTTTGTACCTATTGCAACATATTGATAAAAAATAATTAACCGCAGAGGCACAGAGGTCGCAGAGGAATTATATAGTTCT
>JABWCH010000430.1 GCA_013359215.1 Candidatus Brocadiia bacterium | reverse complement strand
CCAAAAAGGTATGAATCACGAATGAGACGAATATACAAATTACACGAATGAAATTTTTATAAAAAACGATTCGTGCCATTCGATCATTCGTCTTATTCGTGATAAAAATCTTTGCTTTTTCGGCAAACCTCCAAATTCTTAGTTTCTATCTGCCGCGCTTTGCAATCTCCTTTCTCATTGCCTCAAATGTATCGCTGGTAATCGGATAAAAAAGGGCGATCATAAATCCTGCGGCATTGCAGATACATGGCACAAGCGAGTAAAGCACTCGCAAAGTAAATTTTACATTTTCATTCTGTGTAGCATTTGGCACATACCCTGACATTCCAAGAATCGACAAGCCAATACCAACACCCAATGCAGCAGCTAACTTTTTGGAGAATGCCCATATCCCCACATACTGTCCTTCACGTCTTTCCCCTGTCATAAATTCATCATAATCAATAACATCTGCTTGCATGGAAGAGGGTATCGCTAGTGTAGCACCAAACCCTGTCCCTGACAGAAAAACAAGAATCCCATAAGCTAAAGTATCCCCTGAACCCAGAAAAAATACTCCAATAAACGCACCTGTATTTAGAGCCATTGCATACAACCACGCATTTCTCTTGCCAAACCTTTCTGAAATTTTAATCCATAAAGGCAGAAATACAATGCCTGTTAAGAAATACAAAAGGAGGAAAAAATCGGCAAGTCCAGAGTTCAAAACATACTGAACGTAAAAAAGAATCAGCGTCGCTGGAAGATTATTTCCTATCGCGCTTATGGTATAAGCAGCAAGCAATATTACAAAAGGGCGATTTTTAAAGGTAAACTTCATGCCTTTTAAAATGCCTAGATGCTCTTTGGGCGAAAAATTTTTATTTTCTTTTAGAACATGAATACACGATATGCAAGATACAACAATAAGAGGCGCGTAAAGAAGCGAAAGGATAAAAAACACATATCTTTCATCATCAGGAGACGAACCTATTTTAAATATGCCCTTTATAAGGGCAGGAGATGCGGCTGCTGCCAATGTTCCAGCGATTAAAAAACCATCCCTAAAACTAAAAAGAGAAGTCCTTTCGTTATAATCAAAGGTAAGTTCGGGGCCAAAAGCCTCGTATGGAACAACAACAACTGTCCAGAACAAGAACAGCAAAAATATATTCACAGCAAACCACAAATGGGCATTTGCCTGGCCCGTTAAAGAAGGATTGAAAAGAAATACTACAGCGATGGCTGTGAGTAAAGAACCAAGAGCTATCCATGGTCTTCGTCGGCCAAACCTTGTATTTGTCCTGTCCGATAAAAGCCCCATGGCAGGGTCTGTTATGGCATCGAATATTCTTACTGCCAGCAAGACCCACCCCACATAGGAAATATTAAGCCCAATCACATCAGTATAAAATTTGGGCATATATACATAAACAGGTATACCAATCACAGCAAGAGAAAAAGCAGGGAGAGCATAGGATATTTTTTTAAAGATCGGTAGTTTTTCTTCCATTATTTTTTCCCCAGGAGTCTATCCCTGAATTTTTCATCAATTGGCTCTTCCCCGATCCAGATGGAAAAAAAGGCTTTTGAAAATTCGCTGCCCTTTATAGTACCAAGAGCTTCTTTATTTAGATAGAGTGTTGTACCATGGCCTGGAAGATACGATGCTGTGTATCTATCTCCAGGTTTAACATCCTTATATAATCCATTAAATGTATCGACCTGGTCTTTGATTTTTTGGAATTCTACAGCAGTGGTATTCTTTTTAATCATTTCAATAGTAGCATTTCGAAAATCCGCCGCACTTATTTTATGAAAGTAATAAAGCTGAATGATTCGCGGTGTTTCACTCAAAGCCTGGTCAGAAGCAATTTCCGATTTCAGATAGAATGCACCAGTGTAAGCTTTGATAAAAAGCATATAATTCAAAGTTGAATAACCCCTGAGCAAAAGCTTTTGTTTTCCTAAAGTATATTCTTTTTTAAAAGAAACACCATCAATTTTCACTGCATTTACAATACTAGACAATAATACTAACACTATTATAATGAAATTTTTTTTTATCATAAATGCCTCCAAAGATATAGATAGAAATAATTTTTTCCAAAAAAACTCAATATTTACAACCATTATAGCTCTATTTTTCTTTCTTTTCCATGATAGCAAAATGTATTTACTTGATCCCTGTTTCTTTGATTCCTGAAAGAATGATTATATGCCGTAGCCTTAATGTAAGATTGCCAAAATAATTAAAGAAAATATTTGCAAAATTTAACTCTTTCTAGATAATAAAACTAAACGTTTATTGACTTAGCTCCTAATTTTAAAATCACGAATAACACAAATGACAAAAATAAGATGATCTATTCGTGTTATTCGTCCATTTGCAAAATTCGCGATAAAATACTTATCCAGATTAGGAGCTAAATCTATTTTAAGCTATATACCTGCGTAATGTACGCATATACATACTATTGCAAGAGGATCAAAAATGGCTTTTATTGATAAATTATTAGATTCGACTGTTTACTTAAGCTTTGACCAAAGTGGCTATCATCGCCATGAGAAATCCATGAAAGATGACCTTAACAAGAATATCGGACAAGACCTTTCTTCTAAGCATGCTTTGATTACTGGCGGCACTATGGGCATTGGTAATGCCTGCGCTGATTATCTCACCTCACTACAAATCCCTTGTACGGTCACTGGCAGAACTCCTGAAAAATACATTGACAAAGGCACTGACAGCCTATCAAGGTTTGTCCAACTAGATTTGAGCGACTGGGATGCTATCAAAAAATTTGTCGATACATCCAAAAGTTTCCATTATTTAGTTTTAAATGCTGGCGGGATGCCTGACAGCTTTGCTTTGAACAAATATGGAATTGAATACCAAATGGCCTCCCAGCTATTCGGCCACTATTTCTTAATGAGATATATGATAGAGCAAGGAAAACTAGCCATTGGCGGAAGAATCGTTTGGGTTAGTTCAGGTGGTATGTATCTGGCAAAACTTCATTTGCGCGATCTCTTTTCTTCTGCAAAACCTTACGATAAGGTCGCAACTTATGCCAATGTAAAAAGAGCGCAAGTTGTCCTTTGCCAGGAATTGGCAAAAGATAAAAAATATTCACAATTTTCCATCAATGCTATGCACCCTGGCTGGGTAGACACAGCAGGCGTTAAAAACGCCATCCCTGGCTTTTGGAAATTTACAAAAAATAGACTAAGAACACCAGCACAAGGCGCAGCAACAATCATTTGGTTATTGCTTTCCCATGAAGTTTCAACAAGCGGCGAGTTCTATTTTGATTGGAAAAAGAGAGCAACCTATCCTTTTTTTTGGACTAAAGAAAATAATCTCATCAGGGACGAATTCATTTCTCTATTAAAAGATTACTATCAAAAATATTTCCTGAACTAACCCCCTGCACACTTTTAAAAAGTGTACATTTTTTAAAAGTGTGCAAAAAACCTAATTTATTGCCAACTTCATTGCAATTAGATATGCTATTACCGATACTGAAGCTGCAAGTACCATTCCCCACACCATATCAACAATCGTTAGAATAAGCGGCCAATCCTTCATCGTTGCAAAATTTGTAAGATCATAGGTAGCATAGCAAACAAGCCCAAACAAAGCACCTGATACTGCCGCTTTTAAACACGAATTTTTCTCTATTGCTGGAATCACTACAAAGAAAACCAACCCCACCACAAAAAGCAGATAAAAAATGCTTGCCGCTATCCAATTGATTTCACTCTTCATCAACGAACCAATCTGAGACCGATAAAAATTTTTTGCCACAAATCCCAACCACAATATATCGATGATT
>JABWCH010000429.1 GCA_013359215.1 Candidatus Brocadiia bacterium | reverse complement strand
CTTGCGGCAATTTTGTCACTTTCTCCTCGCTCTCCGAGTGCCTCAAAATTTTCGCCTAAAATTATTTTTCGGATAGGCTCTAATCACGAATGAGACGAAATACAAATTATGCGAATGAAATTTTTATAAAAATTATTCGTGTTATTCGAGCATTCGTCTTATTCGTGATAAAAATCCATTTGTCGGACAGTCTGTACTCCTAAACAAATTACGCGAATGAAATTTTTATAAAAATTATTCGTGTTATTCGCCATTCGTCTTATTCGTGATAAAAATCCATTTGTCGGACAATCTGTACGCCTAAACCTAGAAAACACCAGAAGAAAATAGATGTAGGTAATACAGAGTCGTTGAATAGCCATTGAAAGCTAAATGAAATTAAAAAGAAAAAGATGGCAGTATGTGCCATAAAAAGGGATGGATTGGCGCAATTTTTATAGGCGAAAAAGCTTTTGGTGAAGTGGATTCCTAACAAAGCTATCAAAAAGATCATCGCTGGAATTCCAGCACCAAAGGCAACGGCAAGATAAAAATTATGAGGTTTTGTTATTAGAATGCTGTCAGTTGTATTTAAATTGCATATTTTATCTTTTCTATAATGGGGGCAATAAAAAGCGAATGTGTCCATGCCATAGCCAAAAAGGGGTCTTTTTCTTATCATCTCTAAAGTGAGCTTCCATAAATATAGTCTTCCTGTCCCTATGCCATATCCATAAGGTGGAAAGGAAAATTCTTCTAATTCTTCTTCTTTTGGGAAATCCAAAGCATTTTCCTTGAACTTTTTTTCTTGTTGGCGTGTTTGTGTCTTTTTGGGAACAAGGTTTTTCGCTAAATTCAAAATTCCGCCCAGGCTTTCTTTATAAATAGTGCTTGTCTCTTCTGTGCTGAAGCTAGGATCTATACCATGCTTGTATTGTGTAGAATCGAGAAAAACGCCTATGATTGCGAAGAAAACAAGGCATACTAAGGCTAAAATCGTTGTCGATTTTTTAGAGAGCATTCTAAAACAAACAAGAAAGAAAAACGGAAAAAAAACAACAAATGTTAGAAATCCGCTTGTGGAAAGGGAACACAAGAGAGAAGCAAATACAATAAAAAGCATTGCTATTGCGGCTGTTTTGGCTTTGGTATTCTTTGTCATCATCGCAATAGCAAAGTAAAAATAGCAGGCAGCGCAGCTAATCCCACTACTGTAGTTTACATTAAAAAAAATATTGTCTAGCTTTACTTTGGCCTTAATCCCCTCTGGAACAATCAGATATTCTATAAATTTAAACTTTGCCACATTCAAGCCCCAAAAGTAGCATAAGACGACCACAGAATTGAGCAATATAGGAAAGGAAAAGCAGATTGCTGCGTATTGGAATATTTTTTCTGATGGGGATTTCATATTGGCAATGCAAAAAACAATAGCCAAAAAGCATAAATACGTCAGCGTTCCTTCATGCCTGTCATAAAATCCTTTAAGAGCAACATTTTTATATTCTGCTGTAAACAAAGACAAAACAAGCCATGAGCATAAAAGGAATATAGGTATAGAAATATAGCTTTTCTTTACAGGCTCTTTGAGAATATACAGCCTGTAAAGAAAGAGAGTTAAAAATACCAGGCTGATTGCTATGAGAAAAAGCCATTTATAATAGGTATAGCTGTCGGCCATGTATCCTGTGGATATTAGGTCATCATTCAAAAAAGGCCCTGCAAAAGGCAGAACAACAAGCCTTATAACTAAAGGAATAAGGCAGAGTAAAATCATCAAAAGAATGGTTTGAATTTTTTCCATAAGAATTCTCTTACTTAGAGCCTATCCGAAAATCCTTTTGGCTGCAAATTTCGATGCATCTCGGATAGCTTCGTCGAAAGTGATAAAATTGTTCTCAGAGTAGCTACGGCTACACTTGCGGCAATTTTGTCACTTTCTCCTCGCTCTCCGAGTGCCTCAAAATTTTCGTCTAAAATTATTTTTCGGATAGGCTCTTAGAATATTTAGAAACTTGAAAAAAAATAAAGCAACCCGCTAAAATGACACAAAATGCCATAAATATAAGAAATAAAGAAGCAATTGCCACGTCAGACCTTACACCGTAATGCAATAGAGTGAAAATTCGGATTGTAAGAGTGGTTATTCCAGGTGGAACAAGCAAAAGTGTGAGATTCAGATCAAACAAGCATAGAAGAAAACCTGTAAAAAAAGCCAATAAAAGGACGTTTTTGCTAAAGGGAAGAACAACATAAAAAAATTGTTGCAACCTGCTATACCCAAAGAGCGAAGCTGTTTCTTCAAGTTGTATTGGCAGATATATCATGCCCACGATACATACAAGAAATACAAAAGGAAAGTATCTTATAAAAAGCCCCATAATCAGTATTGCATCTGTGTCTCGTAAAAAAAGAAACAAATCCGAAACGAAAGGTATATCAGAAGCCTGCGTAAAGATTCTCAATACTCCAATGGCCGTTAAGGGGGAAGGAAGAATGGCGATCCAAAGCATAACAAGAAAAAAGAAATTCCTGGGAAAAAGCTTGCGCAGTACCATCCAGGATAAAGGCATGGCAAGGCTCAGAATCAAAAAAGACGAGCCAATGCTTAAAGCAAAGGAATGCCAGAATTCTTGTGCAAGGGAAAAATAAGTATGATAGAGATTTTGTATATTTCCTATGGCGAGGAGAAGAACAGGCAAGGAAAGTATGTATGGCATGCAAAAAACTAAAGGGAATATCCAAAATATTGTTTTTTTTGGCTTCTGAGGAAAGATATTGCCCCATCTGGGAATGCTTCCAGGCAAGCTATCCTTTTCCTTTTTCAATAAAAAGGGAAAAAAGAGACAAACCAGAATAGCGATAAAAAGTATAGGTATGGACATAAGAATTGCCATATCTGGCCTATAGTATAAAGATAAAAATAGATATATCTGCCTCCCTAGAGTATCGATCCCTAATAAATCGCATACAGCCATTTCTCCCATGCTTAAAAGAAAAACAAGCAGGAAAGAAAGCAATGCCCCCCAGATTCTATAGGGTAAAAGTACCCAAAAAAATCTTTGGGCAGGAGTTAGATACAACCTTGTTTGGTCTGCCAGTCCTGTATTGCTAGAATGGACAAAGCTAAAAATACATACTATTGCGGATAGTGGGCTAAAGGAGATCCCTGTAATCCATACTGCGCCAGCAATACTATACAAAGAAAAGTCAGGAAAAATTTTTTGTATAGAAGCAGTAAAAAGCCCATTTCGTCCTAACAGGATCATCCAATGGCAAGCATGGACATGCAAAGGAATAGCCAGGCAAGAAACCACTAAAGCAAAGAAAAAGAGTCGAAATGGCAAAGTAGGACGAAGGAGAAAAAAAGCGCAACAGAAGCCTAAAGCTGTCGATAAAATCGAGCTTGCAGCGCATACTATGAGTGTAGGAATAGCACTTTGTTCTATCAAATGCAAGCTTTCCTGAAGCACAGACAAATCCAAAAACAAAAAATCCCCCAAAAACAATATTGTCGGGAGCAAAAAAAATAAAAAAAATAGAAAAGTAAAAATTTTTAAAAATATATATTTTTTGAATGGACTATTTACGCAGTTAAAAAAAATATGCATTTGGGTAACCCACTATCCCATAACAATGACAATGTTAAGCGACAAGAATTCCATAATTTCCCAATAATATTTCACCGCAGAGGATGCGGAGAAGAGAGAAGAAAAAGTATTCATCACGAATGAGACGAATATACAAATTACACGAATGAACGACTTGTGCTAGTTGGAAAAATTATTGATATATTGATATAACTTATTTTGAAATAATGACTTTTTTACCCCGTAGGGGTTGCATATACCAGCCCAG
>JABWCH010000057.1 GCA_013359215.1 Candidatus Brocadiia bacterium | reverse complement strand
AACTGAAGCAGTCGCTCCGTGTAAGCCTTCTTTCAGGAATCAAAAAAACAGGTATCAAGCTTTTCTTTGTGCCAGGCTTCGGTGTGGAATAAAATTTTTCGATGCGCCAGGCGGTACTATTTTTGATTCCTTACAGAAGGCTTACACTCCGCTTTTGTCTTGATTTTTTCCTAGAAAAGTTAACACCTATGTGCTTTTCGTGGACATTAAATTACGGTTAAAAAGCTATAAAATGTTTGTTCTATAATTTTTTTCTTCGTGTTTTTCGTGGTGGATACAATGCAACACTCAATAAAATTTTGTTTCCTTAAGTTGACCGTGTTATGGTCACTTGGGATTTAATTCTTATGGACTGTAAAAACAGCAGAGTCGCTGATGATAAGCTTGCTTCCATCTTGAATTTCTGCCATTGCCTGGTTTTCTGGTGTTCTTAACAGGCGATGTTCATCGTCTTTTTCATTAAACCACGTAGACCCTTTACCAGAAAGATCCTGAAAATAAAGTTTGCCTTCTTTTTCTACAATTCTTGCGTGCCGCCTGGCAATGTACTCATCGCTATCGTTAAAATAGAATTTCCATAAATCAATGTCAGGATAAATTCCATCTTCTGTGCTTCGACGACCGATTTGAAGTGCAGCTAAACCATCCTGGTCTTTTTGCCATTCTTTAGGCAAAAGTTCAATTCTATTTGTAAAAACATTAGCTGGTTTGAAGAACAAAGCACTTGCACCCGCGATCTCTAAAGAGTAAGAAAGGCTTTCTGATGGAACAGTTTCTTTGGGAGCATCTTGTACCACAGAATCTAAATTTTGTATGGGGAGTTCTTCCTCTGATTTTTCTTTAGGAGCAAAATTTTGGTTTATATTGGTGTCAGGAACTTCTTTTGCCAATATGGTTTCCTGGGCTGCTTCTTTAACCTGTGGGATTTCCTGCTTTGGTTCGTTTGCCTCAAAACGGAAAACAACAGATTCGCTGATAAAAACCCTTGTTCCTAGAGAAATCTCTCGTTTTACACCATTGATGATTTCGCTTTTTTTATCAATAGAAGTGGAATTATTCCTACAAATATCTTCTATGTAATATTTGCCATCACTGTAAATAAAACGCCCATGTCTTCTGGAAATATAGGGATCTCCCCCATCTAATCGATATTGTCGTAAATTAATATCAGGATAGATGTTGTTATCTGTATCCATTACACCTATAGTGATCTCTTCACTTTCAAAAGGTATTTCGGTTACCCATACTTCTTTGTAAAGTACCTTGATACCTCCTTCTACCACTAATTTATAAGTAGCTTCCATTTTAGCCTGCCTTTCCAATGCACATGCCTAAAGCTTTTTTTGAAAAAGACCTTCTGGTTCAATCTTGGAGAATTACAATGGGTTTTCTGAATTTTGTGCCTTACACTTTGTAGCCGACTCTATTTGCTCAAAAAGTTTATAAAAAACTTTTAGATCTTTTGCATCAATGCCAATCCTGGTAAGAACACGACGGAGCGTTCCTACGAAAATTTCAGATCGGTTGTTTTTATGGTGGAATCCAAGCGAATCTAAAATTTTTGTAATGTACGCCAAGAATCTCTCAATATCTTCATATTTTGCAAATTCTGGGATCTCTTGTTCTAATGTGGGAAGCGATGACATGTATAATTCATAGCAGATCAGCATCACTGCCTGCGATAGGTTTAATGATGGATATTCTCTGGCACTGGGAATGTTTACAAGCCAGGAACATAGATTGATTTCATCATTCGAAAGCCCACAATCTTCTCTTCCAAAAACAATGGCAACTTTATTTTTTTCACAATAGGATACAAGAGTATTCCCTATTTCTCTAGCCGCGAAACTTTTTTGGTTGTAGCGGACAGGTTTATGGGAAGTGCCTAATACCAGGCTACAGTCTTGAATGGCAGTTTCCAATGTAGGAAAAACTTTTATTTTTTCTAAAAATTCATTGCAACCATGCGCCAGCATTTTTGCCTGATCGGATAGATGGTCTGTTAGAGGATTCACCAATCGTAAATCATCAAAACCCATATTTGTCATAGCTCTTGAAACAGAGCCAATATTTCCTGCTGTTTTGGTCTCTACTAAAACAACGACAATGTTACTGCAATTCAGCTTTTGCCCAGTTTTCACTAATACCCCTCTTTCTGTTTCCTATTGTTAAATACACTATTTTCTATTTTATGTTGAGAAGCGATTCTTGTCAATCTTTAATTTACAAAATTTAGGATAGAAGTTGTGGCATATCGTCTGGGCGGTCGCTTCCATTGTGGCATTACAGCACTTTTCACTTGCGTTGCATACATAGTATACATCGTATACATCGGATTCAAAAAAATTTATCCACAGATTGCGCAAATTACACAGATTTTTGAAGCCTTTATCTGCGTAATCTGTGTAATCTGTGGATTATTACCCATTGCAATATTCTGGGTAAGGTGCTGCGAGGTTTCCTAATTTTCTTCTTCGGTTTCTTCTATGGGATACCAGGCTTCTCTTTGGGCGTAGGGCAAATACACACCTCCAGAAGCAAGAAAATCTTCATTGAATCCACCAAAGACAATCATCCTTCCTTTTGTTACATCGCTATCTCCAATCCAGACAGCAGTATGAAAGAATCTTGACACAGGGGCTTGATAGGACGTGATTTTTGTCCATGTATCTGTGGTAGGATTGTATCTTGCCCCATCGTTGAGTTTATCCGTTGGCAGTGGGCCTTTTGTGCCACCCCAGATAATCATTTCTGTGCCAGTCCATACAGCAGTGTGTCCATAGCGAGGACTGGGAACATCGCCACTCTGGCTCATTGTCTGCCAGTTGTCCGTACCAGCAGTATGGTTTGTTGTAGGAGTGTAGATAGCACCAGAATTATAAAGAGACTCAGCATCATGATCTCTGCCGCCCCATACAATCAATTTGCTTCCTGTCCATACAGCAGTGTGATAGTATCTGCCAAGAGGCGTATTCGCCCCTGTTGTTGTTGGAATCCATGAGTTGCTAGATGGGATATAGCATCCGCCCGATGGGACACCATTCAAACCATTGTAGCCTCCCCAAACAATCATTTCTCCGATTTCAGGGGCCCATGTAGCTGTATGGAAGAATCGGGCTTCAGGAGCACTCGTTGTAGGTGTTGAAACCCACTGTTCTGCCCTTTTTGCAGTAGGTGTAGTATAGATACCGCCTGTTTGCAAAGGTGTTCCTCCAAAGGTAGATCCACCCCAGACAATCATGTTTGAACCTGTCCAGACCGATGTGTGCTGGTGGCGTTCGCTAGGTGCACCAGTGAAAGTCATAGGTGTCCAGGAATTATTACCAGGCGTATAGATAAGACCATTCCTTACAGCATAGCTTGAGTTTGCACCACCCCAAACGATCATTTGCGTTCCTGTCCATACGGCTGTATGTTTAGCGCGGTTAGCAGTTCCTGCTGGTAATATTCCATCAGGGGAGATGTTGGGCATATCAGGTACTTTTTCCCATACATCTTGCCCTGTGGAGGGAGGAACTTGCGAAGGGGAATTATAGCTTGCACCATGTTTGTAGCGTGTATTCGCCGCGGATAAATCAGCACCACCACAGACGATCATCTTTTTATCGTTTGTTACGATTGCAGTATGGAATCCGCGCGCAGGAGAAGAACCCTGTAAAACGCTCCTAAAAGATGAGGTATTTGGATCATAGAGAAAGCCAGTGTTACCTTCTGGATTGTTATCTCCGCCCCATACCACCATAACATCATTGGTAAAAGGCAGGCTTTCATTCACTGGTACAGCAACCGCAGAATGCCCCATTCTTGCAATGTTGTAAGGGCTGGAAGAGGGAGATATGGCAGTCCATGTATCGTTGAGTGTATCGTATAAATCTCCATTAGGCAATGGTATTGGCTGATAATTAAAAGCACTTATGCTATTGTATCCACCCCATACTACCATCCAGTTTGGTCTTAAAAATACTGCTGTATGAGATGCTCTGGGAGTTCCCGAAGATGCTTTTGTTTCCCATAGATTATTGACAGGATCATAGATCAAGGTTGCATCCAATACATTTTCTTGTATGTTAGGAGTCACACGAACCTGCTTTCCTCCAAACACAACCATCCTTGTCCCTGTCCAAACTGCACTATGGGAATATCTGTCCATATCTGCAGGGGCTGATGCAATAGGATCTATCAGCAATCTTTCTTCTGTACGCAAGATTTGGACGGTAAATTTTGCCCCACTGGTAAAAGTATAGGGAATTTGGGATGCTGCTGTAAAAGGATTACTCAGTCCACCCCAAACTATGGTTGTGCTTCCCGTCCATAAAACTGAGCTATGATAGCAGCGACCAGCCTTGAAGGTTGGATCTTCTGCTATATAGCTCCAAGTATTTGTTGATGGATTGTATAAACCTCCATCGCCTAAAGCTTTTTCTGCATTGTGTCCACCCCAGATCAGCATTCTTTGTTCTGTCCAGACAGCAGTATGTCCTGTCCTTCCTGAGGGCGCGTTTGCTGTAGACATGGCAGTCCAGGTATCGTTCGATGGGTTATAGATAGCACCTGTATTGAAGAAATTCGCTTTACCCTGATCGTCATAGCCACCCCACACAATGAACACTTTTCCTGTCCATACAACGCTATAACCATTGCGCCTTGTAGGTGCATTGACAATGGAAATTTCTGACCATTTATCCTGGCTTTCTGTAGCTCCTAATTTCAAATAAGCTCCTACATTGTATCCCCCTAAGGCAACTCTTTCTCTATTTTTATTTTCCCATTCCATTTGTTGGTAGACAAAGGGGGTCTGGAAAGTTTGCTTAGTTCGATATGTTCTACCACTGACAACAAATGGTGTTTTACAAATATCTTGCTGCCCATCTACATTTGTTATCACTATATATGCATTTATTGGGAATATAGTATCTGGAGGGAAATCGGGTACTATACAATTAATGGTATTTTGTTCAATAGAAGAAATCGTAGCAGAATATAATGTTGCCCCTATTTTAAACGATACTTTGGTTTCATTAGTAAAAACAGAATAACCATTTTCGCCATAAATTTTTATTATAGATCCCTCTAAACCAGATGTAGGTTGAAAAGGTTGTGCTAAATT
Organism: Candidatus Brocadiia bacterium; assembly: GCA_013359215.1. Lineage (GTDB taxonomy): Bacteria > Planctomycetota > Uabimicrobiia > Uabimicrobiales > JABWCH01 > JABWCH01. The sequence continues at coordinate 14,070 of JABWCH010000057.1, read as the reverse complement.
GAATACTGGGCCTGAATCTGGTGTTATTATCGACGTATTTCTTCCCCAAGCTATCATCGCATAGCGTGTCAACTCTGCTCCACCTTCGCCTGTCCATACAGCCTGATGTCCACCACGCCAGATCAGAGGCAGTGCATTGGGATTCCATATTGTTGTTTTTGTGGTGTTGGGTGCATTCAAGTTGGTGCGATACCATCGGCCACTTTCGATATAGGTATAGGCATTGGCTAGAGTACTTGATTTGCCATTATAAGAGACTGTTACAGAATATACCTGCCCTATAACCCCAGGAGGGGTAAGGCATGTCAGGTTTCCTGCATCCACGACGGAAACAGAGGTTGCGTTGGCCTGGGTATTATCAGGCGCAACAAAAATAACAGCAATTCCTCCCTGGAAGTTGCTTCCTTCGATGTTGACCAATGTACCGCCAGCAGCAGGCCCTTCTGTAGGAAGAATTCTCGTGATCTGAGGCGTTGGGATAGCAGCAGTATAGGTGAACGCATTTGCCAAGGTATCGGATTTACCATCGGCATTGATCACCTGGATATTCACTGCACCTACAGTTCCATTGCTATCAGGGATTGTGACTGTAATTTGTGTAGAGCTGACTACTGTAGGGCTTGTATTGCTGGATGCCCCAATGTTGACCGTAACTGGACCAGAAAAATTATTTCCGCTGATTGTGGCTTGAATTCCTCCTTCTTGGGAAGCAGAATTCGGCGATATGGAAGTGATTTTCGGGCCAGGTGTGGCAGAGTATGTATAGCCATTGGCTAGTATAGCGGATTTCCCATTGTTGTTGATCACCTCCACGTTTGCCGTGCCTTGAGGGCCAGCAGGTGTGGTGGCTGTAATCTGGGTGTCACTGTTCACAACAACTCCTGTAGCCTGGTTGGCATTGAATTTTACAGTAACATTGGCTGTAAAATTTTCTCCTCGGATTGTGACTACTGTATTTCCTGTTATTGGCCCATTGTTCGGAGATATGGATGTGACTACAGGTTCAGGCAGATCATTGTAAGTAAAACCATTTGCAAGGATACCTGTTCTCCCATCGTTGTTGATAACTTCTACATTGACCTGGCCTATTACGCCAGCAGGGGTTGTAGCTGTAATCTGGGTATTGCTGTTTACAACAACATTGACAGCCTGATTTCCACCAAAATTTACAGTTACGGTTTCTGTAAAGTTTGATCCCTGGATAACAACAATAGTGTTTCCTGTGACAATCCCATTGTCTGGAGTAACAGAATTTATAACAGGTTTTTTAGCAGTAGAAGAAGATCCACCACCGCCTCCCCCACTACAGCTTATGCTTTGAACAATAAAAAGCAATCCAACAAACAAGATCACGAATCTACATAAAAAACCTTTGTTTTTTAGCATATAGTTCTCCCAATATTTGAAATATCTCAGGAAATACGTTCCAATTTCAATGATGATAAAGCTCTTTGAATATAAATTAATTCCCTGGTGTTGTCAATTCTTTTTTATACATTTGTTACAATCTTTACCCAGGATGCGGCCCTGGGCTAGTATATAAAACCCTTTCAGAGTATAGAGTTGCATCGAAAAGTTAAAACGCATGACATCTGCGCACGTCTACGCTGGCAAACTATGCGGAATTATCTGTATTGCAAAAACTTCCCTTTTTGTATTGCCTGAGACAAAGCATTCATGAAGGGATACCATACCTGGTCTTCCTGGAAAAAGGGAATTCCTGTTTGGTTTGTATTGTGGAATTCTATGGGGTATTCTAAAAGCATTTTTTGGATTTTCTGAGCCAGAAGACCTGGCTTGAGTAGTCTAAAGAAAAGAGCCTGGTGGCATACCATGATTTCTATGGCTACAACAAAAGTAGAGTTTTTCAGAATCTCTCGGCATTTTCTGGCTGCAATGGTTGCCATGCTGACATGGTCTTCTGTGTTGGCACTTGTAGGGATAGAGTCTACTGTGGCAGGATGAGACAAAACTTTATTTTCTGAAACCAAAGAGGCAGCAGTGTACTGGGGAATCATAAAGCCTGAATTCAAGCCAGCATCTTTTGTAAGAAAGGCTGGCAGTCCATTGTTGTGCCTTGGATCAACAAGATGGGCTATGCGTCTTTCGCTAATGCTTGCAATTTCGGCAAGAGCAATGCAAAGGTAGTCCATGACCATCCCCACTGGCTCACCGTGAAAATTACCGCCAGAAACAACAGCCTGAGCGCATAAATGGGGATTTTTTTTTAGCCAATCCTCATAAGAACCACTTTCTTCTTTGGGCATAGAGGGAGGAAAAATCAAAGGATTGTCTGTGGCTGAGTTGATTTCCTGGGAAACGATATTCCATGCATGTTCCCATGCTCGCCATGAGCAGCCTAATACCTGGGAAGAGCATCGGAAAGAATAATCGTCTTGCGTAGGGCATAGGTTTGGCACAGATTTTTTCGCCAGATCAACAATGCACTGTATTTCTTCACAGTTTTCTTTAGCATTCGATTTTATGACTTCGATGATTTTATCTCGTGTTTCTTTTGCCCATCTTAAGGCTTCCTGGTTATGAGAGATTTGCCATGGCCTGGCAGAAACAAGCTTTTGGGAATACTCTTCTATAAGGCAGAAAATCGCATCGCACGCTTTTTGGCATAGGATATCTTTTTTTGCCAGATTCTTTAGCCGATCTTGTATATTATATAGAATCCCTGCATTCAAAGGACTGGAAAGAATCGTGCTTCCCTGGATATAAGAGCGCAACCTTGCTGCTACTTCTGCTTGATGAGACAAGGGCCTGGCATTGTGTATCCTTTCATCTAAAGATGTGGCAACTCCTTGTGCGGCCTCCATACTCAAAGCTGTTGCCATTTCTGCACTATGGAGAAGGATATAGGAATCATATAATGCCAGACACGCAATGGCAGACATGACTTGCGTGCCATTGTTCAGGGCAAGACCTTCTTTGTAGGAAAGCTCCAGGGGGAAAAAATTTCTTTTTTGCAATTCTTCTTTGGTAGAAAAAAAGCATTTTTCCTCTTTCTGCTCAGGATCTTGGGGATTCCATATCCAGAAAAGCCCTTGGGGATCGCCCATCAAAACCAGGGCAATATGGGAAAGGGGAGAAAGATCGCCGCTTGCGCCTACGCTTCCCTGAGAAGGCACAAAGGGGCATATACATAGGTTGAGCATCTGCACCAAAGCGTCAATGACTTCCATGCGCACGCCCGAATTTCCTTTAAGCAACGTATTGGCACGCAGAAGAATAGAAGCACGCACAATCTCGGATGGAAAAGGATTGCCGACTCCACAAGCATGGCTGCGAATAAGATTTTTTTGAAGCTGGGATACTTTTTCTTTTGGTATAACGCAGTCTCTCAAAGCTCCAAACCCTGTATTGATACCATAAGCCACTATATCTTTTTCCACAAGAATATCAATGATGCTGCGGCAATGAAGAACATTTTCTTTTGCTTCTTCGCAACAAGAAACCTTTGCTCCGTATCTTGCTACAGCAACGACTTCTTCTATGGATAGAGAATGGCCTTTTAAAAGTACCTGGGTGATTTCAGAAGCTATTTTTTTCATATACTTTCTTTTTTTCCTTCAACAGGCATTGTGATTAAAACGACTACAGATCTAGGTTCGAGTGTATATTGCTTTTCTTTCCAAACAGCAGAATCTTCTTGTGTTGTTATATCCAGAGGAGATTCTTTGGCTGTGTCCATGAGTATATGCCATACCTTATCAGAAGAAGGCTTGGGCAAATCAAAGGTAAGCGGCATCCAAAAGGCATTCAAGATAATATAGAAAGCTTTTGTGTCTTTTGTTTTTTTAGTTTGCTCTATAAGCAAAGCAAGGCTATGAGAGTGGTAGCTCCAGTCGGGCCTTCCTACTTTAACGCCATGCCAGCTTATCTGGTAGTCCTGGAAATCTTTGGCCTGGAAATGACGCTTGCGAAGAGCGATCATTTCTTTGACAAACCGCAAGAAGGCAGCATTTTTTTCCAATAAATCCCAGTCTATCCAGGAAATTTCATTATCCTGGCAATAGGCATTGTTGTTGCCTTGCTGTGTACGACCGAATTCGTCACCTCCCAGGAGCATAGGAACGCCTTGGGACAAAAGCAAAATCGCCATAAAGTTTTTTCTTTGCTTTTCTCTTAGTTTTAAAACAATAGGGTTTTTGCTTTCCCCTTCTTCGCCGCAATTCCAGCTTAGATTGTTTTGCTCGCCATCTCGGTTTTCCTCTCCATTCATGGTGTTCTTTTTTTTGTTGTAAGAAACAAGATCGTTTAAGGTAAAACCATCATGGCATGTAATGAAATTGATGGAATGAGAAGGAGGTCTTCCTTTTTCGCCATAGAGGTCAGGGCTTCCAATGAGCCTTGCTGCAAGAGCATGAACAACACCATTGTCTCCTTTTATAAAAGCTCTTACATCATCTCTGAATTTTCCATTCCATTCGCTCCATCTTCCATAAGAAGGAAAGCTACCTACCTGATAAAGCCCGCCAGCATCCCATGCTTCTGCAATGAGCTTAACATTTTTTAAGATAGGATCTAAGGCAATTCTCTTGATTACAGGTGGGTCTGCCATAGGTATGCCTTTTTCATCTCTTGTCAGGATAGAGGCAAGATCAAAACGGAATCCGTCTACGTGCATTTCTAACACCCAGTAGCGCAGGCAATCTATGATAAAATCGCTGACAACAGGATGGTTTGCTTTTACGCTATTTCCACATCCTGAAAAATTCATATACTCGCCTTCTTTTGTCAGAAGATAGTAAACACAGTTGTCCAGGCCACGAAAGCTCAATGTTGGGCCTCTTTGGTCGCCTTCTGCTGTATGGTTGAAAACAACATCCAGAATCACTTCTATCTTGGCTTTATGCAGTTCTCTCACCATTTCTTTGAATTCTAAGATATGGGCATTTTTTTGATATTCAAAGGCATAAGATGCCTTAGGCACAAAAAAGGATATTGTGCTATATCCCCAAAAGTTTTTCAGCTTCTCGCCTGTTTCTGGGTTATAGTTTCCATTGTCGGTTTCATCGAACTCGAAAACAGGCAAAAGCTCAATTGCTGTAATCCCTAAATCCTTCAAATAGGGGATTTTTTCGATAATCCCTTTATATGTACCAGAGTATTTGCTCTTAGAAGAAGCATGCCTGCTAAAGCCTCTTACATGAAATTCATAAAGGATGCTTTCATGCATAGGAATTAAGGGCGGTGCATCATCTTGCCAGTCAAAAGCATGGTCTACCAGGCAAGATCGGCTTATGGTAATTCGTTTGTTTTTTTGCGTGATTTCTGTAGACCATCCCCACTTTAGCGTAGGATAAAGAGCATGAGCATAAGGATCTAAGAGTATATTGTCTTCAGAATAATAATGGTCTTTCCGATTTTCTCCGCCCACTCTGTATCCATATTGGATATCTCTGCTAATGCCTGATACCAGAATATGCCATACATCCCCAGTCTTGTGAATTTTGGGATCCAGGCTAATTTCTTCAAAAGGCACATCCTGTTCTTTGTTGTATAAAAGCAAAGAAACCCGCGAAGCATGAGCAGCAAAAACAGCAAAGTTTATACTATTTTCATAAAAAGTTGCGCCCAAAGGGATTGGCTTACCTTGCTGCGTTTTGATTTTGGATTCTTTGCTGTGGATTTTACGAAAAAAATTTTTGATACCCATGAATGCTCCTAAAATTCATCTTCTGCAACAACCACCAATTGGTCTTCTTTGTCCAGCAAAATTTTCTTTTGCTTATCAGGATTTAACTTAATACCAAAATTTAGATCAGCCCTGTTGCCCCATCTTTGGATGCGATAGCCAAAGGCTATTTCTTTTCTTTGAGATACCACGCCTAAGATGTCATAGAAATTGACTTCCACAGGAAGCCGTTCAAAGTAGAGAGACACGGATTTGATATAAATTTCGCTGCCTTCTGCTCGGAAAAGATCCCAATAGACTTCATACAGACTTTTTTGCCTGGAAACCTGGGCCAAAAGCATGCTGATAAGCTGGTTGCTGATGATCACATCATTTACCTTGGCTATCTGGATAAGTTCCTGGTTCGCAGGGTCCAGAAGCTCTGTTACGAGTTTGGTATGAACAGCCTTTCCTGCTTTGTTTTGCATATCCCTTAGAAGCAAAAGCGTGTATATCGTCTGGGAATCGATTTCTTCTATGGTAGCAGCTTCGCCCCACTGTGAGGAAAGAAGGATGATATTATCGTAGCTGAAAGGGATAATTTTATCCAGCTCTTCTCTTAAACGGTAGTCTGTCTTCAGAAGGCGTATTTCAATTTTATCCAGCCTTTTTTGGAATTTTTTGATAACTTCTTCAATCTCAACACTAGGATAAGGAACAGCCACATCAATTACAGAGCCTTTGGACAGATAGTCAGAATACTCGCGGATGATGCTTTCGCTTTTGGCATTCCAACCAAGCAAAAGGTATCTTTCTGGTCTGGCTTTTTGCTTTAAAGCAGAAGGAAGGCGGAAGTGTCCCAGACTTTTGGATGATTTCTGATAGTAAATCTTTTTCTCATCCTCTGCAACCAACAGAATTTCGTCTCCTGGCCCAATGACAGTATTCATAGGAGGATTAATCTGTGCAGATCTCCCTTTTTGCTTGAGTCCAATCGGGATACAGTGTGGGAAATCGCAAACAATCTCGCTCATAGTTTGCCCATGAGTGCCTGGTTCATTGATGCAGTAGATTTCATTGCCTGCAAAAGACAAGATTTCATTGTATACAGTTGCTAATCCATTTTGACGGGAAGTCTGTACCAGAATTTTGGCTATGATTTCATTGCTATAGAAAACCGTCAGCTCTTCCTCTCCAATAGACTTCGCAATGTCGATATTTTTAGGATCTAAAAGCTCTGTGACAATGTTGAAGCTTTCTGGACGGCGAGCGGGGTTTTTGCATATACTTAAAATTGCTTTGATAATATGGGTATCGCTTAAAGCCAGCTCCGTTTTGCTTGCATTTTTAGGCACTTCATTGACAATAATTATTGATTGGCAATGAGATATGGCAACCTTTTCCAGATTAGAAATATTGGAAATTTCACCACAACGCACAACGATTTTGGTTGTTTTTCTATTTTTGACAATGCTCCTTAGATAATCTTCCAGCTCTTCTTTTGGTCGATGCGAAAGAATTACAACAGCATTGCTCTTTTTTTCATCATTTGCGACAATCAGCTCTTCTAAAATAGAAGGAACTTTATCGCTCCAGCCCAAGATTAAAGTATGATCTTCTTCCACAATAGAACTATGGCCTTTTTTCAACTCTTCCAGCTTTTGAGCAAAAATATTGGTTAAAAAGGCGATCACCAAAGAGAAGATGACAATCCCCAAAAATCCAGTGATAACAGCCAGGAGTTTGCCAAAAAAGTTTTTCTCTGTTGCTTTCTCCATAGAAGAAGGATCACAGATTTGCAAAAACGTTTCCCATATCTGATCGCCCATATCCACAGCATAGCCTGTAATAAAATACAAGGAAAGGCAAAAAATCCATGTAGCCACAAAAAAAAATGCCAGAGTCAAAAACATAGCCAAAGGCCCATAAGAAATGAAGTTATCGAACTGGTAGGCTAGTTTTTTCATTAGATGCTTTGGGGTTGGGAAAAAAGAATGCTGTCTTTTTTTATTCAGGTTTTGGAATGTGTCTACAAGATCTTCTTTTGTACCCCTTAGAACATCGGGAATCGAAACTCTGGATTCTTCCAGGCTAATATACAGATCGGGGTCGATTAGAGTCCGACAATATTTGCACTGGAAGCGAATGCTTTTGGGTATGCGGAATTTTTTGTGGCATCCTGGGCAGGACACCACAATGTTTTTTTCTTCAGAGATCATTAGAAAATATCTTTCCAGTAAGGCCGACTGCCATAGTTTTCCTGAAATCTTTTCTGAAACTCTTCTATTGTATAATGGTAGCTTTGCGTTCCTTCGTATTCTACTGCATAGCAACCAGCTAAAGATGCCATTTCCAGGCAATCCTCAATTGGCAGATTATGTACCAGCCCTTTGAGGAGTCCGCCTCGGAAAGCATCGCCTGCTCCTGTGGGATCTAAAACATTTCTGCATTTTACAGCATGGATTTCTTTTTTTTCGCCTTTATGGTACAAGACACTTCCTCTTTCGCCTTTAGTAATGATTAAATATTCGATCATGTCTAAAAGCGCAGATTCTTTCAGGTATGTTTTGCTTAGAAAAAGTTCCTTTTCGTATTCATTCATGACCAAAATCCATGCACCCTCTGTTAAAGTAAGCAAATCGTCTCGCTCACAGGAAGGAAGGGACTGGCCTGGGTCATAGATATAAGGAATTCCATGTTCTTTAAATTCTTTGGCATAGCGTATCATACCAAACTTTCCATTGGCTGCTATAATGGCGCAGGAAATTTTTTTTTGTTTGAGAATATGGGATAGAGAAAGATCGTTCTTTAGCATAGCACCACCATAGAAGGCTGTGATCTGGTTGTGACTCTGGTCTGTGATGATATGGGCTGAAGCTGTCCATTCTTGCTGGTCTACATGGACAAAAGATGTATCCACTCCGTCTTGTTCTAGTTTGTTTTTGTATTCTATAAAATCTCTTCCGACTGTGCTGAAAACAATAGGGCTTTCTTTGAGCAAAGCAAGGCTATAGCTGATGTTCCCTGCTGTTCCTCCAAAATTTTTGCTCATCTTGTCAGCAGTGAAACTTACGTTTAGAATGTTGAGATTGTGAGGTAAAATATGGCGGGAAAAAATATCACTAAAGTGCATGATATAATCATAAGCAAGTGATCCTGTCACCAGTATCTTTTTCATATATGGCTTCCCTTTTATAAAGAAAACGAGTTGCGTAGAAATGAGTTACGCAAAGAGGTTTTATTTGGGGGAAAATTTTTATAAAAGTTTTCCCCCAACCCCTCTTTAAAAACTTTTATATATTTTTTTTCAAAAAAAATCCGTTCCATTTTAGCATCTAAGATAGAAAAAGTCTATAAAAAATCCTGTAGAAGAACTGTCTTGAAAATAGCCGCCGCTTTGTGTAAGAATTCTTCCAGGAATCCCAAAAAACAGGAAGGCAGTTTTTCTTTGCGCAAAGCTTACTTTGGCAATGCCAAATTTAAAATATTGGCTAGAACTTTTATTCTTTAATCTTGACAAGATCTGCTTCTAGCAGTAAAGTTGTAGCAGATTTTGAGAATACAGAATCCAATGTAGATAAAGTTTTTATTTGGGATGGAAATTTTTACAAAAATTTTCCCAAATAAAACCTCTTTGCATAACTCCCATTGTCATTATGAAAGAAAGCTGATTTATGAAACCTTCTGTTTTGTTAGTCAATCCTTATATTCATGATTTTACAGCCCATGATTTATGGATGAAACCATTGGGGATTTACTGGCTTGGTAGTTTTTTGAAAGAAAAGGGATATGAAATTTCTCTGATAGATTGCGTGGATCGTTATCAGCCTTTGTGGCTTGAATCTCAGGGGATAAAAAAGCCCAAGGGTAAAAGCAATGGGACAGGGCCTTTGCCTTTTGAAATTATTGAAAAACCAACCCTATATGCGCCTGTATTGCGCAGGTATAAACGCTATGGGATTTCTGTGGAAATATTCAAGACTCTTTTGAAACAAATTCCTGTTCCTCAGGCAATTATGGTAAGTTCTATGATGACCTATTGGTATCCTGGGGTCTTTGAAACCATCAAGATATTGCGGGAAGTTTTTCCCCAAATCCCGATTGCTTTGGGTGGTGTTTATGCAACTCTTTGTCCTGAACATGCCAGAAAGCATTCTCAGGCAGACAAGGTTTTTGAAGGGCCTGGTGAGATCCAGGCTTTACGGTGGCTTTCTGAAATAACAGGCATGGATCAAAAGATACCACAGTACGATGTTGTCCCTGTCGAAGAATTGCCCATGCCCATGCACCAGCTTCTTTTTCCTGGTAGCATTGGCGTTGTTGCTACCTCTCTTGGCTGCCCGCTACAGTGTACATATTGTGCTTCCAAGCAGTTGCAGCCTAAATTTCGACAAAGACCGTTGGATAAAGTTTTTGAAGAAATTCTCTATCTTGTCCATAAAAAGCATGTAAAAAATATTGCTTTCTATGACGATGCTCTTCTGATTCATGCGGAAAAGCATTTTCTCCCTCTGTTAGAAAAGGTGAGCGAGCATTCGCTTCAAACCCGTTTTCATACGCCCAATGGAATCCATTCCAAGTTGATCACTCCTGCGCTGGCAAAGGCTTTTGATAAGGCTCGTGTAGAGACTATACGCTTTTCTTATGAAAGAAGCCCTGTTTTTTCTCCTCATGAGAGTCCTAAAATTGAAGACCAGGAATTAGCCATGGCAATGGAATGCTTCAAGCAGGCTGATCCTGATAAAAAAAGGCAGATTGAGGTCTATGTGAAAGTGGGATTGCCAGGCCAGACTATGGAAGAGATGGTGGAAGCCTTTTTGTATGTTCACAAGGTCGGAGGCTATATCAAGCTTGCCGACTATTCTCCTGTGCCAGGCACACCAGACTTCAAGAAAGCAATGCAAAAATATGGGCTGGATGAAAAAGAGCCGCTATACCAGAATAATACGACCTTGCCCTATTTTATGGGTTTAGATGAAAACGAAACCATGCATCCTCTCAAATCTTTGGTCAATACCTTGAACTATGCTTTAGACCAGGGCATCAATCTACTACAAAGCCCAAACCTAAGCAAACTTTTCTGGAACTCCGCAAAAAAACTAGTTTAGTAAGAGCTTCATAGCAACATAAATTTTTAGCGTAAACTATTTGGAAATAAATATATAAAAGTTTTTAAAGGGGGTTTGGGGGAAAATTTTTACAAAAATATTCCCCCAAATAAAATTTTCTTTATCCTTTAAAAATTTATTTTAAGGATTTTTGTGATGCCGAAAAAAGCCCAAACAAAGTCTGGAGAAAAAAGCCAGGAAGCTTTGTTTTCAGAACCTTTATCGCATACACAGGCAGGCTCTTCCATGCAGCCTCAAGTGCCAGTAGCAACGCCACAGCCAATGCCCTATTTAGGAAGCCAGCCACAGATGCCTGTCCACCCGCCTTCTTCTCATTATGCACAGCCGCCTATACCTAACCCAGTGACTCCAGGCGCGCCTGCATCCCACATTAGCCAGCAACCATTGTTTCCTCCCTATACTGCTGTTCCTTACCAGCAAATGATGGCTGCACAGTGGCAGTCGCAAATGATGCAGATGATGCAAATTATGGGTTCTCAAATAGGAATCCCTGGGATGGATCCCGTTGCACAGCCATTCCACCACACAGAAGCACCAGAAGAAAAAGACCCTGGTCTGGATGCTGACATCATTAGACCACACCAGATGAGAAGCGTTGTAAAAACACAACAACCTTTGCCTGTCCATGACATATTGGATTGTCTATGTCTGACAGAGGATGGCAAATATTCCCTGGGTGGTATACCAAAAGGCTGTACAATTGCCTTTGCTGGCCCTCCAGGAAAAGGCAAAACAAGAACCGCCATCTCTGCTCTATGCAAGGTTGCCTATTCTGGAATGCGCTGTGCTTTTGTTGTTGCAGAAGAAGGTTTTCTGGATGAAAAAGAATCGGGCAGAGATGATCTATGTAGCCGATTGACCAAAATCGGAATGAAAGCACTCTCTCTTTCTGAGGCTCAGTTCCAAAAGAAAATAGCCAGAAACATCGCCGTTATCCAGAGCCAGTACCATAAAGGCCATACATGGGACAGCTTTGTCAGTCGCTACCGCTTCCTGGTAGAAAAAGAAGGCATACAGTTTGTGATTATCGATTCCCTGAATACACTAGATCCAACCAAAACCAAAACAGCAGACAATCTTTCTGCTTTAAAGACTTACAACCATGAAAAAGGAGTAACCTGCCTGACGATTGGACAAATCAAAGATACAGGAGGCCCAGTAGGCGGCGAAGCTTTGATCCATACAGCAGATGCTGTTTTCATGCTAGAGCAGATGAGCCTTGGATCAAAAGAAATTGCAGAATTCTGGGGTGGACAATATAGAGATTCTATCACGGTTCTCAAAGCAATAAAATCTGTGACAACTCCTATTTTTCCTTATCCCATAAGGGTGACAAACGATGAAACCGTAGGTAGTCTTAAAGTACATCCTCTGCAACCTAAAGAATACCAATTTTTCCCAGCAAAACCCCAGGAAGAAAAAACAGCAGAATAGCTACCTGATTCGGACAAGCCGAAACCAAAAATGTATTATCACGAATGAGACGAATATACAAATTACGCGAATGAAATTTTTGTAAAAACTATTCGTGCCATTCGAGCATTCGTCTTATTCGTGATAAAATCTTTGCTTTTTTGGCAAACATTTTGCTTGTTAGATTCTAAATGCTGTTTCAGAAGTCAGAAAAATATCTTTCTTGCTTCTTTCTTTCCATTTAAATCTATGTATTTAAAATAGTTACTGATATTTTAAGGTTTTTATATGTTACAATTTGAAATTTTGCTTTTTGCTGTATTGCTTCTTTGCATGATAGGCTATTTTTTCCCCTTTCACCAAAGGCCAAAGATGCTTTTGTTTTTGCCCTATTTGGGGATTCTTATATGCTGTTTGCATTTTTTTCTGGGGCAATATCGATGGCAAATCATTCCAGCCTATATTCTAAGCACTTTGGTTTTCCTGATAGCATTGTATCCTAAAAAAAAATCCCCCATCCCAAAAGCCTCCCTTTTTAAATCTGTTTTTACCTATAGTATGGCATTTTTAGGAATTCTGTGCATAATCTTTTCTGTCGCGCTTGTTTTGCTTTTTCCTCTTTTATCTCTCCCCAAGCCTGATGGAAAGTATTCTGTTGGAATAACGCGCTTTGCTCTGAAGGATCAAAATCGCCTAGAAAAATGGAGCAAAGAGCCTGGGAGTCATAGAGAAATCGTAGTTCAGGTCTGGTATCCCGCGCAAAAGCCCGATCAAGCTATAAAGCCAGCCGAATATTGGGATAAAGCAGCTTTGATCAGCTCATTGCAAGCACAAAGCTTTGGAGTCCCTCCTTTTTTGTTTCAATACCTTTCTTTGGTCAAAACCAACTCGTATTGGAATATCCCTATTGCCCAAGAAAAAGAAAAATACCCTGTTATCCTTTTTTCCCCTGGTTTCGGCAGCCTGTTCAACGAAAACAGTATACAAATGGAGCATCTTGCCAGCCATGGTTATATTGTTTGTTCTATTGCTCATACCTACGAAACCCTCGTTGCCTTATTTCCTGATGGAAAATCCATACCATATAGCAAAGAAGTGCAAGAATCCTTTATTCGGCATGCCCAAAAAACGACATCACTATGGCAAGAATGGATTGCATCAAGAGATTCCAGCCGAAAAGAAGCCATTGTCAGACAAATTCTTACTGAAGACAGCTTTCTTGACGATAACCTGCGCATTCGGGTAAAAGACATCCATTTGCTATTGGAAGAATTACAAAAGACGCAATCTCAAGACAAATATCCTTTTTCCCAAAAATTAGATATGGCAAAGACAGGGATTTTTGGACATTCTCTAGGCGGGGCAACTGCTGTTCAGGCAGCCTTAGAAAATAAAAGCTATAAGGCTGTAGTCAATCTGGATGGTCTGCAAGCAGGGGATATGATCCAGGGCAAAACTCTGGAATCACCGCTGATGATTATGTATAGTGCTCTTTTTTCTGGTGTCAATGACTTTATGCTCCCATCGGTAAAAGCCCCCTATACCTTGATAAGCATCAAAGGCAGCTCTCATATAAACTATACAGACAACCCCTTTCTTTTCCCCATTACAAGAATGCTAGGGAGTTCTGGTAAAATCAACCCTGCTCGCATGAATTATATAATAAGCCAGTCTCTGCTTGCCTTTTTCAACATGCATCTTCAAGGAGAAAAAACTACGATTCCTATGTTCCCTGAAGCCAAAATCCAATCCTTTCTAAAAAATTGACATATAAAGATTTTCTTATTGCATTTAAATGCCAATTAAACATAAACTTAGACCTAAACCTCATAGGTGTTAACTTTTCTAGGAAAAAATCAAGACAAAAGCGGAGTGTAAGCCTTCTGTAAGGAATCAAAAATA
>JABWCH010000428.1 GCA_013359215.1 Candidatus Brocadiia bacterium | reverse complement strand
CCTGGCGCAAAAATAAAAATGGGATACCTGTTTTTTGGATTCCTGAAAGAAGGCTTACACGAAGCGATCGCTACAGATAAAACTCGCTTGCTTTTTGGGTTAATACAAGCTATTTTTTTTAAGATACTTAGCTTGACAATGTTAAATTACTGTCGTTGATTAGCAATTACTTACGGCAGTTTTTCGATTTATCATTTTCTCCTCGCTCTCCAAGTGCCTCAAAATTTTCGCCTAAAATTATTTTTCGGATAGGCTCTTAATCTGAAGGGGAATGTTGTTTTTTTTGCAAAAGTAATAGATTGCTTCCATAAAATCCTGCCCAAAAGACAGCAGCTTTTTTTTCCCAACACCGTTGATTTCCAAGAATTCTTCTTCTGATTGAGGATAAAACGTAGCCATTTCTTTCAGGCTTACATCGTTGAAGACAATATAAGGGGGAACGGAAAGTGTGTCTGCAATAGATTTTCTAAGTTTCCTAAGCTCTTCAAAAAGTTCCTGGTTGTATGAGTCTAAAGTTTTTTTGTCTTCTTTTCTATATTCCTCTTTTCTCCGTTCTTCTTTTTTGGGTGCAGGAAGAACAAAGGATACCTCTTTTTTTTGAAACAAAACAGAACGGCTTAGAGGTGTAAGAGAAATGACAGGATATTGGCCTGTATCTTTTTGGATGTATCCTTGCTCCAGCATTTGATAGGCCATGGATATCCATTGGTTGCGAGTATATTCTTTCCCAATGCCATAAGTAGAAAGACGGTCATGCTGGTTGTCTTTGATTTTCTGGCTCTGCGACCCCAGAAGAATGTCTATAATGTAATTGATGCCAAAGCTTCTTTGCAGTCTGAAGACAGTAGATAAGAATTTTTGCGCAGCAATTGTTCCCATGACCTTATCAGGAGGGTTCAGGCAATTGTCGCAGCGTCCGCAATTAGGAGAGGGATAGTTTTCTCCAAAGTAGCGTAGTATGAATTTTCTGCGGCAAAGAGAACTCTGGCAGAATTCTATGATATAGCGTAGCTTTTGAGCAGCAATTTGCTTTTCTTCTGGGCTTTCTTTCTGTTCGATAAAATATTCGATTTTAGCTTTGTCTGCATAGCTAAAAAACAGAATGCACTCGCTAGGTAAACCATCCCTTCCTGCTCGCCCTGTTTCCTGATAATAGCTTTCAATATTTTTAGGAAGATCATAGTGCAACACATAGCGTACGTTTGGTTTATCTATGCCCATCCCAAATGCAATCGTGGCAACGATGATTTCCACATCGTCTTTTATGAATCTTTCCTGCGTTTCATTCCTTTCCTGGGCTTCCATTCCCGCATGGTATGCTAACGTGCGAAATCCATCCTGGCGTAATTTTTCTGCAAGGCTTTCTGTGGATTTGCGGCTCATGCAGTAGATAATCCCTGAATCCTGACGATGCTGCGATAGATATTGCATAATCTGGCTATATGTATTTTGCTTTGGCGCAATGCGATACTCCAAATTCTTGCGGTCAAAGCTGGATTGAAAGCGCAAAGGGCTTTGCATGCCTAAATACTTTACGATGTCTTGCCTTACTTCCTCAATCGCGGTTGCTGTCAAGGCGATCATTGGGACATTAGGGTATTTTTCTTTAAAGATATGGACTTGCCTGTATTCTGGACGGAAGTCATGCCCCCATTCTGAAATGCAGTGAGCTTCATCAATGGCAACAAGAGAAAGAGAGAGCTTGTCCAGAAGCTCTAAAAAGCCAGGCAGAGTTGCTCTTTCTGGTGCAAGATAGAGTATTTTCAATTGTCCAGTTCTTGCTCTACGAACCACTTCTCTTATTTCTTCCGATGTCATGGATGAATTCATACAGCCTGCTGCAATGCCATTTGCCAGCAAGGAGTCTACCTGGTCTTTCATGAGAGAAATCAAAGGAGAAATTACAAGCGTTATCCCTGGCAAAACCAAGGCAGGCAATTGGTAGCATAAGGATTTCCCTCCTCCTGTAGGCATCAGGACAAAGGTGTCTTTTCCCTGCAATACTGATTTTATGATGTCTTCCTGTAGCGGCAAAAAGTTTTTATAGCCAAAGTATTTGTTTAGGATTTCTGAAAGTTCCATAGATAGTATTTTCGAGCTTTCATTCTTGAGTTATAGAAGATGCTTTTTTTAAAAAGGGGATCTTTTGCATACTTAAAACAAGAGAAGGTATAAAAATGGCAAGCAAAATCAAGCCAGGGAAAGGCTTTATTGCGGAATATAGGGCAAAAGTCATCTTAGGTATTTTTAAAATGTCTGCTATAAAAAATAGCATCACTATATAGAATATACGGTTTATAGAAAGGGAAACTATAGCCGCAGCATAAAGATTCCATTGATAGCGTTGGTAGAAGGTATAGTTCAGGAACACCAAAAAAGCGAGTTCCAGCATCATGATGATACCTATAGGCGGCACTAAAAGAGGTGGCATGCCATTGAGTATAAAAGACAAAACAGGGACAAGGAAACACAGGCAGAAAGAATACTTAAGTTCAAGCAAAAAACCAGCTATGGAGATAGGAAGAAACAGAGGAAGGAAGCTTTTTCCTTGCGGCAGAATATGAAAAAGAAAGGGTAATGCAAGCGATAAAGCACCTAAAAGGCCCATGATGATAAGCTGTCTAGGGTCGTACACCTTTTCTTGATTCATTTTTTTACTCCCTGTGTGTAGAAATATAGAGAATTATCTAAAATCACATCTGTAAATCCATATTTCTGATAGTATTGCAAAAACAATTTATCTTCCAGCAGCCGATGGGTTCTTACTGTTGACCCACTGTTTTGGTGGTGACGGTCTAATGCCTCCCTTGTTTTGGTATGAGCAACCACCAGCTTACCTTTAGGCTTAAGAAGCTTGGAAACCTTTTCAAAAACTTTTTCTGGCTCCAGAAAGTGAGGAAAAGAGTTAAAGATGATAGCATAGCTATAGTTATTTTCAGGCAAAGTTTTCAATAAGAAATCCCCACAGATTACAGGAATTTGGGGGAATTTCTGGGAAAAAATTTCGACCATTTTGGGAGATATGTCTATTCCTTGTATACAGGATGCCACTACTCCAAACTCCAAAAAATACGGCACGAGAATCCCTGTGCCTGAAGCAATGTCCAAGACAGAATCCTCTTGGGAAAGCGATGATCGTTCTAATATTTTGCGAATGATGCCAAACTCTTCTTCTTTCCAATACGAATCCCATTTTTCTGCATGAGAATCAAAAAAACGAATGATGTCTTCCATATTTTTTTCCTGTCAAGAAGGCAATTTTATTTTGATAATAGGAGTTACGTAAAGAGATTTTTATTTGGGGGAAAATTTTTGTAAAAATTTTCCCCCAAACCCAAGAGCTTGCAAAACTAAATAGAGTCAAGATTTTAATCGTTTGCAAGATAGATATATATTGTATTTCAATATGTTAAGAATATCTGCGTAACTCCTATTGATAATTGTCATTTCTCAGAGTATAATTTGCAAAATAAAACAAGTCAAGTAAGATTTCTTACCTAAAATAGTACCGCCTGGCAAATCAAAAAATTTTATTCGACTCTTAAGCCTGGCGATCTATTCAGATCCCGCTTGCTGCTTGAATTTCCATACTTTTTTTGCTAGGGAAAAATATGAAAATGATTTTTCTTTCCTATAATGTTTGTTTGCATGAAGAGGTTTTAGAAAAGCTCAACCAAATAGGAGTAGACGGATACACCTGCTTTGCCAAGGTTCTTGGCAAAGGAAAATCCAGCGGATACCATTTGGACAATACGATATGGCCTGGAGTTAATTCTGCTCTCCTTATCGCAGTAGAAGAAGAAAAAGCTCAAAAAGTTTTTCAAATTGTGCAAGATTTCCGCAAAAGCTCTTCTTTGCAAGGAATAAAAGCATTTATGTGGTCTTTAGAGGAAATTAGCTAATATTGTTAAAATTATATTTTTCGGCATACTTTTTGCTATAAAATTTTCTCAAAATCTTTACAAGCCCAAATCTAGGGGTTTGTCTGGAAATTGCATGCCAAAAAAAGATAACACTGCCAAAATAATTTGGCACTTGTATCTGGCATAATTCTATGTTTCTGATGTTTACAGATTACGCCATCCAAAAGGCTTAATCTTTAAGCCTGGAAGGCTGATCTATACTAGCCCAGGCAATGCCCTGGGAATCAAACATTCTCTTCTATTCACAATGATTTAGTTGGGAGTTGGCTATGAAGAAGGTCGGTATTATTTTTAATCCTTACGCTGGTAGCAACAAATTCTATGCTCAAGAGCGTAAAGCCAATTTACAAAAAATTTTGGGGAATTCTGGTATCCTGAGAGAGACAAAATCAGTAGAAGATCTTTCCTCTATTGCAGAGGAATTTTGTCGAGAAAACATTGATATCTTAGGAATCAGCGGTGGAGATGGTACAAACCAGTGTGTTTTGACCAAATTCTGCCAGGTGTACAAAGAACAAGATAAAGACTTGCCAATGATTGCTTTGCTGAGAGGTGGCACTATGAATCTTTTAGAAACTTCTCTAAAAATGCAAGGAACGCCAGAGCAAAGACTACAGAAGCTTATATCTTGTCTGGAACAAGGCAAATTGCCCTATATGTTCCATACATTACTCAAAGTAAACAGTAAATTCGGTTTTATCTTTGGAAATGGATTGATTGCTAATTTCATGCAAGAATACTACAAAGGCGGAGATGCTGGCTGGAAAAAAGCAGCAACCCTCTTTTTCAAATCTTGCTGGTCTATCGTGAGTGGAACTTCTTTTTTTTCCAAACTTTGGAAACCAATAGAGGCTTCTGTCCAGATTGGAGAAAAGCTTCTTCCTGAAACAAAATTTATGGCACTCATGGCAGCAACTGAAAAAGAGTGCGGTTTAGGCTTTAAGCCTTTCTACCGCGCCAGAGAAGAGCAAGGCAAATTGCACTTTCTCGCAATGAATTTAAAACCTTTTGATCTTTTAAAAAACCTACACAATATCCGCAGAGGCAAAAAAATCCAGAATGCTTCTCTCTATGATATTGTAACAGACAAAGTAATTATCGATACTTTCCATCCTTATTACTATACATTAGATGGAGAGATGCTCAATTCCACAAAACATCTCGAAGTCTCTTGTGGGCCTACTGTAAAAGTAGTTTCTGTATAAATTTTTACGATTTCCTTTACTGTATATAATTTACAGCATTTGGGGAAAACCTCTTCAGGGGTTTTCCCCAAAATTTTTTATACAGAATATTTTTGCTATTCGTAGCGCAAAGCATCAATAGGATTTAAAGAGGATGCCTTTTGGGCAGGATAGTATCCAAAGAAAATCCCTACCATAGCAGAAAACACAAAGGAAATCACAATAGAAGTATAGTCTACCTTAGTGCTAAAAGTCGGGAAAATAGATTCTATCCCAACGCTGATCCCAACCCCCACAAGGATACCAAAAAGTCCACCCAATCCACTGATGATACTTGCCTCAATCAAAAACTGTTGCAGAATATCCTGGTCGGCTGCGCCAATGGCTTTTCTAATGCCAATCTCGCGAGTCCTTTCCGTAACAGTAACCAGCATAATGTTCATAATTCCAATGCCACCAACCAAAAGGGAGATTGCTGCAATCCCTCCCAGAAGAAGGGTAAATGTTTGCGTTGTTGCTTGCAGGTTTTCTAGTTGTTCTTTTTGGTTGCGTATGGAAAAGTCAGGCTCATCGTCTGGTTTTAGTCTATGGAGTTTTTGGAGCAAAGAAGTAATTTCTTCCTCTACTTCATCAATCTTTTCTTCGGTTTCTACCTGAACATCAATCCCTCTAAGATAGGTAAGACCAAAGACCTGCTTCATAGCAGTTCCAAGAGGAATCATAATATGCTCATCCATGCCTGCCATATCCCCTTTGGTCTTTAGAGAACCAATCACTTTAAAGTTGCTTCCTTTGATCTTGATGGTTTCATCCAGAAACGGGCCTTTCCCAAAAAGCTTTTCGAGAATAACGCTACCAAGAACAGCAACCTTGGCATTGCTGTGGACTTCGCTTTCATGGAAGAGACGGCCTTCTTCTAAAAGGAAATTGCGCACTTCAAAATAAGCAAGAGTCGTACCAACAACAGTGGCATAGGTATTTTGGTTCATATATTTCGTCTGAGCATTACCTTGCACTATAGGTGCTATGTTTTTTATATATTTGACTTTACTTATGATTTGGCTGGCATCGTTCAGCGTCAGTGTCTGAACATTGCTGCTGGAGGCAACACCTCTGTGCATGCCCTGACCAGGGCGTATCATAAGCAGGTTTGTACCCATCTGCTTGATCCGTTCTGTGATTTGCAGAGTAGCACCATTTACGATAGAAACCATGGCGATCACAGAGGCTACTCCCAGGATAATACCTAAAATAGCCAGAAAAGAGCGCAGCTTGTTGGCGAGTAAGCTCTTTAAAG
This sequence comes from Candidatus Brocadiia bacterium, assembly GCA_013359215.1. Lineage (GTDB taxonomy): Bacteria > Planctomycetota > Uabimicrobiia > Uabimicrobiales > JABWCH01 > JABWCH01. The sequence goes on along the minus strand of JABWCH010000428.1, from coordinate 832 downwards.
AAACTTTTACAATAGTCCAGAATAGCATAGTTTTATCTCAATTGTTGAAATAATCTTTAAGAATTTTTCCATCTTTTACTTGAATCACTCTTTTGCACTGGATAGCAATGTCGCTCTCATGGGTTACTAAAATGATAGTGCGGCCTGATGCATTAAGATCTTTAAATATCTGCATAATCTCTTCGCTTGTGCGGCTATCCAGATTCCCAGTAGGCTCATCGGCAAGAATAATCGAAGGATTATGGACAATTGCCCTGGCAATAGCCACTCTCTGGCACTGTCCGCCTGAAAGTTGCTTGGGTTCATGGAAGATTCTTTCTCCTAGCCCTACTTTTTCCAGAGCACCTTTCGCAAGATCTTTTGCTTCTTTGTTGCCTGCGTACAAAAGAGGCAGTTCGACATTTTCCCACGCAGTCATTCTGGGAAGCAAGCTGAAATTTTGGAAAACAAAGCCAATTTCTCTGTTGCGAATACGAGCCAGCTCTTTTTTGTTCATAGAGGAAACATTTTTAGCATTGAGAAAATAGTCTCCCTCTGTGGGAACATCCAGGCATCCTAAAATATTCATGAGTGTCGATTTCCCGCTACCAGAAGAACCTGTTATGGCAACAAATTCCCCTTTATCTATTTGGAAAGAAACACCATCCAAAGCATGGACTATTTCTGTTCCCATCTGATAGTGTTTAAAAAGACTTTTGACCTGAATCATATTTTTTCCTATCTGGGACAAGCCGAAACCAAAAAGGTATTAAGAGCCTATCCGAAAAATCCTTTTGGCTGCAAATTTCGATGCATCTCGGATAGCTTCGTCGAAAGTGACAAAATTGTCCTC
>JABWCH010000056.1 GCA_013359215.1 Candidatus Brocadiia bacterium | reverse complement strand
ATTAAATAACTTCCCCATTTTTAACCGAGTATAAAGAAACAGGATTTGCTTTTTCTAAGATTTTTCTTACCAGTGCAGTAAAGCTATTGCTGCATGAAAAAGAATTTTCTTTCTGGCGTGTATCTTTTGATACTATAACCTCGCTAAGAGCAATTTCTATGCTTCTGATTAAGGGATGCATGTCTGTTGCCAGCAGAAAATCTATCTGGCATATTTTAGCATATTCCTCATTATAAACAGGAACAATTAGTCCTTGGGAAATGTATTCCTGAGCAATCCGAGTTTCATCGGGACATTGATGTTGTATTCTTAGGCAAGGAGAGTATTTTATTTCATTCCCAACTTTTTTGCCTGAAAAGGCAAAAGTGCGGCAGATAAAAGGTCTTATGGGATAAATGCCACAGTGAAATAGAGAATCCACCTTATAGAAAGGACAGAGAATTTCCGATTTGTTCTTTATTTTAGAAAAAAAACTTTCTAGCTCTCCTGGGTTTTGGTAAAGCCAGTTTGCAATGACAATTCCTTCCAGAACCGAAATATAAGGTTCAAAGCGATTGCAGCAATCTCCGCAACCTGGAATGCAATCCAGATGTGTTTTTTCTTTGAAAATCTGGATGGTATTTTCCAGGTTTTGGTATATGTTCTTCATCTCCAGGATTTTTTGCTGATATACCATATCTTTCCTTATAAACCAATATCCTTTGATGATGCTCGACACAATTTAAATCTCTTTCGATGATTCTTTGACATAAATTCTAGATCAATGCTTTATGAAAGATCGACAATCTTAAAAACAATGGGCAATTTGCGAAAATATTATCACTCATTTTGCAAAAACAGTCAAGCAGGAAAATGTTTTATTTTCAGGGACAGTTTTTCTGAGCATAGATAAACGCCCGTGTTTTATTTTTTCGCCTTTCGAGGCAGAACTTACGAAAGATACAAAATATGGAAAACTTTGATATTAAACAAGAAATCGTGAATGATGGAAAAGAGCTTTTAGAAAATATGCCTGACGAATCCAATGCAGATCATTTGCTAGACTCAGGGACAGCTAAAGCATCTGTCGTCTGGATGATATTGGCCTATGGACTTGTTTTAGCAGGGATATATTTTAAAGGGAAGATCTTCCTTCTCACCAGTGCTTTTGGCTTGTTTTTTGGATACTATATCTTTTGCACCAAGAACAAAGAAAATACCCAGTATGAGTATAATTCTTCTTCGCGAATCGCGGCTACTGTGCTGGTTTTGATTACCGTGATCCTTCTCTTTTTGGATAAATACGCTCTTCTTCCATAAATCCTTTTTTAAAATTTAAGTTATGCTTGATTTTATGGGAATTTTTAGTTAAAATGGCTTGGTTTTCTAAGTCAAAACAAAAATATTTTTTTTTCGCTTTTATTTACAGTTTTTTTTAACGTAAAGGATCGATTTATGGGCGACACTCAAAAATTACGGAATCGTTGGCTAATTGCCATTATGGGAACTTTATTGCAGCTTTGTCTTGGTACAGTATATGCGTGGAGCTATTTCCAAAAGCTTTTCGTAGACAAATACAACTGGGACAATGTCACCGTTGCCTGGATTTTCTGTCTTGCTATCTTTTTTCTGGGCGCATCTGCTGCTGTTGGCGGAATCATTTTGCCTAAGGTAGGCCCAAGAAGATTGGCTATGACAGGTGGATTTTGTTTTGGCTTAGGTTATCTGGTATCGGCTTATGCGATTTCCTTGCAAAACAGTCTGACAATCCCTTTATTCTACATTGGATATGGTGCTATCGGTGGAACAGGCTTAGGTCTTGGATATGTCACTCCTGTAGCTACAGTAGCAAAGTGGTTTCCAGACAAAAAAGGTCTGGCAACAGGTATGGTTGTCATGGGCTTTGGACTTGGCGCATTGATTATGAGCAAAATTTTAGCTCCTAACATTTTAGCCTATACCTCAAATGATTTTGTAATGAGCTTTGTTTACATTGGCGTTATTTTTACCATTATTCCTATGCTGGCAGGATCTTTCCTGGTCAATCCTCCTGCTGGATATGTTCCTCAGGGATACAATCCTCCTGCTCCTGCATCTGGCGCACAAGCCCAAAAAGTAGCAGAAAAAACAGCTTCCCAGTGTGTTCTTTCTGGACAATTTTTCATGATGTGGGCGATCTTCTTTTGCAACATTACCGCAGGAATCGCTATTATTGGATTCCAATCCCCTATGATTCAAGATCTTTTCAAAAAATTCCAGCCAGAATTGACTCCTCAAACGCTTACTTCTTATGGTGCTACTTTGATCGCTGTTAGTGCCATTTTCAACGGCTTAGGGAGATTTTTCTGGGGCAGCGTTTCCGATAAGATTGGCCGCGTCATGGCATTCCGATTGATTCTGGGAACACAGATCGCTATCTTTGCTGTTCTTTTAAAAGTAGAAAATCCCTGGATTTTCGGCGCATTGATTTGCTACATCTTCCTTTGCTACGGCGGTGGATTTGGCACAATGCCTTCCTTTGTATCGGATGTATTTGGAAGCAAACTCATGGCTGTAGTGTATGGATTTGTTCTTACAGCCTGGTCTATCGCAGGTATTGCTGGCCCCCAGATTTTTGCTTATATCAAAGATCAGTACAAACCAGACAATGCGATGATTTCCTTCTATTCTCTATCAACAGCCGCAGCTTTTCTTGCTGTAGGATTTATTGTTTCCTTGATCATTAAAAAAGAAAAAGCAAAGGCATAGTCTTGGAAATTTCAGCAGCAGTTTTGGCAGGAGGGTTAAGCACCCGATTTCCTGCCGATAAAATGCAGCTTCAGATCCAAGGAGAGAACATTGTTTACCACAATGTTCGTCTCCTTCGTGGTCTTTTTCCAGAGGTGTTTGTCGTTGCAAACCAAAAAAATCGCATTCCAGGGCTGGAAGAAGAGTGCATTGTCGATATTTATCCCAAAACAGGGCCATTAGGGGCAATCTATACAGCCTTATCTTTCTCAAAATCACCATGGGTCTTCACTCTCGCAGGCGACATGCCTTTTATGACTCTGGACTATATACAATGGGCGATTTCGCAGATTCCAGAGGATGCTGATGCTGTAATCCCCAAAGACAAGAAAGGTCATCAGCCTTTGAGTGCCTTTTACAACAAAAGCTGTATCCAAGTAATAGAGAAAAACTTGCATTCTGGTATTTATAAAATTTTGGCAATTTGCTCAGAAATTTCTTATAAAGAGCTAGACGTTTTTTCTTTCCCCCAAATACATCAAAATCCCTATCTCTTTTACAATATCAATACCCAGGAAGACTGGGAAAAGTATCTTGTTTTTCAAAATTCTTTTGGATGAAAACAACTATGATGGAAAATTCTTTTTTTTCTCTTGCTCCTCCTCTGTTTGCCATCCTTTTAGCCATTTATACAAAAAAAATCATTCCTTCTCTTTTTTTAGGATTATGGTTAGGCTCTACGATTGTATGCCATGGCAATCCTTTTTTAGGATTTTTTAAACTTTTTGAAGATTATGTGGTAGCCGCTCTTGCCTCAAAAGGCAACGCCACAGTTCTCTTATATGGCGCAGCTTTTGGTGGCTTTATTGCTATCCTACAAAAGACAGGTGGCGCAAAGGCATTGGGCAATTTTTTTGCTGCCAGGGCTAAAAGTTCCAGGCTTGCAGAGCTATATGCCATGATCTTTGGAATCTTTCTTTTTTTTGATGATTATTTTAGCTGCCTTACCGTTGGCTCGGTTATGCGACCTATTTGTGATAAAGCCAAAGTGGCAAGAGAAAAGCTGGCTTTTATTGTGGATTCTACAGCAGCCCCTATTTGCCTTCTCGTGCCCGTTTCTACCTGGGTGGTTTATGTCACAGGCTTGATCTCAAAAGAAATACAGACTTCTGCCAATGCTTTTTCCGATACATCCGCTATTCTCATCTATTTTAAAACTATTCCTTTAAATTTTTATTCTATTCTTGCTCTTTTTGGCGTTGCTTTGCTGATTTACAAGCAATGGAGTTTTGGCCCTATGAAAAAAGCCGAGGATAAATTCAGGAAGCAAGAAAACTCTGTTTATGCTGAAGAAAAGCAAGAAAAAAAGCAAGAGATAGAACCTAAAATTTCCAATCTTGTTTTTCCTATGATGGTTATGTTTGCCCTTCTTCCTTTTCTATTTCTCTATACTGGTGGCTATTGGAAAGGAGAAAATGTAGAATTCTGGCAGGCAGTTGGAAATGCCAAAGGAGGACTTTGTATTCTTATTTCTGTTGTGGTAGCTGGCGGAACAGCAATAATTTTGGGAAAATACAGAGGCTGTTTTTCTATGTCTCAAGGTTTTGAAACCTATCTCGATGGCATGCAAAGCATGTATACGACTTATATTATTCTGATTCTGGCCTGGGCCTTGGGGAGTTTAACCAAAGATATAGGAACAGCAAAATATGTTTCTTCTCTCGCACTGAAAGGCTGTCCAGATTTTTTAGTCCCTGCGTTGATCTTTGTTATAGGCACAGGTGTGTCTTTTACAACAGGAACTTCCTATGGAACATTTGCAATTCTTATGCCTATTGCTGTTCCTTTAGCTTATACACTTGGCATACCTGTAGAATACGCTATAGCTGCTGTCCTGAGCGGAGGAATCTTTGGAGACCATGCGTCCCCTGTTTCAGATACAACTATACTTTCCTCGACTGGCTCAGGCTGTGATCTCATGGCACACGTGATTACCCAACTTCCTTATTGCGCCATGTTTGCGCTTTGCGCTATTCTGGCTTTTATGATCCTTGGGCTTTTTCATAGCATTTTGCTTTCTTTGCTTAGTTCTATGTGCCTTCTATCTATTTTAGCTCTTTCTTTACATAAAAATGTTCAAAAAAGTCTTTAAAATACATAACCAGGTCAGACCTGGTTATGCTTTGCTAATGTTGATTCTAATGACAAAGTGTGGCTTAAGCTGATAGCCCAATTTGAAAGAAACAGAAAGAATCTGAGGATGAAGCAAGATGTCATGGAAAGCCTCTGAAGGTACTAGAACTGCTATCTCATTTTGTTCTAATACATTATAGTCTTTATCCTTGCAACCTCTTATCTTACTTTTGTTTGCACCCAGATTTTCGTAGAGTAAGTTTTGTTCCTCATCCAGATACAATTTAGCATGTAACGAAGAAATGACTCCGCAAGGATGGAATGCCTTTTGCGCCTGGGGATCTCCTTTGGATCGGCCATAGAGTATTTCTTGAGACATATCCAAGATTTTATTGCTGTAAATTTCTTCATCTTGCCCTACTTTGAGCCTTCTAACCAGGGTTTCCTTAAAGACAAGCTTGCTGAGAAAATTTTGCGGATGGCTTTCTTCGCTATCTTCGATAATCAAATCCAGACTTTTGTCATCTTCCAGGTCTTCTTCCTCTTCTTCTACTCCTAGCAAACGGTCTACATCGCTCTTCAAAAAATAGATCATATCTCCCTTGCTTATTCTTTGTGGCTTTCCTTTTGCCATCAATTGAGCAACGCCTTCTTTGCCTAGCTTTTTGACTAAATCCACAAGAGAATAATAATTTTCATTGGATCCTTCGCCTGCCATAGGATCTTGTCCTTTCCGACAAAATTTGACTTTATTTGGGGGAAAATTTTTACAAAAATTTTCCCCCAAATAATTTTTTTTTTGCGTACCCTACTTACCTAGTAAGACTTGGCAAAAATAACACGCCTTGGGCTTGGTTTGCCGCAGTAGATGCACTTGCCACTTTCCTCTTTTGTTCCAAAGGCAATGCATCTTATTGTAGCTTTGGTTTCTTCCTTAACTTTGATTTCGCAATCCGAAGATTCGCACCAGTGCATCTGGAAAAAACCGCCTGTTTCATCTACTTGCTTTTTGAATTCGCTATAGTCATCTAAAACAAAGGTATTCTGTTTACGGAACTCCAGAGCGCGAGCAAACAAGTCCATCTGGATTCTGTCTAAAATTTTGCTTGCATTAGCACAGAATTCTTCAATTCCCATGCTTTCTTTTGCGCCTGTAATGCGATCCACCAACATTACCTTCTGAGCGGCAAGATCTCTTGGGCCTATTTCTACACGAAGGGGAACGCCTTTCTTCTCCCATTCATAGTATTTTCTGCCTGGCTTAAGCTGGTCGCGGTCATCCACCACTACCTTCAGGCCAAGCCTTTTCTTAAGATTATGGGCCATTTCACAAGTTTGCGCTCTTTGCTCGTCTGTCTGATAAATAGGAACGATCACGATTTGTGTAGGAGCAATCTTCGGCGGCATGATCACTCCTTTGTCATCGCCATGTACCATAATTATAGCACCAATTAGGCGAGTTGTCATTCCCCAACTGGTTTGCCATACATAGGAAAGCCCGCCCTCTTTATTCTGGTATTGAATGTTGAAGGCTTTGGCAAAATTTTGCCCTAAATTATGCGATGTTCCTGCCTGCAAGGCTTTTCCGTCTTGGGTCATGATTTCCAAAGTATAGGTGTTGTCTGCTCCAGCAAATCGCTCGTTGGCTGTCTTTCTTCCGAGACATACAGGAATAGCAAGCACATTTTCCAAAAAATTGCGATACACTTCTAGCATCTTCAAGGCTTCTTCTTCTGCTTCTTCTGCTGTAGCGTGGGCAGTATGGCCTTCTTGCCATAAAAATTCTGCTGTTCTAAGGAATAAGCGGGTTCTCATTTCCCATCTTACTACATTAGCCCATTGGTTAATCAAAAGGGGCAAATCTCTCCAGGATTGTATCCATTTAGAAAACATAGCATTGATCACGGTTTCTGAAGTCGGTCTTACAATCAGCTCTTCTTCTAGCTTAGACTCTGGATCAACGACGATTTCTGTCTTACCATTGATTTCCTGCGATTTGAGACGAGAATGTGTTACAACAGCGCATTCTTTAGCGAATCCCTCTACGTGGGCAGCTTCTTTGCTCAAAAAAGATTTGGGAATGAACAAAGGGAAATAAGCATTTTGATGGCCTGTTTCTTTGATTTTTTCATCCAAAATTTTCTGGATATTTTCCCATATACTATAACCATAAGGACGAATTACCATGCATCCTTTTACAGGCGCGTAATCAGCAAGCTCAGCAGCCGCGATTGCATCTGTGTACCATTGTGCATAGTCTTTTTTTTGCGAAACGATTTCTTTCATTCAAAACTCCTTTCCTCTACTCCATAGAGGATGCTGTTTGTAATAGGTTAGTGTCCATCTCCAAATGCGCTAGACGATTCATCAATTCAGAAAGCACATGAGAAATGGGTTTATTTTCATAAAGAATTTGGTATACGCCTTCCATAATAGGCAAATCAATCTGGTTGGCGCGACAGTATTCGTGGAGAACCTTTGCTGTGTTGACTCCTTCGGCAACGGCTTTCATCTCTTCCAAAATCTGAGGCAATTTTTGCCCTTGGGCCAGATAATAGCCAACACGATAATTTCGCGAAAGTGGGCTGGAGCACGTAACCAGCATATCGCCTAGCCCTGAAAGCCCATTGAACGTCCATGGGCTTGCACCAAGCTTAAGCCCGACTTTTACCATCTCGGAAATACCTCGTGTGAGAACCAAAGCTTTGGTATTGTTGCCAAAACCCAGGCCATCGGCAATCCCAGAGGCAATCGCAACAACATTTTTCATGACACCGCCCAGCTCCACGCCTACTAAATCATTAGAGCCATAAATTTTATAAAAAGAAGAGCTAAAAATTTCTTCGGCTTTTTTTATCACTTCCTGGTATTCGCTTGCAATCACACCAGCAGAAGGACTTCCTTTTAAAATTTCCTGAAAAAGGTTTGGCCCAGAAAGAACGCCGATTTTTTTTACGCAGGTTTCTTCTCTGATGATTTCTGTCATAGAATAGTGGGTTTGTGGTTCTAACCCTTTGCAAGCAGAAATCACTATCTGGTCTGCCTTTACATGATTTCCCAGGAGATAGGTAACCTGTCGGAAGTTGCTTGAGGGAATAGCAATAACAATGATTTCACACGATTTGCCTACCTCTTCCAAATCCATAGTAGGGCAAATCTTTTCAGATAAAGCAATTTCATAAGTATGCTTGCGGTTGCGATGGTTGTTTTTGATATCTTGATAGGATTCTTCATCTCTCAGCCATAGCAAAACTCTATTGCCGTTTTTACCAAGAAGATGAGCTAAAGTTGTCCCCCAGCTTCCACCGCCTACAACTCCTACTGAATGATATGATTGCATATTCTATCCCTCCATGCCTTTTTCTAAATCATATTTTTTTAGACGATTGCTGTAATAAAAAAGCAGGTCTGGATCTTGCGGATAAAGACGATCCCCTTTTCTCAGAAGAACCACTTTGGAATGGTAAATGCGGAAATGCTGCAAAGCTTCATCGCAAATAGCATCTACGCTTAGGTTTTTTATATGATCGTCTATACATATATCTCCATTGGCTACCATTTTTTTGATTCTAGCCAAAATTTTTTCCATGCTTTCGTAAACTTCTCGTAACGGCAGGTCATCCTCTTTTACTGTTCGCAGCAAGCGATATAAGTCCATTTCAGGATAATGTTTTTTTAAAAGCTGGAACACGACAAAAGCAACAAGATGGGTACTCATGATGACATTGTTCTTATAATAGCTTTTTTTAATCTGTTCTGCCAGTTCTTTTGTATATTGCATGTCGCGCTGAGGGTCATGTGCCACTTTACCATTTACCCATGTATATCGGCTAATATCAACAACCCTGCCTCTTTTATCATAGGAGATTCCTTGCTTATCTACTCTATTGCCAAAAAGATCCATTGCAGGGCAAAACCGAATGCAAATTCGGGAATCAAGCTGTAATATGCTTGTTAAAAAGTTTAAAATGCGCCTTACCTTGGAAAACTCATCGTCTTCGATAATATATCTGGACTTGCCTGTTGCCTTGAGGTAGTCTTCGATCAAGTGTTCTGCTTCCAATACCAGTTGATAGGAGATAGTGCAAGGAACAATGAAAATATTGGGTTTTTCCTTACCCTTCTGTAAATTATTGATATAGGCTTTTATCCCTGTGCCTAAAAGACCTAGCTTAATGTGTTCTTCGATTTCTCCTGAGCGGCTTCTTGTGCCTCCTGGAAAAAACAGATTATGATAACCACATTCTAATGTGCATGTTGCATATTCTTTGAGCGTATCTTTATAAAGAGACGCGCTTTTTTTTCTGTCTACTTTGTAAGCGCCTAAATTGTTCATAAAATAGCTAATGATGGAATTCGTAAACAGATTCAGCCCTGCTCCATAAATAAAAGGCGGCAACTGGATTTTATGGATGGCAAGCCCCATAGCAATGGAATCCATGTTACTATTGTGATTCGGCACAAGGATGATCGTGCCCAAATGCTGCAATGCCTGGATAAGTTCAATTTCGCCCTGTATAATCAGCCTGTCAGAAACATCGGGCAGCTTAGGAAAATGGGAGAATAAAACACCTGGGGAAATGGTATTCAAAAGAATGCTTAAGCCTATTGGAAGAATTTTTGTAGAAAAACTATAGACTTTAGGATTAAAATTTCCTACAATCTCATGAGAGAATCGCAAGATGATTTCCTGGATCAGGCTTTTCTTTTCTTCTTCGCTTCCTGAAAGCATTTTTTTGTGAATTTTTTTCCAATATTGTGCTTCCTGGAAAGTACGCTTTGTCCGTTTTTCTTGTTCCAGTCTTTTTTTCTCATGGTATATTGTGTCATGGATAATAGTCTCCAGAGGCATCTTGCTTGTTTTTGCGATTTTATCGCTCAAGACTCTTTTTACAACCTCTTGCATAATCCATTCTTTATGTTCTGGTTTCATAGAACTTTAGCCCTTTTTGATAAGGATTATTTTCTATATAAAATTTTGACTATAGAAAAAGTTGGGATTCATATTCCGCATTCTTACAGATTGTCTAAGGTAAGAAAATCTTGAATTTTTGTATAAGAGTGCGTGTTTTTAAAATGGCAATAATGTAACAGAAATCTTTTTCTCCTACAAGAGATATATAACAAAAGTTTAAAAAAAAATATAGTAAATTTATGCAAAAGCAACTCCAAAATTTAGAATATCTTACAAAATTCCATATTCTATCGTGCATTGCAACAGGTGGAATGGGGGAAGTTTATTTAGCAGAACAAAGGGGATGCCATGACTTTAAAAAAACAGTCGCAATTAAAGTCATACGCGGCGATATGATTTTTGATCAGGAAACCCTGGATATGTTCATTGGCGAAGCCAGGCTGGTTGCAGACCTGATTCATGAAAATATCGTACAGGTCTATCATTTCGAACAAGTCCATGGAAATTACTATTTGATTATGGAATATGCCCAGGGGCCTACTCTGGAAAAATTTATGGAGCGTCAAAAATTTATTATAAAAAATATTCCTGTGGATATGGGAGCTTTTATCATTAGCAGAGTGGCTCGCGGACTGGCTTATGTCCATAAAAAAAGAGATACAGAAGGAAATCGGCTGAAAATCGTGCATAGAGATGTTTCTCCCTCTAACATTATCATCACCTATCAAGGCGTTGTAAAGCTATTAGACTTTGGCATTGCCAAAGCCATCAATATGAAAGTGCCGAATGAAAGAGAAGTTTTAATGGGAAAATACCCTTATATGTCCCCAGAACAAGCAAGATGCGAAATTACCGACTTTCGAAGCGATCTTTTTTCTCTTGGACTTGTGGCTTATGAGCTTTTAACAGGAAAAAAAGTCTATGAGGTAGAAGACGGGCATAATCTGCTGCAATCTATGCAAAAACCCATTGTTCCACCACACGAAATCAATCCAGCCATCCCTTTGGCACTTAGCGAAATCATCATGAAATCTTTATCCATAGAGATTTCTAAACGATTTTCTTCTGCTGCTGAAATGAGAGAAAAGCTAGAACATTTCTTGTATGATGGTGGCCTTGGCCCAACAAATGAAAGGCTATCCCAATACGTCAAACTTCTTTTTCCTGAGGCCAAAAAAGGAAAAATAGGCTAACTTAGCCTTGAAGGAATAAAACGAATATACAAATTACACGAATGAAATTTTTATAAAAGCTATTCGTGCCATTCGGACATTCGTCTTATTCGTGATAAAAATCTTTGCTTTTTCGGCAAACATCTAAATTTTCTATAATAGACAAACGCTGTCAACCTATTTTTAATCATTTTATTTTTTTTTAAAATTGCTATAGCAGATTTAGCTTGACATTTCTTTTCTGATTTGTACACTAAATTTTAGATATTTTTTTCTTTTCCTCTACAGAGAGATTAAATTTCTATGCAAAAGAATATTTTATTAGTTGGTACAGAAGAGCGACTTCCTTTGTATCAAGAAGCAGCAGAGAATCCAGAAATCGAATTTCGAGTGGTGGGAAACCTGCATGCTACATTGGAAGCTATTAAGGAAAAAATTCCATCCTTGATTATGGTAGACAATGAGGCTCTTGGAGCAACCAGTCTGGATATAGCTCATACGCTAAAGAAATATCCTGGCACACAAAGGTTGCCTTTGATTTTTATTGTTACCCAGAATAACCAGGGGTCTTTATTAGATGCATTGGATATTCCTGTCAACGATTACCTGTTTTTGCCTTTAGATACGGAAGATTTCAAGCTGCGAATCAAAACACAGCTAGAGCTTTTGGATCTCAAAGAAAAGAGAAAGCTCATTTCTGTGAAAGAAAAAGTAGAAGAGCTGGAAAAGCTTTTGGAAATCTTTCCAGAATATAACGCTGCCAGGCAAGAGCTATCCGCTATTTACGAGAAGACAGGCCAGGTAGAAAAAGCGATGGATTCCAATTTGCAGCTTGCCAAAGAATACTACAAGCAAAACAACTTCGGATTGGCTATGGATGAAATCACAAAGATAAAAAATATCATAGCCCAGCAAAGCATCCAATTCACCGCTCAAGCACCTTTATTGGAAGCACTGGATAGATGTATCCAGATGTTGGGTATTGTTAAATAAAATACGAAACTGTATTCATTACTTAATTTTGGTAGCTATAAAGATAAACGATGCAGAAGCATTGGACTTATTGTCTTTTGTAGCTACTCATTCACTTTAGGAGTTTTTATGCGCAAGAAAGTTCTCATAATGGGAGCAGCAGGAAAAGATTTTCATGTTTTCAATACCTGCTTTCGTGATCGCAGTGAATTTGAAGTTGTCGTTTTTACAGCAACACAAATTCCTAATATAGATAATAGAAAATACCCTGCTGAATTGGCAGGCCCTCTTTATCCACAAGGTATTCCCATTGAATCAGAAAATAAACTTGCCGAATTGATTAAAGAACACCACATTGACCAGGTTATCTTTTCCTATAGCGATGTTTCTTATGAATACATCAGCAAAAAAGAACAGATTGTACGCCAGGCAGGGGCTGATTTCCAACATGCTCCAGTGGAAAAATGCATGCTTCCTTCCACAAAACCTGTTATCGCAGTATGTGCAGTAAGAACAGGATCTGGAAAAAGCCAGACCACAAGAAAAGTAGTAGAAATTTTAAAATCCAAAGGCAAAAAAGTGGTTGTTTGCCGCCATCCAATGCCTTATGGTAATCTTGTGAAACAAAGAGTGCAACGCTTTGCTTGTGTCGAAGATATGGACAAGCATGAATGCACTATCGAGGAAAGAGAAGAATACGAACACCATATTCTTGCTGGTACTGTTGTATTTGCAGGCGTAGACTACAAAGCCATCTTAACAGAAGCAGAGAAAGAAGCTGATGTTGTGATGTGGGATGGTGGAAACAATGATATTCCTTTCTTCAAACCAGATCTTCATATTGTTGTTGTTGATCCTCTGCGTGCAGGGCATGAACTTTCCTATTATCCTGGAAAAGTCAACTTTGAGTTAGGCCATGTTCTTTTGTTCAACAAAATGGACAGTGCTAAGGCTGAAGCAGTCGAAAGCATTATGGCTAACATAAAAAAATACAATCCCAATGCCACTATTGTCAAAGCCAACTCTGGGCTTAAGATTTCCAACCCTGGTTTGCTCAAAGGCAAAAAGGTGCTTTGTATTGAAGATGGCCCTACAGTAACTCATGGTGATATGACTATAGGTGCAGGAGTCGTGGCCTCTCAACGCAATGGAGCTAAAGAGCTTGTCGATCCAAGACCTTTCCTGAAAGGCACTTTAATCGATACATTCAAGACTTACCCTAACATTGGAAAACTTTTACCTGCCATGGGCTATGGCAAACAGCAAATTCTTGATTTGCAAGAAACCATCAATGCCTGCGATTGCGATGTTGTTGTCATTGCTACTCCTATTGATCTGGAAAAGCTGGTAAAGGTAAACAAACCCATTGTTCGCGTGACTTACTATCTTGATGAAATCACAAAGCCTGATTTAACTACCATCATCAGCAACAAACTCCACATCTAGGTAACGGCTCAAAAGTCTTTGTCATAATCTTTAATCTTGAATTTTTTGAGACATAAGATTTAGCCGCAGAGACGCATAGAACGCAGAGGGGGAAAAATAACCTTATAATTATTCTGCGTTCTCTGCGTCTCTGCGGTTAATTATCTTTTTATCAATAAGCTACAATATGTACAAAAACTTTTGAACACATACCTGGCAAAAAAGCTCGGATGGTTTTAGATCATCCGAGCCTTCTTTATTTATGTACCAAGCGTTTTTATATTTCGGGAAATCATAATCAAAGGGAAAAAAATGCTTTACTCACCCCCAAAAAATCTGTTTGTGCTTTTTATGCTTTTTTCCTTACTTTTTGGGCTTTGTGCCCAAGAAAACAACGCTGCGAATATAACAAAGCGCGTAGAAGATCTTATTGTGCAATTCCAAAGTCCTGATATAAAAATCAAAGAATCTGCTGTCAAAGAGCTTGCTGCAACAGGAAAAGAAAGCGTAACAATTTTGTTGAGTAAGCTAAACGATGCCAATCCAAAGATAAGAAAAATATCCATAGATATTTTGGGATCTTTAGGCCAGGATGCCAATGCGGCTGTTCCTGAGCTTGTCGTAAGAGCATTGCGAGATCAAGACCAGGAAGTCAGACAAGCCGCGTGCTTAACGGCTGTTGCCCTTTTTCCTAAAGCCACTGTCAAATTTTTCGATGCTTTAGAAAATAGCAAAGACCAAAACATCAGAATCGCTGCTTTGGAAGCGATTGTTATTGTGAAAGCAGAAGAAAAATCCCTGGTCACTGCTTTTATCCACGCCTATACAAAAGATGCAAGCCCATTCGTGCGGAATCTTTCAGAAAAGAAGCTTCTTGGCATGGGAGAAAAAGCAATCCCTTATCTCAAGCAAGGTTTACAAGAAAAACAGACTCCTGAATATAAAAAAGCCTGTGTCGAATTTTTAGGCAAAGCCAAGGCGATTCCTGCTATTCTGGATATGGTTCAATGCTTTTTACAGGAAGGGAATAGTTCTGTTGCCAATGCAATCCCTGTTTCTATTGCCAGCATGGGAAAAGATGCTCTTGCTGTTCTAAACCAACTTTCCCAAAATCCAGATTGGCGAATCAGAAAGCTTGTTTTTGAATCCTGGGAAAAAATGGGAAAAGAAGCCAACCCTTCTCTATCTTTTGTTAAGCAAGGGCTTCAAGATGGCAATATTTATGCTCGCGAAGCTGCGCAAAAAGCCTATTCTAAAATTACAGGTCTTACCTTTTCCTCTGAAGAAAATTTAAAGAAATGGATAGAAGATTTACAAAAAGGCAATCTCGATACTCAGTTGAAAGCAGCAGCGAGTCTGGCAGAAATGGCAGAAAAAGCAAGTGCTGCTGTGCCTGCTCTTGCTGAGTGCATTAAGAGACTACCCCAGAGAGACAGTGCTTCCAGAGCTGTATTCTTTATGGCACTTTCTAAAATAGGAGAGCTTGCTGTTCCTTCCCTTGGAGAATTGCTGAAAGAAGAATATCCCTATGAAACAAGAAGAGATGCTACACTGACCCTTACAGAAATGGGGACAAAAGCCAAAGGTGCTTTGCCTGCCTTAGTCCAAGCCTTAGGGCAAAATTTAGCTTTGTCTCCTACCTCGACAATGAATCTCAGAGGCAGACAGTTTGATGCCATTGACAGAATTACCCAGGGCAAACCTTTGCCTGTTTTATTGCAAGGATTAAAACACTCTGACTACAGAGTGCGGATTGGCACGGCCAGAGTGATAGGGTCTATGGAGCCTAAAGCAATTGCGGCCAAAAGTATGCTTTTGGAAATGGCAAAAGACAAAAATGACGCAGTAAAAAGCGCGGCTTTATCCGCCTTGAAAAAAATAGAAGAAAAAAATTAGTGGAATACATTATGCCTGTTATTTTTAAATGCAGTTGTGGTGAATATATCTCTGTTCCGAATAAATACATTGGTAAAAAACTCCAATGCCCTCAATGCCAGAATATCATCAATGTCCCCGTCCCAGGGGAAGAGGAAAAGAAGACGGAATAGGTTAGAGTGATTGCACAAAGAGATTTTTATTTGGGAGAAGATTTTTGTAAAAATTTTCCCCCAAACCCCCTTTAAAAACTTTTATATACTTATTTTCAAAATGCCTTATTTCCTTTTTTGAAAGGCAAAGTATGGAATTTGTCAACAATGTTTTGAATATCCTGCAATTTTTGGGGTTGGCTTTTGTTGTGGTGATTTTTTTTATAGACCCGATTCGACGCTGGAACTTTTTTGGATATAGACCAACAGCGATTGTGGGCTTATTTGATTCCAAAACAGGCAAAGTCCTTTTTTCTAAAGTGCATGGCGTATGGTCGTTTAACCAGGGCGGTATTTATGAAGAGAATATCTACCTTACCGTAAATGAAATTTTGCACAGAGAACTGGGGCTTGCTACCTATCGCTTTCGTTTGATCTACACAAAAGCATTAGGCAGCCTGTTGATTAAAGATCGAGAACTCCTTACAAGACCGAGGATTACATCTATCAGCATTGCTCCTCGTTTGCGAGGCAAAGGCTATATGGCATGCTATGCCCAGGCAGACCTTAGCAAAATAGAATCAGAAATCCAAAAAGGGACAGGAATTGAAGATGTTAAGGTAGTTTCTGTAGAAGAGGCAAGAAACTTACTCAAAGAATTCCAAAACGATGAACACGATAATCAAAAACAAAGATTTATATTGCAAATGCTTGAAGAAATCGAGAAGTTGATGAATTTATTGAAAAAATAGGCTATGTATCGAAAATATTCCTTTCTTTTAGTTGCACTTTCTTTCCTTTGTTTTATTATTTTGTCCTCTATAGCTATAAAAAATCCTGCTGCAGAAATGGCTATTTTCCTTTCTTTTCCTTTTCTTTTGCTTCTTATATATTGGAAAAAGCCATTTTTACAGCCTGGGTTTTGGGCTAACTTGGGGATTGTGGCAGGAATTTTTGTCCTTTGCTTTGTCAAAAACAGCGTATTCCCTTGCAACACAAAAATCCCCACATTTTTTAGCTTTTCTTTGCTTTTTTCTTTTGGACAGGGATTTGCCATCCTTTGCATTGTGGAGCTTTGCAAGAAAAACCAAAACAAGACGTGTCTGGTATTTTACAGTTTCATGATGCTTGTCATTGCAAGCTATGGAGTCTCGCCAATTGTCTTAATCGCAAGCATGGTGCTTTATAGCTTTGCCTTGGTTTTCTACTCTTTGCAATTGCCTGCTATTTTTATTCCTGGCAAAGTGAAACAAACCGCTTTTCGCTTTGCTTTGGTTGTACCTGCCCTGCTTCTTTCTTGTGCGATAACAGCCTTGCTTATAAAATACAGAGAGCCTTTAGGATCGTGGGATCCCCTCCAATGGCTCAGCGGGGATACAGGAGACAAAAATATATCTGGCTTTTCGCCCTACAGCGTTTTAGGCTCAAAAAATATTATATCTTCCTCAAAAACAGCCTTACGCTATTTTGCTCCTCCAGGCATATACCATCTAAGAGGCAAGGTTTTTGACACATACAGCCAGGGCGAATGGCAACTATCCCAAGAAAAAATAAAGGCATTGCATGGAAAGCCTGACCAGAATGGCAATAAAAAATTTTCTCTCCAGGAAAATTTTGTCTGGGAAAAAGAACACCGTATCGTGTATCTTCTTTCTTTAGAGCGATTTAGCTTTTTCCCTATTCTTTGCCAGGAGTGGATGGCAAAGGATTTTCATGCTTTTTCTGTGAACCAGGAAGAAATTATACTGCCTAAAACGCCCTACCCTTCTTCTCTTGTTCTGAGGATAGGCAAAACAACATGGGATGAGCCTACAGAAAAAGCAAGATACCTACAAATTCCTCCTGACCTAAAAGAGTATCTGGATGGACTTGTTTTTTCTATAACACCGAATTCCCTGAGTCCTGAGGACAAGGCAAAAGCTCTTTGTCTGTATCTGAAGGAAAATCACGCCTATTCCACCCAAAGTACCATAGAACAAGGCAAAGACCCTATCCTGGATTTTTTACAAAACAAAAAAAATGCCCATTGTGAGATGTTTGCTTCTTCTTTTGTCATGATGGCAAGATCTTTGGGAATTCCATCTCGTTATGTAGCAGGATACTATGCACACGAATGGAATTCTTTTGGCAAATTTATCACGGTACGGGAAGCCGATGCTCACGTCTGGGCGGAAATCTGGGTCGATGGAAAAGGCTGGCAAACCTTAGATCCAACACCTGCTGCCTCTTTGCAGGAAACGCTCCAGCAAAGGCGCGGATTGAGTTCAGTCTGGTGGGAAGCCTTATCGGAGAGCTTTCGCTCCTGGAAAGAAAATTTCCTATCCTGGAATATAGAAATACCACAAAACCCATGGATTGCCTTTTTTTTGGCAATAGGATTGTTTATTTACATTATTATCAAAAAAAAACCAAAAGCATTGCCCAGGGTATCTTATTCCCCAAGATCAAAGGAAATGCAAAAAATACTCGTTGAGCTTTGTGCTTATCTTGAAAAAAATTCTCTGCCACCCAAAAAAAGCTGCCAGACATTGCGCGAATATTTTTCCATGATCCCACATTCCTCTCCTTTCTATCCTTTTGTTTGGGAATGGATTCTGTCCTGGGAACAAAATCTCTATGGCGAAATCCCTCTTGAATCAGCCACAATAGAAGCTTTGCAAAAAAAATGGCAAGCTATTGCCATGACCCAGAATCAAAAATAAAGCTAAAAGAATGCCAGTGCAAGATTCCCAAAAGCTTTGTTTTTTCTTGAAAAAAGACCCAATTTTGCTATAATAGAAACTCCGATTTGGTTTCGGCTTGTCCAAGATAGAATTTTCAAAAAAAATAATGGTTTTATGAGAGATCAAAAGAGGGCAGATGGACGCAAGGCGCGGCTATCGATCTTTTGAGAAGTGAATTTTGATTTAAGGAGAGATTTGGAATGAGAATTAGCATTGTTTTTTTTATGCTGTTATGCTTTTTTTCTGTAACAGCTTTTTCATCAGAGGCTACCTTTTTCTTAAAGAATGGCGACCGAATCACAGGAACTTTGAAGAATTTTGAAGAGAATCATCTGGTTATTGCAAACCCTAGCCTTGGTGAGGCAAAAATTCTCTGGGAAACCGTGGCAGGTGTTCAGAGTGTCAATACTTTTTATTTTCGATTAGAAAAAGGGAATATTGTTTCTGCAAAGCCTGAAGGCGTTGTTGACGGCAAGCAGATCCTTGTTTCTAGCCTGAGCGGAAGGTTTGAGATACTTCGAGAACAAATCATCATGGTTGGTCTTACAGAAGACAGCGTGAATCCAGAATACCTTCGTACCCAGAAAGAGCTAAAAGAAACACAGGAAAAGCTAGAACGGGCAACCAAAATTCACTATCTTTGGTCTGGATTTTTACAGGCAAGCTTTAGCGGAACATCGGGAAATACTGATTCTGCAACCTTTGTAGGAATTGCTCACGTTGAAAGAAAGACAGAAGCTGATAAATTCACAGCCCATTTAGAAGGCCGCTATGGAAAATCAGACAATGAGGTCAGCGCAGAGGAAGTTTTTGGATATTTACGAGAAAACGTAGAAATAACTTCCAGACTTTACGTTTATGGCCGCATCGAGAGCAAATGGGACAGAGTCAAAGACATTGACATTGCCATGATTGCTGAATTGGGTTTTGGTATCCATATTATCAAAGAAGGCGAATTCCAGGTTTTTAAAGATGACAAAATCACTTTAGACTTTGACTTAGGTGCGACCTATAGTGCTACTGACTATTCCGAAGGTGAAGATACCAATAGTGCTGGTATGGTGGCTCGCCTTATCTATGATCATGTTTTTGCCAATAAGTGGCATATCAATATGTCTGGACAATATATCCAGGATTTTGAAAAGCCTCAAAATAAAGAAAATGCCAGCCAGTTGGACGGATATAAACTAAAATTCGAATTCCTATTGGAAATTCCTTTGACCGATGTGCTTGCCTTTACTTGTAATCTGAAAGACGAATATGTCAATGCTCCTGCTCCTGGAAACAAGAGAAACGATTTTTACTGGCTCTTTGGCCTGAAAATCAATCTTTAAGGGGAAGTTATTTCATTTTAATTCCCAACCTGGATAAACAGGAAAAGCATTTTATCACGAATTTCACGAATGATCGAATGGCACGAATGGACGATTTTATCTTTATTTGTTTTATT
>JABWCH010000427.1 GCA_013359215.1 Candidatus Brocadiia bacterium | reverse complement strand
TTGCCATCCAAAAACAACTCCATAGCGGTCGTTGTCGCCACTATTCCATATACGGGTTGAAAAATCAAAGTCTCCAGAAGCTGTAAAGTTGCTGATAATAGAGCTACCATTGTTGGTTGTATAGTAGACTGCCGTACCGCTGGTAGTCCAGCTATCTGTTGCACCACTCACAGGGGAAGTCGCCCTTGTCCAGTTGCTGATTACGCTGCTTGCGGAAATGCTTACTGCGTAAACAGGAGCATGGATGCATACCCATGCAATCAGCATAAGGATAAAAAAGTATTTTTTGCTAGTCATAAAAGCTCCTTAAAATTTATATAAAACAGCAAAGGCTATTATAGACTTTTATACTATTTAAGTAAATTTTTGCCAAGATTCCAGTAAAATTTTTATTTTTTTTTAAAATTGGACTGACTTGGAAGCATAACCACTTCTTAAAAAAAATTGACATTGTAAAAAAAATTGATATAGTTTGGAGCAAAATCAGAGCATCAACCGTTATTCAGTTTCAGTTTTTTTGAAAGGATTTGTCATGTGGAATCTCATCATTGGAATACTTTTCATTATTGGCGGAGCTAGTGGCGAGTTCGTTTTAAAAGGCACAGAGAGTTCCTTTGGTCTGGTCGTTTTTGGGCTTATTTTAACAGCACTTGGCGTTTTCCAAATTGTGAAAAAAAACAACGCATCACAATAGGCAAACGGAATATTTTTCCAACAGGAGTTTGGGGAAAATTTTTATAAAAAATTTCCCCAAATAGAATCTATATTATGATGTATGATGAGCAAAAATGGCTGGAAAAAATTTGTGATGAAATGGGAAGCCTTCTTTTGGGATACCTTAAGGCTTATCTCCGAAATGAGCATGATGCTGAAGATGTTTTGCAGCAAGTTTTTATCCGCCTCTTGCAGTCAAACCGAAAAGACTATGAGATCCATAACCTACGTTCTTTTTTATTCACTTTAGCCTCCCATGAGGCCCAGCGCTTTCTCTCCAAAAATAAAAAACATCGCCTTAGCGCAATAAACTCTATCCCTGACAATCTATTAGAAAACAAACCAGATTCTTCCTTGTCACCACAAGAAACAGCAGGACTGCAAGAGGCTTTTCTCTCTTTACCTTGGGAACAGCAAGAGGTCATCTATTTGAAAATATACGCACAAATGACTTTTGAAGAAATTTCTCTCTCTCTGTCTATTCCTCTAAATACAGTAGCAAGCCGATACAGGTATGGAATGGAAAAAATAAAAAAAAATTATGGTTTATGCTAAACAGGCTACAAGAAAGCCTGCTTAGCATAAAGCAAAAATGCGGCTTAGCCTAAACTGAAAGTAACAGTAACCTTAACTGTAGTATTTTTTGGGCCTCCAACAGCATTGATCGCAGTACTGGCAGCACCTTTTTGTACTTTAAGAACTTTGTTATAGGTATTACCACTTTGCACTGGCCCATTGAAAAGCGTTTCATTGTTGAAGATTACAGTAATATTTTGGAAAGTATTGGGTTGTCCTGACCATTCTGCTTTTACGGATTTGATGGTGATGGTCATAGGAACATCAAAGTTGTCGGACATATTGATGCAACCCTGGGCATCGGTTTTTGCCTCAAAAGATTTAGACCAACGGGCATTTTCTATGGCTTGCAGGAAATGTCTGTCTACTTCGATCAAACCATTTCCAACCTCTGTCTCATTCCGAATTTCTTCGATGATTTGTTCGCGGTTCAGCTTGCCATAGCCAAGAATGCCAATTTCATAATCTCTATCTAGTCTTTCGTATCCTGCGATTACCATATTCTTGAAATCTTCTCTGCTCAATTCACGATAGGAAGATCTTAGATTGAGGTTTTGGAAGTCAGCAAAACTAACGAATTCATTGGTTTCTGAATTTTTGCTATAGAGAGTATAGGAAGCCATTTCCAGAGGCAGAACATAATCCAGCTCTTCTCTGCCTTTAGGCAGGCATAAAAGGCCGTCTCTGTCTGTGATAGCATTTTTTACTCCACTTGGTTCATTTTTGTTCAGATATTCAATCAAGGCATTGAAGGCATGGATTGTTTCCTGGTAAGCCTGAGGAGCGCTTTTTCCTTGACTAAAGGCTCTGTCCAAAGCAGAATCTGCTCTAAAAAATTCATTGGCCGATTTCCATGTAAAATAAAAACTAGGAACATAACCACAGTAGCTGGCTGCACCTTTTTGCATCATGGCAGGGCCAAGCTTTTGTGCAGTAAGGCAACTCAGAAGATGAACATGCTTCCCTTGTAATTTAGCAAGAAGTGCGCTGTCTGAACTGGAAAGAACAACTGCTTGCTGGTAGCCTGTATATACTGTAGGGCTTCCATGTCCGCAGCCTGTAATATGCGTTACATTGTTGTTTTTGAGAGCTTCTTCTAATTTGCTCTTGCTGGATTGGCTGATCAGGATGACTTTGAAGCCAGCCTTTTCATATATATCTTTATAAACATTAGTCTTGCGCCAATCATGAGCCATTTTGGTTGCAGAATCTGGCCCATTGGCCTCTACGCCTACTACGACTCTTTGTGCAAAAATAGATGTCAAAGAACAAGCTAAAACAAGGATGAGCAATAAAAGCTTTCTCATCATTTTTCCCCTAAAAAGATTAAAAAAATAAACCCTGTTTTGCAGTTTTTCTAAGGATTAAAATTTTTTTTCTTTTCTGTATTCATCAAAAATTAAGATCCTTAGAGAGAAACAGCATAGCATAGGAAGAAATAGGATACACGATTTTAGTATTTTAGCATAAAGTTTTATTTTGGCAATATGGTTTTTATAAACCAGTGTCTTTTCCGCAATTTTTTATTTGGTATGCAGCAGAAGCTTTGCCATTTCTACGCAGTTTCCCCAAAATCTTCCCAGGTTATACGAGAAATTTTTCATGCTAAATATTTTTAAAAAGCTTATGCCTGTCCTGACTGCTAATCCTAAATAGCATTTTGGTAAAGAGAGATGATGCTTGGTTACAAAATAAACGCGATTTTTGAGTTCGAGCCTTCCAAAGCTGTAGCCACTGATCCTGCTCTTTGTAGAAGGATAGTGAAAGTAGCCTGCGTCTGCTACTATTGCCAGCTTATAATTTTTGCTGGCAGTATAGGAAAAATCCAGATCTTCCAGATAGCTGTAGCCAGTAAACCAGCTATCAAAAGCAAATTCTTCGAAAATACATTTGCGCCAAAGAATAGCACCCGTTGGAATCCACTGGACAAAAAGATCTTTTGTGACTGTGCCTGTCAAGGTATGAAAGCCAGAAGGCATGACAACTCCTTTTTCTTTGCTGTATAAACCAAGCCAGGCAACAAAAGGAATGGATTTGATCCAGGGAAATTGTTGCCTTGGGGGATTGAGCAGATTAAAAGAAGCTCCTCCTAGATCTTCGGATGCCTTTTCCCAGAAAATCATCATTTTTTCTAAGGAATCGGAATGGAATTCAATGTCATCATCAAGAAATCCTACCAAACTTGCGTCTGCCACGAGAGACTTTACTCCTATGTTTCGCTGTTGGGCTGCTGAAGGTGGGAGATGGTGGATATATTGAATATGCAATTTGTCTTGAAATTTTTTTACAATATAATCAACAGGAGGCTCGCTGGCATCGACGATAACGAGATAGTCTGGCCTATGCGTTTGCTGTGCAAGGCTTTCCAATGTCCGAGAAAGATCGTCAGGTCTGTTTCTTGTGGCAATGATAAAAGCTGCTTTATTTTTATAGGGAGACATCGCCTGCTTTCCATGTAAAATATAACCATGAGCGTGGATGTAGACATACGTCTATGTTCACTCTATTGGTGTTAAATTTTCGATGCAACTCTTTACCTTAAAATGGTTTTATATACTTAGAGCCTATCCGAAAAATAATTTTAGGCGAAAATTTTGAGGCACTCGGAGAGCGAGGAGAAAGTGACAAAATTGCCGCAAGTGTAGCCGTAGCT
>JABWCH010000055.1 GCA_013359215.1 Candidatus Brocadiia bacterium | reverse complement strand
GGACGAATAGCACGAATAGATCATCTTAATTCGTCTCATTTGTGTTATTCGTATCATTCGTGATTTTAAAATTAGGAGCTAAGTCAATAAGCGTTTAATTTTTTTATGCCTACTACTGAATCACACCCCTCAATTCTTTGGTAAAGAAAATTTTATTTTTACCAAGCAATTTTTCTGTTTCCTGGAGAAGCAATTGGCTAGGGCAAAGGAAAAGCTTCTGGGATACCTCCAAAAGAGTTTTAAAGCCTTCCTTCTGGATTTCCAAAAGAGTTCTGCACTGTCCTGGATACAATGCAAAAATTTTTTTGAGATCATCCATAACCTTTTCCTGGGATTCATTTAGTTGAAATACAATACTTTTTGATAGCTTCTGAAAAGCTTTATCCAGATCCATAACATGGTCTGCTAAAACTTTAGCCTCTTCTTTTTCCTTAGCATCAATCTTGCCTTGAATAAAAACAACCTGGTCAACCTGGAACAGGTCTTTGTTTAGTTCATAAGCATCAGGGAAACAAGTCACATGGCATATTCCTGTCCTGTCTTCCAACTTTAGATGAGCCATCTTCCTGCCCTGGTTTTTTTTACCATTTTTTATGGTAATTTCTTTTGCTTCGCTAATCATGCCTCCTAATAAAAGAGGCGCGGTAATATTCGGGTTAAGATTTGCAATAGTATGGCTGCAAAGCATTTCCAGATAAGGCCCCCATTGTTTCAAGGGATGGCTAGAAAAGAAAAAACCTAGTGTCTCTTTTTCTATATTCAGCTTTTCTTTGTCATTCCATGGAGTAACTTTAGCGTATAGTCTATCCCAATCTTCATTGGAGCTTTCCTGGCTAGAATCGTCATCGCCAAAATCAAAAAGAGTCATCTGGTTGCTTTGCTTTTGTTTTTGGATATTGCCACCCATCTGCAATGCTGTGGGAATTGTTTCGCAAAGCTCTTTTCGGTGTCGCCCAAAAACGTCCATAGCTCCACTTTTGGCAAGTGCTTCCAGAACCTGCTTATTTACAACTCTAGTGTCTACTTCCTGGCAAAGGTGAAAGAGCGAGGTGAATTTTTTTGCTTTTTTGCGTCCTGCAATAATGGAATCAACAGCCTTTTCTCCAACGCCTTTGATAGCAGAAAAGCCAAAGCGTATTCCTTCTTTTGTAGGCAAGAAATACGATTCGCTCAGATTAATGTCTGGCCCAAGGATGGGAATATGCATTATTTCGCATTCATGTATATATCTTACTACTTTCTCTGTATTTTGACTTTCTATTGTCATTAATGCAGCCATAAATTCCATAGTATAATGGGCTTTAAGATACGCTGTCTGATAAGCAACCAAAGCATAAGCAGCACTATGGGATTTATTGAATCCATATCCTGAAAAATAATCAATAAGATCAAATGTTTCTGCAGAAACCTGTTCGTCCACATTGTGGATCTTTTTTGCTCCTTCGATAAACTTTACACGATAGGATTGCATAAGATCTTTTTTCTTTTTCCCCATAGCCTTGCGTAGCTTATCTGCTTCGGAAAGGCTAAAGCCAGAAAGATCGCTGGCAATGCGCATAGCCTGCTCTTGGTACAAAATGATACCATAAGTTTCTGAGAGAATTTTTTCCAAAATAGGATGCTTATATACAGGCTGTTCCATACCATGCTTGCAACGGCAATATGTGTCCACCATGCCGCTTCCTAGTGGCCCTGGGCGATACAAAGCCACAAGCGCAATTATATCTTCAAATCTATCGGGTTTAAGCTTTCTAACTAACTCTTTCATGCCATCAGACTCAAGCTGGAAAACCCCCTTTGTTTCCCCTTTGCTCAACATATTATATGTTTTTATATCATCTAAAGGTATTTTGTCTATATTGAGATCTTCTTTGCGAAATTCTTTAATGAAGAACAGTGCCTTTTCAATAAGGGTTAGAGTGCTAAGTCCTAGAAAATCCATCTTAAGAAGGCCAAGGTTCACCATGTGATCCATAGAATATTGCGTTGATACCGTACCATCTGCGCTTTTATATAAAGGACAATAGTTAGTTACATCATCATCGGCGATGATGACTCCAGCCGCATGTGTTCCAGGCTGACGATTCAAGCCTTCCAGGCGAATTGCAATATCAATGATTTGTCGGGCTGTTGCGTCTGTATCGTATAAAGATTTAAATTCTGGATCTTCTTCCAAACCTTTTTCTAGCGTTATTTTCAAGCCAGTTGGGACTTTTTTGGCAATTCGATCTACATCGCTTAAGGGAATGTTCAGCGCACGACCTACATCTCGGATCGCAGCACGAGCTGCAAGTGTTCCAAAGGTAATGATCTGCACTACTTGTTTTTCGCCGTATTTTTTTGTGACATAATCGATTACCTCGCCTCGCCTGATAGTTTCAAAGTCAATATCAATATCAGGCATTTCATAGCGGCCTTCGTTCAAAAAACGTTCAAAAATCAAATGATATTGAATCGGGTCTAAATTGGTGATTTTTAAAGCGTAAGATACAATACTTCCTGCTGCTGAACCACGTCCTGGGCCTACGGAAATTCCCTGGCTTCTAGCATAGTTGATAAAATCCCATACAATTAAAAAATATGAAGCAAACCCCATCTTGCAAATGACTTTATACTCATGTTCAAAGCGATTTTTTATCTCAGGGCTAATCGCCCCATATCTTTCTTTTAAGCCGTTCTCGCAAAGTTCATAGAGATATTGTTCATTGTTTTTGTTATCGGGTGCTTTAAAAGGCGGTATATGGTTTTCCCCTGCAGGAATGTTTAAATTTACCTTTTCCGCAATTTCCAGGGTATTTTTGGCCGCGTTTTCAAAATCTTTAGCTTCTTCATACATTTCATCAGGAGATTTCATGTAAAATTGGTCAGAGCCAAAGCGAAAGCGGTTCTGGTCTTGCATAGTTGTACCTGTCTGGATACAAAGCAAAACTTCATGGGGAACAGAATCTTCCTTCTTTAAGTAATGAATATCATTGGTAAACACCATGGGCAGTTGAAACTCTCTTGCCAGTTTTAGCAGTCCTTCATTTGCTTTTTGCTGCTCTTCTATATGGTTTTGTTGCAGTTCAATATAAAAATCGCCAGGAAAAAGATCTTTATAAAAAGCAACAGCATCTCTGGCCTTATCCATTTTGTTGTCTATAAGATTGCGGCATACCTCAGAAACAAGACACCCAGAAAGAGCGATGAGCCCTTTGCTATGAGAAGCAAGTATGTCTTTATCAATTCTTGGTTTATAGTAAAAACCAGTAAGGTATGCTTCAGAAGCTAATTTCATAAGATTTTTATAGCCTTCATAGTCTTTAGCAAGAAGCGTAATATGATGGTATTTGGCCTGCCTATCTCTTTCTTGCCGACTGGTGTTGCTAATATAAGCTTCATAGCCAACAATAGGCTTGATCCCTGCCTTCTTAGCTTGCTGATAAAACTCCAATGCGCCAAAAAGATTGCCATGGTCTGTAAGAGCTAAGGCAGGCATTTTAAATTCTACAGCCCTTTGGATAAGATCAGGAACTTTAGCTGCCCCATCCAAGAGGCTATAATGGCTATGAACATGAAGATGGACAAAAGGTTCGCTCATATCAATAATTTCCTATTTTTTGAGATATGAAAAATTTTTTTGTTAGGATAGCATAGAAAATTTCCAGGAGCAAGAAAATTTCCTATATTCCGTAGCTTGTAACTGAACATTTTATGTTTTTTATGCTTATTTTCTAAAATTTAACATTGTCAAACTAAAAAGCTACGGGTAAATCGATAAAGGTGTGGCTCAAGTTGAATTTTTTGGCTAAATGCTCTCCTAGTGCTTTTATTCCCAGGGTTTCTGTTGCATAATGGCCAGCGAAGATGACATTCCTTTTTCTGTCCTTGGCATCCTGGTAATAGGAGTAGTTTACCTCTCCTGTGATGAGCAAATCGATATTTTTACGGTCTGCTTCTATAATGTTAGATGCACCCCCTCCTGAAACAATACCAATGCTTTGTATTTTAGGATTCCCAAAGGGAAGAAGAATTGCTTTGGGATTCAAATTTTTCTCTATTTGCTGAAAGATTTTTTCAAGGGATACAGGCTTTTTTGTTTTCGCTTCTACGCCTAAAGCAACTTGATGATAGCTTCCAAAGCTTCTGATAACTTCCAGATCTAACAGACCTGCCAAAAGCACATTATTGCCAATTTCTTTATGAGCGTCTAAAGGTAAGTGCATTGCATAAAGAGAAATCCCCTTTTTGATTAAAAAAGCTATTCTTTGAGCATGTATTCCTGTTATGGGCAAACATTTTCCCCAAAAAAGCCCATGATGAACAAAAAGCATTTGCACCCCCAGTTTTGCTGCTTCTTCAAAAGTCTCCATGCCTGCATCCACTGCACTGGCAATGGAATGGATTTCTTCTGATGCTTCTACCTGAAGCTCATTCACAGCAGGATCATTTACTATAAAGTTTTTAATGTCAAAATATTCATATAGATAGTGTACGATTTTTTCTAGCAGCATTTCAAATACCTTAATTTCTTTGCCTCTGTTAGTTAGCCTCTTTCTTCGGAGGCATCTTTCCCATTACATGAATGAAATTTTTATAAAAGCTATTCGTGTCATTCGAGCATTCGTCTTATTCGTGATAAAAATCTTTGCTTTTGCGTCAAACATCTAATTTCTTAGTTTCCATACAGTAAATTAGTCTAAAGGCAATCTTTTGAAATCTTTTCTCGTGCCAAGAGCTACAATTGTATCGAGCTTTTTTAGAATATACTCAGGTCCAGGGACAATGGCTGTTGTTTCTTCAGGAGGATTGTTTTGCTTAATCAGAAGAACGTTCATGCCGTATTCATTGCGAAGCCTCAAGGATAGGAGAGAACTCCCGATAAACTTAGAAGGCACTAAGAATTCAAAAATAGAATAATCCTTGGTGATGGGAAAATTTTCCAGCAAAGCAGGGTTGCTGAGTTTATGGGCCATGGTTACAGCCATATCTCTTTCAGGGTATATGATTTCCGATGCACCTAAAAATCTTAAAATTCTGCCCTGGTCTTCGCTATTTGCCTTTGCTATGATTTTGCGAATTCCTATTTGTTGCAGATAGTATGTCACCATAACGCTTTGTTCTAAAGAGTCTCCAAGGCATACAATTACGGTTGCATCCGTTTCTTTGATGAGCTTTTCTAAAATTTTTTTATCGCAGGCATCTGCTGTAATAGCTTGAGTTACAGCATCCTTAATGGCCTGAATTTTTTCTTTATTCAAGTCAATAACAAGCACATTCTCGCCTAGAGTGCAAAGGTTGCGTGCCAGTACAGCACCAAATGTGGATAAACCAATAATAACAAATTGAGCCATTTTTTTTCCTTTATCCAATCATGATTTCTTCTTCAGGGTATTCATAGTTCAGTTGTTGTTTGCTTTCCATCATCCAGACAGCCAAAGTTAAAGGGCCTATGCGACCTATAAACATCAAAAAGGAAATAATGATCTTTCCAAGGATCGTCAAATAAGGGGTAATCCCTATTGAGAGTCCAACCGTTGCAAAAGCACTAATGGCCTCAAAGACAATCATCAGAAAAGAGCCTCTGCATTCCTTAAAATAGATGGTATTGCTTTCTACAATCAAAAGCAAGAATATGCACGCAACAACCAGGCAAAGAGAGCCTAAAATTAATATAACAATCCTATCGACTGCATTATTTGATATGCTTTTATGGAAAATTTCAGGATGTTCCCTGCCTCGCATACGACTCCAAAGCAGTATCACCATCAAAGCAAAGGAAGTCGTTTTTACTCCACCTGCCATTGACCCAGGAGAACCTCCGATAAACATAAGCAAAATAACGAGAAGCAAGCTTGCTTCACATAAGCTACTGAAGGGGATTGTATTAAAACCTGCGGTTCTCGCTGTGACACTCTGAAAGCAAGAAACCAAAATTTTGTCCTTCACTGGCATATCTTTAAGTGCATGGGAATTTTCCAGGATAAGGATACTAAAAAAGCCTGCTACAATCAACAAAGCACTGGTGGTTAAAACAACCTTTGTGTGGAAAGAAATATCTCTTTTGCTTTTATAGGCCAGGGACTTAATGTCATTGATAACGATGAACCCAATCCCTCCTAAGATAATCAAAAGCATAATGATGGTATTCAGTGCTATAGAGCCTTTATAGGATTCTAAACTATTGGAAAATAGAGAAAACCCCGCATTGCAAAAGGCAGATATGGAATGGAATATAGCTAAAAAAATCGATTTTTTTAAGGGAAAGTCCTCGTAGAAAACCCAAAAGAGCAAAAAAGCGCCTATACTTTCTACTACAATTACAAAGATAAAAGTATGGTGTAAAAAATTTCTAAAATTAGATATATATTGCTGCGTAAGGCTTTCTTCCAGCCAGTATCGCTCTTTGAATCCTAAGCTTCCCTTGAGTATACCAATAAAAAAAGCAGCAAAAGTTAAAATTCCTAGCCCGCCAATCTGCATTAAAAACAAAATAACGCATTGCCCAAAAAAAGTAAAATATGTTCCCGTGTCTTGAACGGAAAGCCCTGTAACGCAGACAGCGGACATAGAGGTAAATAAAGCGTCTACAATGCTGATTCCATTATAGGTAGAATAAGGCAAAGAGAGCAAAAGCGTCCCTATAGAAACAGCGCAGAAAAACGTCAATACAATCATAATGGAAGGTTTTTTGGTAATATTGTCTATCATAAAATTCTCCCTAGATAGGCTTGGAGGGAAGAGGGCATTGAACGATGGTGTTGGCTTAAGATTTGAGCAACTTAGCGATGTCAAATTTAAATTAAAGACAACTACAGAGGAACACGGATGGACACTGATGCCACTATTAGATGTTTGCCGAAAAAGCAAAGATTTTTATCACAAATAAGACGAATGGTCGAATGCCACGAATAGTTTTTATAAAAATTTCATTCGTGTAATTTGTATATTCGTCTCATTTGTGATTAATACCTTTTAGGTTTCGGCTTGTCCGAGATAGGGAATACAACGGGCACAAGCCCTAATCATTATTCCCTTTTATGTCCGATCAGACCTTCCAGTGCATCCACAAGCAGCCTAATGCGTATTCGATCTTGGTCTTCTGTGAGATTCCAGTTTTCAATGGCATTGACAAGCTGGGAAATGTCGGCAATGGGAGAGTATTTGATCTTCTGACTCCAGAAATAGCTTTTCATCAATCTTTCCATAGCCAGCATAGAAGCAAGGTAGCCTTCAGGGTTGCTCTTGGCAAGATTATCCAAATGTCTTATAAGCAAAGGGATACTAAGCTTATCAATTGTTTTGAATCCTTCCCTTAGCCAGGCCATAGGCTTTTCTGCATAGAGATATCCTGCGACAACCTTAAGCTGGTTTGCTTGTTGCTCTACTCGAATCGTAAAATAATGAAAAACGCCCTTTGGCTGTATATCAATGTGGTGTTTTTCTATTTCGTCTTTATCTGCATAAAGTTTGTAAGAATACTGGATGCCATCTAGCTCAATAGAGGCATCTCTTGTCGTGAAAGTGTATGTTTTTAGTTTCGATAGGGGAAGCCTTAAAACAAAAGATTCGCCTTGCGTGTTTTCCAGATAGATGCTTCTTTTTACAGTTTTATGCTCTTTGAATTTTACAATGATTTCATAAGAATAGCCTGGAAAGAATTTGTCTTTTTCTGAAATAGTCTTTCCGTTTACAATGATTTCTTCAGCCATTGCATCCAAAATGCCGCCTTCTTCTAAAATTTTAAAAGAGATGGGTTTGGAAGATTCTTTTATATCGCTTGCTTTTTTTAATTCTTCATCTTCTGTTCTAAATGCTTTAGGAATATGTATATCCAGAAGCTGTTTGTATCTTTCATCTTTGCTGATGACAACAAAAGAAGAATCCTGTTTAAAGTATTGCCAGTCTTTGTATCCATGGCTAAAGGCTTTTCCCAAATATTCAAGAGCCTTGGCAATGTCTTCTTCCTGGTTTTTTTTGAAACGGCTTTCCTGGGGATAGCTATTAGAACGCAGGCTATGAGTCGCACTCAATTGGTAGTACGCATCTGCATATTGGGGATCTCGCTCAACGGCTAGTCTATATTCAGAAATCGCTTTGTTGAAGTCCCCCTTTAGCTTATAAGAATTGCCTCTCTTTAAAAAGTCTATAGCCTTTTCTTCCTGGGTTTGAACTATATCAACCGCAGGAGGTTGGATTTCCTTGACTTTCCAAAATTTTATCGTGGAATTTTTTCCTATGGATACCAGAAGATTTCCATCCAGACTGAACTGGATTGCAAGAATTTCATCGGGATGTGCCTGAAAGGATTTCAGCTCCTTGCCTTCTAATACATCCCAGAAAATAATCTTAAAATCGTCTCCCGCACTGGCTAAAATTTTTCCATCAGGGCTAAACGCCAGGTGGTTAACGCTTTGGGAATGCGTGGTAAAGCGGAAAATCATTTTTCCTTCGCGAATATCCCATAGAACTACGGTTTTATCTTTTCCTGCACTCGCTAAAGTCTTTCCTGCTGGGCTAAACGCAATCGATAGAACGCTATCTGTATGCCCACTGAGA
The DNA here is from genome assembly GCA_013359215.1 of Candidatus Brocadiia bacterium. GTDB lineage: Bacteria > Planctomycetota > Uabimicrobiia > Uabimicrobiales > JABWCH01 > JABWCH01. Next base: position 11,063 of record JABWCH010000055.1, on the reverse strand, counting down.
GTGCGAAAAGATTCTCCTGTATCCAGCGAATACATCAAAATTTCTTTATCCGATGCACTAACAAAAAGACGATCCAGGGGGCTAAATGCAAGAGAAGAAAGTGTCCCTTGGTGCTTTTCTAATGTTATCCATGGTTTTACTTCTGTATCTTGTGCTTGTAATGCCAGACAAAGGCATACAAAACAAGAAAAAGCGATGCAAGCCAAAATGTTTTTTGCTTTCATTGCTCACCTCTTTTTTCTTAGAAAGAAAAGTGCTTCTTTTTCTGGATTCCGTTTGCATATTCTATCTGCTTCTTCTGTCAAACTGGTAAGCTTTTCCTGTAAAGAAAGCCGAATTTGTTCAAATTCTTCTTCCGTGAGTACAGGAGGGACAAAAATCGGTTTGTCAACAACCAGAGCTGCTTTGCCCCAGGGAAGAGGTAAAAGAAAACGATCCCAGCTAGGCAGAAAAATTCCCGAAGTAGTGCTGAAAGATGCAGGCAAAATGGGCCTTCCTGTAAGCTGCGCCAGACGGATGACTCCATTTTTCATCTCATGCCTTGGCCCTCTTGGGCCATCGGGAAGCATCAGTACCTTAGCATTTTCTTTGAGTACTTCTACCATCTGGTACATGGCCTGCTTACCTGCTTTGGAAGAAGAACCCCGAATAGCATACAATCGCATTTTTTGTATTGTCTTTGTGATGAACTCGCCATCCTTGCTGGAACTAATCATGGTTACGACTTTTTTCCCTTTAGCATAGTAGCTAAAATAAAAAAATCGGCTATGCCACATAGCATAAATAACGCCTTGGGGCCAATCCAAAAGAGCTTTTTTATGAGAAAGATCTTCAGGGGCGATAATTTGCAGCTTTGTTGTATGACCTACAATATTGGAAAAAATAGAGGCTAAAGTAGGCACAACTTTTAATACCAATTGATTAAGCCATTTTTTTTTCATAGCAAAAGAATCCATCCAGGAGCATATTAAAAAAAGTTTTTCATTTCAATTTCTCGAGAAAATCGCATCATCTCTATACGTTCAAAAACTTTTAAAATCAGAGAAACTGCCAGTTCCTGAGGTTCAAGGCTGGTTCTGGGATCAATAGTGTTGTCCATACGCTTTACGATAGAATTCAGAAATACCTCATATCCATTGCTATTTTTAGGAGAAACGCATCGAAAGGAAATATATTTTTTGGAAAGATAGTACCGCAACTGTATTGGATTGGCATCAGATTCTCCCGAAAACATTCTCACTGCTTCATATACAGCAGGCACCATAATGTTCTTCTTCATGATACCTAAGGGAGTATCTTGCAAAAAAGCTTCAGTAATATCATTTATATGGGTTAGGATTTCCTCGGATGGTAAAAATTCCAGGGTGAAATCTTGAGGTAGATTTTTTAATGGCATAGGCTTTTCTAGGCTAATGTTTACTATGTTTTCATTAGTAGATTTTTGCTTTTCCCATAAGAAATAAAGCAATGTCGAGCCTATTTGTATCTTGTCTCCCTCTTTTAAGCTTGCCCTTGTAGCCTTAGCTCCATTGATAATAGTTCCATTGTTGCTTGCATTGTCTTCCAGGATAGGGCTTTGATTTCGCAAGAAAAAGCTTGCGTGGTGTGCAGAGACGATTCTTTCTGGCAAAACAATGGTATTTTTGGCACTTCTTCCAACAGTGACTTCGTTTTGTTCTAATAAATTAAAGCCTTCAATGACATTATCCAGATATTTCACTTTGATGATAGGAGATTCTGCCGTTGGTACAACAACGCTTTCCTTTTTATCTTTATGAATTCTGCGGAGTTGATTGACAATCAACGATCCCTTGCGCTCTGCAAGCATTCTCTGTCCGATTTTTGTAAAACCTTCAACATCCAAAGTGCGCTTTAAGCATAGCTCGCCTTTGCTATCTTTTAGAAAAGAAAGTTGCTGCAACTCTTCTTCATTGTATTCTTCAAAATCGCTGTTGAAAATATCGATATAGCTTGCAAGGCTGTTGTTGGTTGGCCCAAAACCTTTGGCATAAAGATATTCTTTTTCCAGGTCATTCACAATGGCACTGGCTCTTTGATAGCGATATTCAGGTAAAGGAGAAAGCATTTTGCCAATGATACGAGAGAGTTCCAGGGGAACATCTTTCCTTACCAGATGAGGCAGAACAACGCTTGTTTCAATTTGGTTGGAAACAATTCTGATTTGTTCTTCGAATTCGAGATTGGGTGCTGCATACAATAGGGAAATACCCGTAATCGCCTGGTATGCAACAACTCCCAGAGCAAATATATCAGCTCTTTCATCCAACTTTTCGCCTCGGATCTGCTCTGGTGCCATGTAAAGGAGCTTGCCTGCCCAATAGTCTGGCTGCTGATGAGCAAGAACAGCAATGCCAAAGTCTGTTAGCTTGCAAACACCTTGTTCGCTAATCAAAATATTTTCTGGCGAAATGTCTCTATGTACTATATATGTGTGAGCATAAGAAAGGGCTGTAGCAATTCTTGCAATAATAAAAGCAGCAAGAGGAACAGGGAATAAAAGATTTTTTTGAATATGCCGCACCAGAATAGTATAGAGGTCTGTGCCTTTAATATAGTCCATAATGAGCATCAGAAGATTTTTTTCTTCAGGCTCTTTTTGGGACTTTTTTCCTATCAACTTTTCGAAAAAAGAAAGGGGAGGTGCTTCTTTTTCCAAAGATGTATTTTCTTGGTGAATTAGTTTGCGAAAATCCTCTGGCAGCTTAGACATAGAAGCAAGCTCAAGGCCATAGGTCTTAACGATATTTTCATGCCTAAGATGGGTTGCAATTTCCGCCTCTTCTTTAAATTTTTTTTCTTCTTCTGGATTTATGCTACGTAGGGACTTGAGTACTACATGATCTAAAATTCCGCCAGTGTTTTTTTCCGCCAGGAAGATAATGCCCATACCACCGCGGGCAATCTCTTTGACAACCTTATAGTTGGAGACGGAATCAAAAGATATATTCTCTAGCCCTTGATTTTCAGGCTGCATCATAGAATTTACACAGAAAAGCTGTGTCCTCCTCTATCATGAAAAAAATTACCCTTGATAGAAAGAATGGGAATAACAGAGAGCATCTTTTGTTCTCTGTTAGCGTTTTTCTTCTTTGGATAAAAGATTATTTTTGCTTTACTTCTTTTGAGTTCAGAATAACTTCTCTTCTATAAAGCGGAGTTACAGGAGAAACATCATTACCATAAGAATCGCCTGGTTTTTTGTAAGCAGAGATCAAAACTAAATTTTCCAGGTATGTTTTTTTATTCTTCTTAGCTATTGGGTCTACAAGCCCGCTCACTACGATGCCCATAAAATCCATTTCTCTGGATACATTGCTAAATATAGCTAGTCCATGCACCACAGATTTAGGAGCAATGCTGGCCTTTTTAAAGTGATATGTTTTCCCCGATTGCTCATCCATAAGACCTTTGTAAGAACCTCTAGCCGATACACCCGAAACAATAGGGGAATCTCGTTCCATAAGAATCTTATCTGTTTTGAGATAAAGATAGTCTACAGCAGTGCCTTTTGCCAATGTTTTGAGAATATCATTTTTTTTGATAATAGCCTTATCGTGTGAAAAAGATACAAGCTCCCATCCATTGATGGTCTCGCCTACTTTGACAGAAGATTCTTGATCGTGTACAAGAAACAGAGCATGCTTGCCTTTTGCGCCCATGAAAAGAGATTTGCCAATGATTTCCTGAGAAATAGCAAGATTCTGGACAACCAGATCATTGAGCCTTTGCTCTATTTGTATATAAGAAAGGCCGCAATCCTTCATAATATCCATAATATCCTTAGGCTGTGTGGTGCTTAAGGCTGATAGTATCGCTTTATCGTTTGCAGAAAGCTCAGGATACAGCTTCAAGTGGCGTAAAATTTCTTTCCTTACAACAGGAAAATCTGTATCATAATAGCTTTGGAGATTATTCAGATATTCTTCTTTATTCTCATCAGGCAACTTTGCTTCGTAGAATAGCCCAGGGACTTTGGATTCCTGTACTCCCTCTTTTGCTTTATCGATAACCATTCGGATATGCAACATCCAGGGAATTTCCCTTTCTGTATTATTCATGACCTTGTATTGGATATACCAATAAACTTTTTTTTCGCCATTAGGCTCTGTTATGGTTATTGATTTAGGATCACTATTTTCAAATTTCAATCTCCATCTTGTGGATTTGTATTCTTTGCCTAAAAGATTCTGTGCGTAAAGCATGGGTACACATACAATCAAAAAATACATAACAGCAATTTGCCAAGTTTTTTTTCCCATTATTATCACTCCATTATTAAATTAATTTTGCAGTATTTTCTGGATTTTCTATGGTTTTTCCTTGAGCCATAGAAAGCACCAAAAGCAAAATTTTCCGTTTAAAGGGTTGGTGTTTTTTCCAGCTTTTCTTGGTTGCTGCCTTCCTGGGATGGCAAAGCAACAGTGCGTATTTTGAAAATAGCCGTGGTAGGGCATACAGCTACACATTTTTCACAGTTAGTGCATTTTTTATAGTCAATCACAGCAACATTGTCTATTACAGCAATAGCACCTTCTGGACAGGTTTTAACGCATTTTTTACAAGCAATACAACCGCCAGGTTTGTGTACTTTAGCCTTAATTTTAGGAGCTTCTGTCGAAGCGCAAAGAATATGAACATGATGGTCTCTTGGAGTCAGACGAATAATTTGGACAGGGCATTCTTTTACGCAAATTCCGCAAGCAGTACAAAGATCTTCTTTGACGACAGGCATATTGGTTGTGCTATCCATCTGAATAGCATCGAATGCACAGACTTTGGAACAAGTGCCTAGACCTAAACAGGCAAAAGCGCATTCATAGATATTTGTTCCTAAAGTAACGGCTGCTCGGCAATCTTGAACACCATGATATTCTTTCAGCTTTTTGACTCCGTGTTTTCTTGTGCAAAGAACAGTTGCAACAGGGATCTGGGCAGCTTCTACCTTGATTCCTAAAATTTCGCCAATTTTATTGGCAACTGCTGCTCCTCCTGGCTTACATCCATTGGGCTGTGCAGTGCCTTTTACAACTGCTTCTGCAAAACCTGCGCAGCCAGGCTGCCCACAAGCACCACAATTGATTTGTGGCAAGACTTCATTGATGGCTGCAACTGTGGGGTCTGTTTTGACTTCAAAAATTTGAGAAGCAATAGCAAGACCACAACCAAAAACGATTCCCATACTTGCCAGAGAAACAACAGAAATCCATATCAAGGAAGTTGACGATAAAGGGTCTGCTGCTTCTTTGCTGCCTGTGGCTGCATAAATTAAAGTAAATGTAGAAAGAAAAAAAAGGCATAATATCATAGCAAACAAACGAGAAGACTTTGGCATACCAAAAAACTCCTGATAAATTTTTTCTAAAAGCCTAGCTTAGTCCAAGAAATCCCATAAAGGCAAAAGCCATAAGGCTTGTGCAGATAAAAGCAATCGGTACACCTTTCAGACATTCTGGAATATCTGCTGTCTCCAGACGTTCTCGGATGCCAGACATTAAAAGAAGCACAATGGTAAAACCCACTCCGCCAGCACAACCTTGTATCATAGCATAGAAAATGTTGTCCTGAGTGATACGGGTCGCCATAGGCGCGTCTGTTGTGTTGAGCAACGCAACACCAAGCACAGCACAGTTTGTGGTGATTAAGGGCAAATAAATCCCCAGAGATTGGTAGAGAGTTGGAACGTTTTTCTTTAAAAACATCTCCACAAGCTGCACTAAAGCGGCAATCACTAGAATATAGCTTGCTGTTTTTAAAACAGGAGCGAGATCTTGTGCTCCAAAAATGTTTCCCTTTCTTAAAAGGTAATAATAAATAAGCCATGTAACAGCAGAAGCTAATGTCATAACAAAGATAACGGCCATTCCCATACCAAAGGCTGAGTCCATTTTTTTGGAGACTCCGAGGAATGGGCATAAACCCAAAAATCGGGCAAGCACAAAGTTGTTGATAAGAGCAACAAAAATGGCAAGCGAAATAGCAGTTGAAATATCCATTGAATTTCCTTTACCTTGTAGAAACTACTTTGCTTTTGCAACTTCTTTCAATTTTTTTTGGCGGCGAAGATACGAAAATAGGCCAAGATACAAGCCAATGACAAGGAATCCTCCTGCTGGCTGGCTAAATACAGATATAGGCTCAATCCATGCATTAGGATTATTATTCTTGCTTGTAAAAAAGCTAACAATCTGGTAGTTGCAAATCGTACCATTTCCTATAATTTCTCTGGTAAATCCTATAATACACAAGGCCAAGGTAAATCCTATACCCATGCCAAGACCATCCAGAAAGGACTTCCATACATTGTTTTTAGAAGCAAAGGCTTCTGCTCTTCCTAAAATAATGCAGTTTACAACGATAAGAGGTATAAAAATACCAAGAGCCTCGTAAATTTTTAAAGGCAAATAGGCATGCATAGCAAGATCGGTGATTGTTACAAAGCTTGCAATCACAACGATATAACAAGGAATTCTGATTTCCCCTGGAATTGCTTTTCTAATCAAAGAAATGATTATATTAGAAAAGATCAAAACAAAAATAACAGCCAGCCCCATGCAAAAAGCATTGGATAGATTGCTTGTTGTGGCCATAGACGGGCAAATCGACAAAATCATGACAAAAACAGGATTTTCTGCCCAAATTCCTTTTGTGAATTCTTTTTTTGATTCCATTCATCGATTCTTTTCATAAAAAGATGTCAAAAAAGAAAAACATAAATACTATCAAGCGCATTATAGCACGTGCTATCTAGGAGTCAAGGCAAAAATTTGGAAAGAGTTCACTTGTTGTTTGGCTGGGAATCCTGCGTAACGTCTTCAAAATACTTTTTTACATAATCATGGTATGTTTTGGGAATTTTATGCTCCGATAAGCCGCTCGTGGCTTCCTGAGACATCTCTGAAGCATATTCTTTGTAAGAAATTTTGCTCTCTCCTTTAGGCCCCAATTCGCGGAATTGAAATTCAGCAATGGTTTTTCCTTCGAATTTGTTTCCTTGCAGCTTGACTGTATTCCATTTGTTGTCATTCGCAGGAGATTCTTCTACTTTGCCACCTTGGCCTTGCCCAAGTCCGCCTGTTAGTCCAGGCATCTTTACAACGCCTGGCTTTAGCCCAGGATTGTTTCCATTTTGTTGGTTTCCTCCGCCATCTTTTGTTAGAAAATCTTCTGGTTTATGCCCTTCGCAGGCATCTCCGTGACCGCACGTTGTCTTGCCGCAGATAGGGCATCTTTTTTTGCCACAAATAGGGCATGTGCCTGTTTCGAGCATTTTATCTCGATTTTCTTTAAGTGTCTGATACATTTCTTCCATGGCCTTGAGTTGTTCGGCCATTTGCTGTAAGTTTTCCCACTGCTCCTGTAGGCTTTCCATCTTTTGCATTTCTTTCTCTAAATCTTGTGCTTCCTTAGATGAAAGATTATCCAGATTTTGCATTTTTTCTAATTGCTTGCTCAATTCTTCCAAAGTTTTTTGCAATTCTTTATTTTGGCTGGCTGCTTTTGCTATTTTTTCCAGTTCTTCTTGTAATTTTTGGATCTTTTTCTTATCTTCTTCAGTTAATTTTTTTTTCAGCTTTTTCTTAGATAAAATCTTTTCCATTTCTTTTTGGATTTTTTTCATCTCTTCTGCTGCTTTAGAAAATTTTTTTTCCTGCAATGCCTTCGCCATCTCCTTAGTTTCGTGGAGTTCATCGGGATTCAATTTTTTTTGCATTTGTGGATTGATCCGCGACATTTCTCCTATTTTGTTTTCTTTAAATTTTTCTATTTTTTCCAAAAGAGAATTCACTTGTGCAATCTCTTCTTTGAGATTTTCCAAAGAATTTTTTTCCAGTTGTTCCTGGAATTTTTTTATATCCATCATTAAAGACTTAAGATTAGGATCAAAAGGATGTTGTGCAATTTTTTCCTGCATCATATCTATTTTTTTTTGTATCTGGGAGGCAATTTGCTTTTTTTCTTCTACAAGATGCTGCTTTTCTCTTGCTTTTTTGCCCCATTGAAAAATATCCTGCTCTGGCATTGCATACAGTGCTACAATGCAAAAAAGAATAGAAACCAGGCTTGCCAGGAGTACTTTCTGGTTTTTATAGGGAAAAACCAGAGACAAATCCATTTTGTCTATAAACTGGCTTGCGTCTTGTTCCAGGGCATCTTTGATAGGAAAATGCTCAGGAACGCATAAAGCACTGGAAATCCTTTCCTCTAGCTTACAGGCTTTGTCTATGTCCAGGGCAAGGCTCTCTTTGGTGATTCTATAAAGAAAGGTTTTTAGCATACAAAAGAGTACACTAGCAAAAAATAAAACCGAGGCAACAAGAGATAGATTCAATACAGGATATAAAAATCGGGAAAAAACTATAGTTAGAAAGAAAAGGATGGAAAAGAAAAAAACGCAATTGCAAAAACTTTGCAGAGCAATTTGCACCCTGCGTCTTTTTTTGGCTTGAGTGAGAAGATTTTCTAAAGGCTTTTTCATAGAAATACCCTTTGCTTCAAAGAAACGATTTTCAAAATAGGACAAGAGCATAACCAAACATTCTATATATGCTTTAAGGCTTCATAAAGCAGGACTTCAAGATTTTTGGGAGATGGGATTTCGATAAAAGCCTTGCGAACTGCTTCTGATGCCTGGAGTTCCTGGTATCCTAAACCCAATAGTGCTTTGATGGCATCCACTTTGAAATTATTACCATCATTAGAGATAGGCTCTAATTCTGTTTTGGGCAGATTGCCTTTCAGTTCCAGAACGATACGGCTCGCCATTTTGGGGCCAATCCCTTTAATTTTTTTGAAAAAAGCAAGGTTTTCCTGCATAACGGCATTGTAGAATTCTTGTGGACTCCCTGCGTTCAAAACATGCAATGCTAAAGATGGGCCAATTCCGCTTACGGTCTGTACCTTTTCAAACAATTCGCGATCTTGCATTGTAAGAAATCCAAAAAGTTTCAGGCTATCTTCTCTAAGACAAACAGAGATAAAAATTTTAGCCATTTCCCCTTGTTTGAGCTTATCTTTGACATTGGCTGGGGTGTAGATTTTAAATCCTACTCCTGAAACATCAACAACCACAATATCAGTGCTAAGACAAGAAATTTTTCCCTGGATATATTCAAACATATTTAAAATCTTCCTTCTTCATCTGTTTTTATGGCAAAAATAGAGGATTTGCCATCTAAAATTTTTTCGCCTACAACAAAAAAGCCTTTGTCCTTGCTTTCTATGATCCATCTTGGAGTTCTTTCTCCTAAATTTTTTTTCCAAATCCACTGGCCTGAAGAGCTTACTTTAATTATCCAGCCCAAGTTTCTTTCAGAGCCAAAAGTATTATAGTATCCAGCAAGAATAAAATGTCCTTCTTTTGTTATCTGAAGGCAGGTTGGCCTTTCTGATCCGCTTTCGCCAATGGTTTTATCCCAAACTTTGTTGCCATCTTTATCAATTTGGAGCAACCATACATTGATCCAGCCATTGCCAAAAGAGCTGGTATGCCCTGCAACAATAAATCCTCCGCCTTCCGTGGAACGAATGGCAACAGCGTGGTCATTTTTGGGGCCGCCATAGTTTTTTTCCCATATCTTTTGCCCATCGGCAGAAAGTTTGACAATGCGGATGTTCCAGTCTTGAGAATACTCCTGGACATCGCCTACAAAAATTAGCTCTTTGCTTTCCAATTCTTGTATCATGGCTGGCCTGTTAGTGTTCTTGCCCTCTATGCTTTTTTGCCACTTGGGAATGCCCTCTTTGTCGGTTTTGATAATCCATGTTTCTTCATGGATAGTATCAAAGGAATTGCTGCTGGCAGCGATGGTAAATCCCCCTTCCTGGTGTTCTAAAGCATAAAAAGCTTCTTCCCATCTTTTACCACCATAAGTTTGCTCCCATTCTTTTATTCCTTCCTGGTTGGTCTTGATGAGCCATACATCTTTTTTGCCTGCGCCAAAAGACCATGTTGTCCCCAGGATGCAATATCCATTGTCCTTTGTTTGTATGAGACCATTAGCAAAATCATTGCTTGTGCCACCAAATTTTTTATACCATAAAACATTGCCCGCAGAATTGGTTTTCAGAAGAAAGATTTCTTTTTTTTCTTGTTCTGTTTCCGTTTCGCCTAGAATCATCCAATTTTCGTCTTTTGTTTCTATAGCGCAGAGTGCTTTGCTGTTCGGGTACTCGGTAAATTCCTTTTGCCAGGGATTTCCTTGCTTTTTGTTCAAACGTTCATACCATTCATACATATTCTTTTGCTGCTTCTCTACTTCTTTGGGGATATTCTCTTTCCAATGCTTTTGTATGGTTTCATTCAAGCTCTCAGACAAAGCAGGCTCTTCCATGCGATTTTTCAAGATAGACAAAAGCCAGATCAAATACAAAGCATCATTTGACTGGAAATCTTTTTTTACTCTGTTTCGATGAACAGGAATTTCGTTTTTTTCTCTTTTTTCAATGGAAAGATATTTATAAAATGTTTCATTTTTTTCCATGCTGGAAATGTTTTTTTGGTAGACTTCTTCTTCTCTTAATTTATGGGCAAGAGCATTGGCAAATGTATAGTTGCCCATCTCTTCCAAGATAATAATGGCTTTCATAAACTTTTGCAAGTATTGTTGCTCTTTGGAAAGACTTTCTGAAAAAATTCCTTGCAAAGCAACCAAGATAAAACAAAAAATCATCTCTTTTTTCAATTTTTTTTCTCCTAACCAAAATAAACAGAAAAAACATTTTATCACGAATTTCACGAATGACCGAATGGCACGAATGGATAATTTTATCTTTGAAAAATCTTTATACTTTTACACGAGATTTCACGTGTAAGTGAATAATAACTATAATCTATTTTTCTCAATGCCAGAGGTGACGGATGAGCAGTGCTATGATAATAGCATCTGTTCCAGTCGGCGAAATTTGCCAAACTATATCTAATGCAAAATCGTCTCATTATATTATAACCCAACTTGCTAGTTGTAAATTTTGTTGAAAACAAAAAATAAAGAATTATACTCCTATCAAAAACAAATATGATTAGGAGCAATAAAAATGAAAAC